>DYLT01000323.1 GCA_020721945.1 Blastopirellula marina
CTGGGCGTGCGTCTTCAGCCCGTGCCCTCGCCCCACTTCGCCGTCGGGGCCGAGCGGGCCCAAACGGGCCAGGTCTAGTTTTTCGGCGCAGGTCACAGCGTGTCCGAGTCCATCACGCGCCATCCTTCGACCTGTCCGGTCTGGTCTTTATTCCAGCCCGCTTGAGCCCGCGATGGGGATCCGGGCTCCGCCCGCCTGGCCCAATCGGGTGCGGGGGAGGAACCGCGGCTCGATCGACAGGTGAGCGCCGACGCTGTCGCGTCCCGAATCGACGTTGAAGCCGGCACTGACCAGGAACGATTCGCCGACCCGGGTGATCGACAGGTTCTGCCCGATGTTGCCCTGGTCCTTCAAGTCGACGCTCATCCCGAACGACGAGACCCACTTGGGGCTCATGCGGTAGCTGTACGACATGGCGAGGATCCAATTGTCGATCGGGCCTTCGAGCATGCGGAGTCCGAGGTACAACGCGCCCCGTGGCGGCCGGTCGAGAAACCCGCCGACCGTGATGACGCGCTGGCCATCGTGGAAGAAGTCGAACGCCCCCGACGACAGCAGGGCCAAGCGGTCGCCGACCTGCCAGCGCACGTCGTAGTCGGCCAGTCCGAGCACTTCGCCGAAATTATCGCGGTCGGGCTTGGGAAACAGCACGAGATTCGTGTCGAGCGTGATCCAGTCGATAATGCGCTGGTGCAGCGGCCCACCGCGCTTCGTCTGCCAGCGGTTTCGCATGCCCAGGCGGAAGACCATCAGGTCTTCGGCGATCTCCATGCTCGGCGCGGTGACCCAACCGGCCATGCCGGTGCGCACGGCGTAGGCCCGCTCGTCGAACTGCGGCGGGATCATGGGGCCGGGGAAGGTGTTCGGGACGAAGCGCCGTCGAAAGGCCTCGATCGAGTTGTCGTCCAGCGGATCGTAGAGCGGCAGTTGATCGAGATTCTGGGTGACGTCGGTCAGAGCGAACTCGGCATCGAAGACCACCTTGTGGGCCAACCCGTGGACGTTCCACAGGGCGCTGTCGACCGTGGGATCGACGCGCCACGCCGGCAGACTGGCGCGCATGCCGACCTGGCCATAAGCCCTCTGAAGGTCGTCGCCCGCGCGGTCTTCGCCCCAGTGCGCTAGCTCGCCTAGCGCATACGGCACGACCTTGACCGGCCCAAGCTGGAAAGGCCAGTCGAGTTCATGCCGGGTGACCAGGCGCTCGCTTTGCGTGTCCAGCGGCAGACCGCCAGGCGAGACTTCCCACGGCAGAAAACGGAACCGGGCTAGCTCGGCCGGGGCCTCGGGAGGCCGGGCGGTCTTGAACTGCGCGAAACCCAGGCTCGTGTGCTCGTGCCATGTGAGCACGTCGTTCAGAAGCGACTCGCCCAGCAGAAAATGGTCGAACCGCGGCAGCCAATTCGTCTCGGCGAAGAAGCTGTTCAGACGCCCGTCGACCGCCAGGTTCCACGACGCGTGATCGACGAGTTTCTTCAACTCCAAGCCGGTCGACTGGTCCTTCAGCTCGTCCCATTCCCGCTCGAAGTACTGTTCGAGGAAGTTCCGGTCGCTGATCCACCCCACCTCGCCGCTCAGTTGCACATCGCCCTCGAGCATCTGCCGGTGTTGCGCGAACAGGCGGAAACGGTAGTCCTTTTCGAGCGGGATGTCCTTGCGGTCCTGGCCCAGCGTATCGAAACCGTGGTCGTCGATGCCCCAGTAGTCGATCATCCCCTGGGCCCGTCCCGCCATGCCGAGGAACTCGTCGCGATCGTAGGTGAAATCGGTTCCATGCCCGAATCCGCGCTCGCTGAGGTAATCGAGGCTGAGGTCCCAGTCGGTGCCAGCGGGCCGGTTGCGGATTCCGAAAAGCTGATAGGCGCTCCAATTGGTGATCACCTGGAAGCCGAAGATGTTGTCGGTGCGCAAGCGGATGCGGCGGAGGTAGTACGACGAGTCTCGAAGGTCGGTGGCGAGGTAGGGCCAATAGAACACCGGCACGTCGTCGAGAAAGAGCACGTTGTTTCGTGCCGTGGCCAGGCGATGGTGATCGACCAAGGGCTCGCCGGTGCCAGGGTCGAATTGCGGCGTGCCCGTCAAGGGGTCGATCCGCGGAACCGTCTGGTCCTCGAAGGTCGCTGATCCGACCTCGAGACGATAGCCTGGCTGGCCCATCCGGCTCGACGTGACGAACGCATTCTGCGCGAAGAACCGATTGGGGCCAAGTTGTTGAAGCAGTTCCGACCGGAAGCGCAAGAGCCCCTCGTACTCGGGTATCGGGGTCAGCAGCTCGGCTCCCAACACCGTGCCGACCTGATTGCGCACATCGTAGTACATGCGGTCGGCGTAGATGATCCGCTCGTCCTGGCGGAAGACGATGTTGCCCTCCAGGTACAGTTCCAAAGGTACGTCCTGCGACTGGAGCTTCCCGCCCGTAAGGTCCGGCTCTTCCACACCGGCGGTCCACAACACGAGGCGGTCGGTCGAGATGTCGAGCGATCCCAACGGCAAGGGACCGCGCGAGGTGTCGACCATCACGCCGTCGATCACGACGTTCACTCCCCCGTCGATCACCGCCACCCACTGGTTCGTCTGCCGGTCGGGAAACCACTGCACCTGCACGGGCACGTCGCTGCGCTGGAAGGCCCGGATGCGCCGCGTGCCGGGAGGCAACGCCTCGGTCATGCCCGATGCCGCCGTGCCCGGCGGCTCTTGGTACTGCGTGCGCTGCACCGCGGGATCGATGCTTGCTTTGCGATAGGCATCGGCACGTTGATAGACGGGCGGAGGCGATGGCGGCGGACCGCTGACCTGCGGGACGTGGACCTCGACGGCCGCCAAGGTGAAGAACCGGCCCATCCAGCGCGTTTCAATCAGTCTGGCCCGGGCTTTCTCGCGGCGGACATCGACCGTCACGTCGCCCTCGAGGTAAGCGATCACCTTGCTCCGCGGTGAGTCGAACGCCGTGGCCCGGTCGATCCACAGCACCGCTTCGCGGCTTTGCGCGAAGCTCAGCCCTTGTTCAATGCGGCAGTTTCCCGAGAATACCCAAACCTCGTAGCTTCCCTCGGTCCATCGGTGCGCGGTGGGGGCCGTGATGACGATCGGTTCTGATTCCGTGGCGTCGGGCAGATCGACTTGGGCCACGGCCGAAGAGCTTGCCAAGAGCATCGCAAGGACGACCCCCAGCGACCGCAGACAGGTCTTCGGGTCGTGGGCTTCGTCCGCCAACCTGCCTGAGCCTAAGCCTTGTTCCGGAAGGCATTTGCGAGCAGTTGCGTTGCGAGGACCGCGGCCCCAACCAGCGTGGGGTTGGCGCGCAGTCGCGCCGTCGCGCGTTCGTCCGCCGGCGCGCAGGGGGCAATCTGGCGAAATCGAATCGCTCCGGCTCAGAATGGCATCCTTGCTCCCGACGACCACCTGATCGGGGTGGCCTTGGATGTGACGTCTCGCCGTAGGGATAGCGAAGACTGCGGGATCCGTCCCCGAGGCGGGCGGCGATTATAGGGCCGACCGGCAGGCAAAGCAAGGCGGGTTCGGCACTTGCGGCGCAAGACGCAAGGCGGAAGCGAGGTGAAGCGGGCCGGCGGACCTTGCCTCTACCACTGCTGGTCCTTTAGCACGTGTCCCCGGGCGTTCTTCTCCTTGGCATGGGTGAAGCCGTACGTGACCACGTCGCCCAAATCGAAGCGAAACGCCTTTTCCTTCGAGATCGCCCGGGCTTGTCGCTCCAGCTCGTCGCGCTGGACCTCGTGCTTGCGAGGAAGTGCCAGAAGGATCTCGTTCCCCGCGCCCTGCACCTGGAGGATATAGAGATCCTCGAAGACCTCCTGGTAGGTCCGGACCATCGAGTCGTATAAGAGGTTCGAGCCGCGGCTCCAGATGTTCGCCACGACGATGCCGCCCGGTGCCGTGGCCCGGCGCACTGAACGAAGGAACTCCTGCGTGGCCAAATGGTAGGGGATGTTCTCGGCCCCAAACGCGTCGAGAAGAATCATGTCGTAGGGAATCTTCGCCTGCTCGATGAAGCGCCGACCATCGGCCACATGGGCCCGAAGCGTCTGGTCTTCGCGGAATCCGAAGTACGTCCGGGCAGCCTGCACCACGCCCGGGTCGATATCGACCACGTCGATGACGGTTTGGGGGTAGTGCTTGTGAAGGAAGGCCGGCAGCGTGCCGCCTCCCAGACCCACGATCAGCACCCGGCGCGGGTTGTCGCCGAAGGCCAGCCCGGCAAACATGGCCCGGGCGTACGGCAGCTCCAAGTGGTCGGGGTCGCCCACTTTCACCACACTTTGCCGCACGCCGTGCCGCTCGAAGCGCAGGGTCCGAAGGCCTTGCTCGTCCTCGGTCACCACGATCAGGTTATAGGGCGACTGCTTCTCGAAGAGGATCTTCTCGTCGCCACACGAAAAACACGGCACAAGCGATGCCGACAGCAGGGTCAGACCGAGGATCCGCCTGGACATAATTGGGATCTTGCCTCGCGAAATGGTCGCTGCCATGAGCCCCTTGGGGGCCCTTACGACGGTCATCCTAATCGCCTGGCGGTTCGATTTCCAGCGGGTCTGGCAGAGGCGCGCCTTCCGAGATAAGCTGGCGGATAGGGATCGGCCGAAACCCGGGTCGCTTTTCGGCCGGTCGTTCCTTATGGGCGACCTGGCGTTCAACGTATGGCAACACGTCGATTTCAACGGTCTGGCGCGTGGCACGCCCTGGCGATCCTGGCCGCGGGGCTCTTTGCGAGTGTTTCGGCCGCGGGTCCGTCGGTGCCCGAACCCCTCCGCACCCAGCCGATGACATCGCTAGCGGGACAGATCGAACCAGGGCCCGCGCGCGCCATGCCCGAGGGCGTCTTTCTCGAGCACGAGACCGGGGCAGCCGGGGTCGCTGGCGCGGCGGCGATCCAAGCGAGGGTCGCCAATCGAGGACAATCGCCGGTTTGTGTGTCCGGGGTTGACGTTCTCGCATGGAACGTCCGCATCGGCGATGGTTGGGACGCGATTCGGTATCGCCCGCTGGCACACCGCAACGACGTCTGGTACGGCTCGACCTATTGGACCGGTCCGGATTGGACGCGGGTGGGCAAGGACTGGCAGCACCCCGGCGAGAACACCCCGGCGGTGCGGCAGTTCGTGATCCCCCGCGACGGTCGCCTTTCGATCGCAGGTCGGGTCGCCAAGTACCATGCCGACAGGAACACCGACGGCGTGCGGGTGTCCATCCGCCACAACGCCAGGGAAATCTGGCATGCCGAAATCGCGGGCGGTGACGATCAGGGCGTCGAACCCCGCCTCACGCTCGAGGTGCGCAAGGGAGACGCCCTACGGTTCGTGGTTCACAAGCGCGGCTTGATCTACTGCGACACGACCCGCTGGGACCCCGTACTCCGCTATGCCGACGGCGAGACGTTCCAGGCATCGAAGGCGTTTTCCACCAAGTCCCAAGGCGATGG
>DYLT01000019.1 GCA_020721945.1 Blastopirellula marina
TGGGTGCAGAGCACCCACCCTACGTCGTGCCCCGTGGGTGCAGAGCCCCCACCCACAGCTACTTGCGGAGCCACTGGATCTCGGCGATGGTCGGGCCTTCGTTGGCCTGGAGGATATTCAGACGCAAGTGCTGGGCCGTTACCGGGGGAAACTTGCGACGAAAACGCCCGAGCTTCTCGCCTGAGAAGATCGTCTTCCACTCGGTCCCCTCGCGGTACTGGAGTTCGAACTTCTCGACGCGGCCGGCGAACTCCTCGTCGATGCGGACACCTTCGAGGATCACCGGTTTGCCCAAGTCGATGGCGATCCAGGCCTGTTTCGTACCGCCGTCGGTGGCCCAGCGAGTGTGGGGATCGCCATCGAACGCCATCTCGGGGCCGTAGTCGTCGTGCATCTGCCGGTACACGTTCGAGGCCGTGGCCTTGATCTCGGAAGGCAGGCTGACCGGCCGGAGGTCCAAGGCCGGGCCGTCCAACTCGAGCCGGACGATCGTATCGATCTCCTGCCGATCGGCCGGCGCCACGCGGATCGTGATCCCGCGGTCGTCCTGCTGGACCGTGGCCGAGCCGCCGGTGAGGACGGAGTGCGAGACGATTTTCTTGGGGATCGGGGGCAACGTGACCGCGTCGTCCTCCCAGCCCAGGATGTGGACGTAGACCGTGTTGGCCTTGCGCGTGCTGGCCAGGCGTTTGGTCGGCTTGAAGGGGCCGCCCCGCGTGCCGTAGATCGACTGGCCGTACTTGGCCAGCCACTGGCCCATCTCCCGAAGCCGTTCGACCTGGCGCGGTTCGATCTGGCCGTTGGGCATGGGCCCCACGTTGAACAACAGGTTGCCGTCGCCCCCCGCGCAGAGCACCAGCGTGCGCAGGCACTGGCTGAGCGATTTCATCGGGTCACCTGGTTTCCAGGCCCACTGGTTGCAGATCGTCATGCAGGTCTCCCAGGGGCGGTCGAAGCGGAACGTTCCGACGCGTTGCTCGGGCGTGTCGTAGTCGCCAGGATCGGCGCAGCGGTTGTTGACGAGGATGTCGGGCTGAAGCGAGCGGACGAAGTCGACCACGCCCTTGCCGCGCTTCGCGTCGAAGCCCTGGGCCACGTCGAACCAGAGCGTCGATAGCGGGCCGTAATTGCGTACGAGTTCCTCGACTTGCTTGCGCAAGTACTGTTCGTAGCGGTCCAGGTTGGGGTGAGGTTTCTTGGTTTTCCCACCCGGACTGCCAAAGGGAAAGTCGGGATGGTGCCAGTCGCAAACCGAGTAGTATGTGCCAAAGGCAATGCCCTGCCTCCGGCACGCCTCGGAGAGTTCCTTGACCACGTCGCGTCCGAAGGGCGAACGCATGATGTTGTACTCGGTTTGCTTCGTGTCGAACATGCAGAAGCCGTCGTGGTGCTTCGTGGTGAACACCAGGTACTTCATGCCCGCGTCCTTGGCGACCTTCACCCACTGGTCGGCATCGAACTGCACCGGGTTGAACTGTTTGTAGAGATGGTCGTACTCCTCGATGGGAATCGGTGCGCCGCGTGACCACCCGATTTCGGTTCCCTTCAGACTCACCGGCCCCCAGTGGATGAACATTCCGAACCGCGCCTCGCGCCACCAGGCCAGCCGGGCCGCGTTCGGCGGCGCGGCGGCCGGCGCGCTGGCCACGGCCGGTTCGGCCCCGCTCGCCCCGTTCCCTGCCATCAGCCCCATCACACCCACCAACCATACACACCGCGCACGAATGGACGTTGCCATGATCGACCTCCTCGCCAACGGCTTCCCTTTGTACGGTCAAAGTCTACCAATGCGGGATCAAGGTGGGCAAGCGCCGGCCGAAGGAACGGCTGCGCCTACCGCATGAGCATTCCCCCGCTGACATCGACCGTGGCCCCGGTCATGTAGCTGGCCGCGTCCGAGGCGAGAAAGACCACCACCTTGGCCACCTCCGACGTGTCGGCCACGCGGCCCAGCGGAATGCGGGCCTTGTACTTCTCGGGGTTCTCGGTCAGCACCTTGGCGGTCATTTCGGTGAACATCATGCCCGGGGCCACCGCGTTGACGCAGATGCCGTGCTTGGCCACCTCGCGGGCCAGGGCGACGGTGAACGAGACGATGCCGCCCTTGCTCGCGTCGTAGGGGGCATGCCCGGTGGTCGATCCGCGGAAGGCCGCCTGGCTGGAGAGGTTGACGATCCGCCCGGGCCGGCCGGCCGCCACGAGGTGACGCACCATGGCCCGCGACGCGAAGAACGTGCCCGTCAGGTTCACCTGGATCGTCTCGATCCACTCGTCGGCGGGCATGTCTTTCACCTCGCGGGTCGGGCAGATGGCCGCGTTGTTGACCAACACGTCGAGCCGGCCGAACCGCGCAAGGACGCGGCCGAACATCGCGTCGACGTCGGCCTCGCACGCCACGTCGGCCTGAACCGCCATCGCCTCGACACCATGGGTCGTCTGGATTTCCTCGACCAGGGCCTCGGCCTTGGCCGGATCGCGGCGGAAGTTGACGACCACGCGGGCCCCCTCGGCCGCCAGTTCCCAGCAGATCGCGCGCCCCAGTCCGTGCGATCCGCCGGTCACCAGGGCCGTCTTGTCGCTCAGATGAAGATCCATGGTCAGTTCGCGTCGACCACCACCACGGTCTGGTTCAGGGTCGGGGCGGTCACGGGATAGCGCAACTCGCCCTGGTCGGTGGCGGCCTGAACGTAATACTCCAGGTCGGTCTTGCTGGCCTCGGGGGGAAGTGCGACGCGGTAGACGCCGCGCGCCACGTGACCGAGCGGCACCTTGCGGAACGATCCCGAGCCGAGCGGGCGCCAGGCCACCGCAACCTCACGAGGCTTGGCGCCCAGAACGACCGCGGTCAGCGTCAGCCGTTCGCCGGCGCTCAGGCCGGTGCGCACGAAGGGCACGACCAGGCGCGGCTTGCCGGGGTGCGCTTGGGGCGGCATGGCGTCGGCCGGCAGCGGCTCGCCCAAGAGCCTGGCCAACTCTTGCCCCGGCTTGCCGACAATCTCCGGCATGTTGTGCTGCTGCCAGTTCACCACCGAGCCCATCTCGCCCGTCGTCGTCACGGTCGCCAGCAGGTGGCGGTGGACCTCGGTCACCTGGGCGATCAGTTCCTTGCGCACGGGCAGGGCCAACTCGCGGGCGAGGCGCTTCTGGGCCGCCGGGTCCTTTTCGGCCTTGACCTTGGCCAGGGCCGCTTGGAACCGGGCCCAGGTGCCATTGGCCTGGGCATTGGCCCGCATGAACCGGAAGTGGTCGAGCCAGTAATCGAACCGTTCGAGGTGACCCGCCCCGCGGACCTTGGGGCGCAGCGCGGCCAACTCGTCGACAAAGGCGTACTCCTTGGCCACTTGTTCCCACGGCCGCGGATCGGGCTTGATGCCCCCCGGACCGCCGACCCAGTCCGAAGGCCGCGGCAGGTGGCAGTCGATCCGCGCGAAGAGGGCGGCGGCGGCCTGGGCCACCTCGGGCCCGAATTGAATGCGGCACCAGTCGGCGTAGAAGTCGTCGGAGGCGAGGTAGCGGTTCCGGCCGCCTTGGGTCGAGGGGGGCCAATCGGCCTGGTAGTCGCCGTAGGCCTCGCCGCCGCAGTTGATCTTGCGCGTGACCGGCCCCTCGACCGCAATGGCGGCGATGCAGGGGAACTCGACCTCGTAGGTCAGCTCGATCGCCAGCCGGCCGTCGGTCACCTCGACATCCTTGACCACGTAATCGAGGGCCTGGTTCTTGCCGACCTTGGCGAAAAGGTCCAGATGCTCGAAGACCTGCTTGCCCTGGACCTTCGCGCCGAAGACCCGCTTGCCCTTCTCGCCGTAGTGCGGCTCGGCAAGCTGGAGCTTCACGGTGTAGCGGCCGTTGGGCACGTCGAGCAGGTACCCGCCGGTGTGGTAGCGCACATCGAGGTACAGCGGATCGTCGTCGGTGCCGGCCACGTCAATCTTGGGGAATTTCGCCATTTGCCCGCCCAGCGGGCCCTCGGGTGGCCGGGGTACCGGAATGGTCTTGTGGATGGCCGGGTTCCAGGCCGACTGGTCCCATGCGGCGGCGGCCAGGGCCGAGACGTTCGGTCCCAAGATCCGCGTGCGCCAGTGGATGCCCAACAGTCCCGTGCAGCCGTAGGCCAGGGCGTCGGCGGCGTCCTTGCGCATGCGCCCGACCCAAAGCTGCGGCGAGGTCAAGGCCGGGTCGTCTTCCATCCAGGGGATGGCCCACTTCGGCCGGCCCTGGACCTTCGCAAAACCCGGTTCGACCGGCTCGTGCCCCACCTGCCGATTGATGCAGCTCATGGGCATCTCTTTGGGCAGGAGGTCGTCGAACAGCGCGGGCTGCTGGGGCGGGCCGAGCACCCAGCCGCAGGTGGCCAGCGTGAACGAGGGCTTTACCTTCCTCGCCGCGGCAATCGCCGCGCGGAAATCGGCCAGCGTCGCCTCGATCTGCGATTGGCTCACGGCCGACCAGGTCCAGCCCTCGGGCGTCCAGAACCAGTAGTAGTCCAGCGGGTGCGTTTGGAGGATCCGCCGGAACATGGCCTCGTAGACCTCCTGGACCACGGCGGGACTGGCGGGGTCCTTGCCCTGGGCCTTGAGGCGCTCCTTGACCGGCGTGGGCAGAATCAAGGGCGTCTCGGTGCCGATGCACGTCTTGATGCCCAGCTTGCCCGCGAACGTGAACGCGTCGCGCAAGAGCGTGCCCATGCGGAAGAACAACTCGTTCTGATCCTCCGGCGACTTGGGCCAAGGGGTCATGCCCCGCATGTAGTCGGCGCCGTAGTCGTCGCGGTCGAACATCGCGGCCGCGCCGAACGCGTAGTCGCTGGTCTTCATGGCCTGGTAGCCCCAGGTGCCGTTGAGCGTGGTGAAGTGCCGCGAGGGATAGCTGGCCTTCACGCGACCGCCGTCGCCGAGGTCCTCGGCACGCCCGATCCACGTCAGCGGCTCGGGTCCCACGCCGCCTTCGGGATACGTGTGCAGACCGAAGAAGTTCATGCGCAGCTTGGGCAACTGGCCGAGGATAGCCTTGTAGCCGTCGGCGTTCCACCAGTCCGGCCCTTCGGGAAAATCGTGGAACGGCTGGATGCCCCGGCGATCGAAGAGCGGCTTGCCGACTTCCGCCAGGTCGGCCGGAATGCCCAGCGCGGCCTGGGTGTCGGGCACCACGTCGCCTTCCAAAGAGAACCGCACGCCCAGCCGCTCGGCCAACCGGTAGGCCCCGTAGAGCGCCCCGATCGGATCGCCGCCGGCCACGAGCACGACCGGCCGGTTCGCTTGCTTGCACATGCCCAGCAGGTACTGCTCGGCATGAAGCGAGGCGACCGAATCGGCCAGGGGCGACCCCAACGCGGCGGCCTGCACTACCGGGCGCGCCTTCGCGCCGACCACGATCACCGGACCGGCCTCGGCCTACAAGTCCTCGACGACCGGCAGTAATCGTCCGGTCCGCACGTAGACATAGCGGCGAATCTCCTTGGCGGCCAGGGACTCGGCATACGAGGCATCCCGGGCACCCACCACGGCCGCGGGAACGATGTGCTCGGCAGCCCGCGCGGGCATCGCGAAACCCGCGACCACGGCCACCGCGACGAGCACGGTGGGACGGATCATGGCGCACCTCCACGGCGTCGGACGGTTTGGTCGAAACTCGTACCGCGATTGTAGACCGTTGCGGGGCACCGTTTCAACCTGCCCAAAACCGTCTGGTCTCAAGCTTCGGCCCGACCGGGTCGAAGAGGAGGAGTAAATCCAGAATAGCCCGCTTCGGATCATCGCATTCGTCCCCTATAGGCTCGATCACCAGGCGGTTGCGCCCTCCGCGATTCGACCGCACCTCATTGCCGAGTACGATCGAGTGCGCATCGGGGCGAAAACGCGCCGGTCGCGAATCGCGATCCGAGGGCTCGGCCAAACGACGTGCGGCAGGTACAATGGCAAGAGGCGGGTTTCGAGGGAGGGCGGATGCCACGGTTCGATAAACTGGAATTCAACGAGCCTTCCAGGCGGCCCCCGGGTGGGGACGAGGCGGATCGCGTGTTGCGCCAGCGGCCGGACTGGGTCGCAGCGGTGGCGGCATTGATGTCCTGGCCCGGGCCGACGAGAACCGCCGCGGGGGTCTGTACGAGAACGCCTTGCGCTGCTATTCACGCGGCTTGGAAGAAAACCGGTCGCTGGTGGGCGGCTGGCTCGGGCAGGTCCAAATGCTCGTGTTGCTCGGCGAACTGCCCGAGGCCGAACTCTGGGCCCGCAAGGCCCTCGAGCTGTTCCCCTCGCACGGCGACCTGATGGCGGGGCGCGCCCAGGCCTTCTGCCGCATGGGCAACAAGAAGCAGGCGTACGCGCTGTGCGATGGAGCGTTGCAGCAGGCCGGCCAATCGGCCTACCGCTGGACGGTCCGCGGCGAGATCATGCTCGCCAACCGGCAGGACGTCGATCGGCACTGCTTCGACAAGGCCCTGGGGCTCGATCCCGACTGGCTCGTCCCGCTCGAAATCGCGCTGGCCTGTCTTTACTACGGCAAGGCGGGCAAGGCGCTGCCGTTCGCGCAGCGGGCCGTCGAGTCGGCGCCCGACCAACACTACGCATGGCATGTGCAAGGGCTTTGCCAGCAGCAACTCGGGATGAATAGCGCCGCGCGCAAGAGCTTCGAGCGATGCCTCGAACTGTGTCCCCGGCACAGCGAGGCGGCAAGCCGTCTTGCCGAGGTCAAGATGCCGGGATTTCCCCTGGGCCGGATCCTCCGGCGACTGTTCGGGCGAACCTGACCTGCCCACGACGAGGGCGCACAGGGCCAAACCATGGTATGGACACTGGAGAAGATCCTTCGGGGCGCGCGGAAGTTCGGCGCCAGCGACGTCCACCTGGTGCGCGGCGTGGCCCCCGTGGTCCGCGTCCACGGCGAGATCCAGGTGGTGCAGGGCGAACCGCTCGACGAGCCGACGCTCCGCCAGTTGGTCGACGAGACGCTTCCCGCCAAACAGCGCGAGTTGCTCGAACGTGACTGGGAGATCTGCTTCTCGCGCCACTGGGACGGCATCGGCCGCTTCCGTACCAGCGTGTACTACCACGCGGGCTGCCCCGAAATGGCCATCCGCCTCTGCGAGACGGCCATCCGCAGCGCCGGCGAGCTGGGCTTGCCGCCGGTGGTCGACGAACTCACCCGGTTGCCCAACGGACTGGTGCTGGTGACCGGCCCGACGGGCGTGGGCAAGACCACGACCCTCAACTACATGATCAACGTAATCAACCAGGAGCGCCGCGCGAAGATCGTGACGATCGAAGACCCGGTCGAGTACGTCCACGAGAATTGCCGCAGCATCATCATCCAGCAGGAGGTTCGCACCGACGTCAAGTCGTTCCGCGAGGCGCTGGTCCACGTCTTGCGCCAGGATCCCGACGTGATCGTGGTGGGCGAGATGCGCGACCTGGAGACGATCGAAACCGCCCTGATTGCCGCCGAGACAGGCCACCTCGTGCTGGCCACCTTGCACACGCCCGACTCGGTGCAGACGGTCCAGCGCATCTACAGCGTCTTTCCCGCGACCCAGCAGAATGCGATCGTGGTGCAACTGTCCGCTTGCCTGCAAGCGGTCGTCGCCCAGAAGTTGCTGCCCCGGGCGGCCGGCAACGGCCGGGTGCTGGCCTGCGAGGTGCTCGTGAGCACGCCGGCCGTGCGCGCCCTGATTCGCGACCGGCGGGAGCACCAGCTCTACAACGAGATGCAGACGGGGCGCAAGGCCCAGATGCAGACCATGGATAGCGCGCTATTGGATCTCTACCAGCGCGGCGAGATCACCTACGACACGGCCGTCTCCCACGCGCGCGAACCCCAACTGTTCAAGCGCCGGACCGGCGACGAGAACCAGCGTTCGAGCTGGGAAGGCGACGAGTAAGGTCGTCGAGGCCTCAGTCCCACCACCAGGTGGCAGGGGTCTGGGACGCCGCCTTGGTCCGCACCGTCGCGAGGTCGCGCTGCGTGACGGTCTTCTCGACGATCGACCAGGGGTGGATCGACACGCCACCCGCGGCGATCATCCAGCTTCGTCCCTTCTTGACGAGGGTCGCCTTGCTGGCCACCTGCTTGGGCGCGTCGAGTTGGACGGTCGGGGCGCCGTCGCTTTGGGTCAACTGGGGCAACGAAGCGCCCGCCTTGGCCAGGAGGTTCTCCTTGGCGATCAACGCGGCGGCCACCGCGACGTCCATGCAGTTGCGAAGCTGCCCGAAGACGGGTTCGGCCAAGGCCAGTTCGGCATAGCGCTTGGTCATGAGGTCGGCCCAGCGCTGCGAGGCGGGGTCGGCCTTGCCGCTGGGATGCTGCTTGCCCTGGGCGTCGAAGAAATCGACCTCGGCGACGGCCTTGACCGAACCACCCCGGATCTCCCATGAGAGGCCCGGCTCGTCGCGGACCAGCGAGGGGTAGTTGGGCTCAAGCCACCACCGCGGCAGCATATTGCTCATGCCCCGACCCGAGGCCCGGACGAACTCGAGGAAGGCGGGCAGTCCGGCGATGGGCGCCCGCTCCAGGCCCATCGACAGACGCTTCATGCGGTAGTCGGCCGCGACCATCACGCGGGCGAAGTGGCTCGTTTCCGGCACGCCGGCCACCGTGATCTTCTGGGCTCCCAGGTGTTCTTCGACCGCGCTGGCGGTGGCGTCCGGATTGCCGATGTCGCGGAGCCTCTTGGCCAAGGCCGAGACACGCTGGATTCCCTCGGGCGTGGGATCGATCGAGCAGCTCATCGGGCCACGGACCTTGCCGCCCAATGCCCGAAGCGCCGTCAGCAAATCGTCCAAGAGAATTACCGGCCGGCCGGTCGTCATGCCGACGACGTTGCCCCGCTTGTCGAGCTTCCAACCTTCGCCAAAGCCCGCCAGCACGATGTCGTGCTGCTCGGGATACACCAGCACGTAGCGAATCTCCTGGAGTCCGCCCAGGCACAGCACGTCTTCAGAAAGCGGCGTGCCCTCGCGCCGGTGGCGCTCGATCACCGCGTTGAGACCCTTGAGCGACACCTTGCGGAGTTCCGAGGCGGGTCGCAACGCGTCGGGCACGGCCTCCAAACGGAGCTTGTCGAACTCGCCGGCAGCCGCCACGTCGAGATGGGTCAACATGCCCTCGGCATTGATCGAGACGCCGCCCACCGCCCGGGTCGTCGTGCTCAGCACTTGGGCCTCGGCAACGGCCGACCATGCCACGACCAGCGCCGCGGCGGCCACGGCGAAGACGATCCGGCGCGCGGTTCCAGCGACGGGACGGTCAGACATCGGCATGAGGATTCTCCTTCTTCTACTCGGGCCGGGGAACGGGCTGTGTGGGGTTCCCCCGCGGCTCCCCTGTTCCGCAAATGCGCACGAAGACCAGAGACACCAACAGAGTATAGACTAATTGCGCTTCTAAGGGTTTGCAAGGAAATAGCATCGCCGCCCACCTGCCCGCCCACGGTCACGGCAGGCCAACCCGGTACACGCCTGGCAACCTCGGCCCACGCGGATTCGTTCCTCATGGGGTGCCAGGCTCGCGTCGATCTCCCCTCTGTAGTGGCATCTCGGCGTCGAGGTTCTTGTCAAACGCGGACCCTGGGCGTTATCCTAGAGGTAAGGTGTTCGATTCTGCCGCACCCGATGGGGTGGTCCGAACCCCAGCGGTCTTGCTTTTCGTTGCCTGTTCGCGCGGGAGTCTGCGGTGGCCGACCTGGCGTATCTGGTGATCCGCGAAGGGACCAAATGGACGGACGTGTTCCGGCTCGTCCCGGGACAGTCGGTGACCATCGGTCGGGCTCCCACCAACCAGATCGTCATTAAGGACGAGCGGTGCAGCCGCAACCATGCCGAATTGTTCGCCAGCCAGGACCAGTGGGTGCTCCGCGACTTGGAGAGCCGCAACGGGACGCTGGTGGGAGAGCATCGGATCTCGAACGACTGCGTGCTGCGTCCCGGCGATGTGATCCGCATTGGGCGCTGCCAGTTGGTGTTCGTGCATACCCTGACGCAGGCGTTTAGCGACTCGACGGCCTTGCGCCGGCCGGAGGAGTTCGAGGCGACCTCCGCCGCGCCGTTGCCGGACGACGGATCCGACGTCTTGGCCGCGTACGAGCCGACCACGATCATGCACCGGCGCGGCCAGAGCCGGTTTCTGAAATCGGCGGGCGAGGGTCCCAGCATCGCGAAGATGGGCGAGGCGGCCGCACGTTTGTGCCGCCTGGCGTTCGAGCTGGCCAATACGCCCGATATCGTCAAGATGTGCGAATTGGCGCTGGCCGGTTTGTTCGAGAGCGTGCAGATCGACGCGGGGGCGATCCTGCTCTTGCCGCGCGACATGCCCACGCCGCGCGCGGTGGACCTCGAGGTCGTCTCGTCGCGCACCACGTCCGAGCGGCGGTATCACCGCGTGCCGAATTTCCTGGCCAGCACGGTCATGCGCGAGGGCGAGGCGGTGCTCGCGCGCAACGTGCTGGGCGACAGCTCGGTCGGCAGCCGCGACAGCAAGGGCGAGATCCCCGCCGTCAGCGTCATCTGCGCGCCGATCCGCCGAGGCCAGCAGGTGCTGGGGCTCATCCACCTCTACTCGACCGATCCGAAGCGCGTGCCCGATCCGGAGGACCTCGAGTTCACCCTGGCCGTGGCCGACTCGGTCGCGGTGGCGCTGGCCAATCTCACGCGCCAGCAGGAACTGACCGAGCACCTGGCCCAGATCCGCAACGAGAACGTCGAGCTTCGCGAGCGCCTGGGGGTCGAGAGCGAGATTGTCGGCCAGAGCCAGGCGATCCGCGAAGTCACCGAGCAGATCGCGCGCGCGGCGGCGAGCAAGGCCACGCTGTTGATTCGCGGGGAGAGCGGCTCGGGCAAGGAACTAGTGGCCCGGGCCGTCCACTACAGCAGCCCGCGCAAGAAAGGTCCCTTCGTGTGCCTGAACTGCGCCGCCTTGTCCGAGGACTTGCTGGCCAGCGAGTTGTTCGGCCACGAGCGTGGCGCGTTCACCGGCGCCACGGAACGCAAAATCGGCAAGTTCGAGGCCGCGCACGGCGGCACGCTGATGCTCGACGAGATCGGCGAGATGGGCATGGGCATCCAGGCCAAGTTCCTCCGCGTGCTCGAAGGTCACCCCTTCGAGCGCGTCGGCGGCAGCAAGCCCGTGCAGGTCGATGTGCGCGTCATCGCCGCCACGAACCGCGACCTCGAGAAGGACGCGGCCGAAGGCCGCTTCCGCCGCGACCTCTTCTTCCGCCTGCGCGTGCTCGAAATCGTCGTGCCCGCCCTGCGCAAACGGCCCGACGATATCGTCCTGTTGGCCACCCATTTCCTCGAACGCTTCCGCGACGAAACCGGCAGAAAGATCCGCGGCTTCACCCCCCGGGCCTTGGAGCAACTGCGCGCCTATCGGTGGCCGGGCAACGTGCGCGAGCTGAAGAACGTGATCGAGCGGGCCGTGGTCCTCTGCCGCGGCGACCTGATCGACCAGGAAGACCTCTTGCTCTCGAAACTCGCCACCGCGGGCGATACCGCCGAAAGCCCCATGATGGGCAAGTTCATGCCGTGCTCGCTGGACGACATGGAGCGGCAACACATCCTGGCCACCCTCCGGCACACCAACTGGAACAAGAGCCGCGCGTCGATCCTCCTGGGCATCGAACGCTCGACGCTCGACCGGAAGATTCGCCGCTACGGTCTGGTCGAAGAACACGGTCTTTAACGCCTCACGGCGCGCGGCGAGCCCCGCCGCTGCCGGGGAATTACCCCAATAGCGGTCCCCCGCGCGTGCCGTTCTCTTGCTTTCTCGATGCCCCATCTTATAATGTCCGCGCAAACGATCCCGATTGCCAGTTCCTCTCGGGACAGGAAGCGACGTGGCACATGGAAGTCCTTTGTGGAATCCGGCTCGACTTGGTCAACAGCAGCGACGAAGGAGGAGGTTCCCATGGTGTGCCGCGATGTGATGTTGGCGATTTCGGTCATGGTGATGGCGACGGCGGGCCTGCCTGCAATGGCCGACGATGGCGGTGCCCCGCCGCCGTGCGGCCCGGCGGTCGCCCCGTGCCAGCCTGCGGCGTCGCAGTATGTCGAGAAGACCATCCTCTGCCCCGCCTGGGTCCGCGAGAAACGGCTGGTGACCGTCACCGAGTGCCGCCCCGAAACACGCCAGCGCACCTACACCGTCTGCCGGCTGGTTCCCGAAACCAGGCAGGTCGAACGGCAATGTACCGTGATGGTTCCGCAGGTTCAGAAGCGCATCGAATCGTACACCGTGTGCAAGCCGGTGTGGCGGGAGGAGCGTCGCGAGTACACGGTGATGGTCCCGCACACCGAAATGCGGCAGGGAACTCGGCGCATCTGCCGGATGGTCGCGGTCCAGGAAACGCGCACCGTCTGCGAGGATCAGGGGCACTGGGAAGACCGGCCGGTGACCACGTGTTGCCAGCCGTGTCCGCCCACGTGCGCCCCCGCGGCGTGCGAACCTGCCGAACAGGTCGCCACGTGCCGCGTCTGGGTCCCCAAGATCGTCCAGAAACAGGTCGCGGTCACCTGCATGAAGCCCCAGTGGGTCGACGAGCCCTGCACCTATCCCGTGACGGTGTGTAAACCCGAGAAGCGGGTCTGCACGGTGCGGGTTTGCCACTACGAGAAGGTCCCAGCCCAGCGCGAGGTGTGCTACACCGTGTGCGTGCCGAAGGCGGTCCGACGCATCGAGAACGTCACCACGTGCAAGACGGTCACCGAGCAAAAGACGTGCAACTACACCGTGATGGTTCCTCACCAGGTTCAGAAGGAAGTCGAAGTCCTGGTCTGCAAGCTGGTCGAGAAGAAGATCCAGGTGCCGGTCTGCGTGCCCACGTGTTGCCAACCTGCGCGTTGCGCAAGGCACTGCCGCCGCGGATGCTAAGGGAGAATCAGAATCACGCAACTTCCTTTAGAAGCGGACCGCCAACCGGATGCCCGTGACGAAGTTTGGGGCCCGGTCGTTCAGCCCGGTGGCCGCGCGCCAACTCGCCTGGATCCGGTCGGTGACCAGCCACGAGAATCCCGCGCCGAGCATGTGTTCGACTCCGTCGTCTTCCGATCCGTGGTCGGCCAGCATGGTCCACTCGATGAACGTGCTCCATCGGGGTGCCCAGAGATAGTCGGCGCTGGTGGTCTGTTCGAGCTGGACAAATCGGTCGCCTTCGAGGTCGAACAGGGCCAGCGCCGTGGTGCCGCCGATGGTCCATCGCTCGCCCTGATGCCAGAGGTATAGCAATTGGGCCAACGGCTGGAGGCTGTCCAGCGCGAAGGGGTCACCCTCGAGCGTGAGGGGTACGGCAGCCAGGACCGCGGTTTGCGGTCGCCACCCTCGTTGCTCCCACAGATCGAGCATGAACCCGACGTTCGGATCGAGCGTCTCCTCCGACGTCCCTTCGCCTTCGATCCGGGTCCAGACCCAACCAGGCCAGCCGACCCGGATTTCCAGCCGCTCGGTCAGCCCGACGCGAAGCAACAGGTCGGGAAGGGCGTGTTCAGACACTTGCGCGCCCGCGAAGCGATCGTACGTATAGACATAGCCCCCCTCGATTTGAACTCGGCCTCGAGCCACGCCGCTAAGGCGATCCCACCAACCTTGGTCGGCGGCCGATGTCTGCGTCGAAGCCGAAGGGGAGTACCGCGGGTGATCTGCTGCGGCGCCGGACTCGACCGATCCTTCGAACTGCCGCAGCGTCGGCGAGAACACCCCGTCGTCCTCTTCCGCGGCGGACGCCAGGGCGCCACATAGCGCGATCCACAGGGCAAGTCCGGCGTGAAAGGGACTGGCACGTTTGTCAGCCCGCAAGGGGCCAAACAACGAACCGGTCCCCGGCCTGGGAACGGTTACCTGGCGGATAGACCGACGTTTCCCGCGGAGTTCCACCCGTCTAGCGCCTCCCATGGGTCCGCGGGGGCGTTGAGCGAGGCAGGGGAGCCGGACGATCGGGATGTGGCGCCCCCCACCGTAGGCGCTTGGCCAGCGATGGCGTGGTGTCCGGCGCACGGGGTGGACGCTGGCTCATTCCACGGGGTTCGACGGATGGGTTCCGCGCCGAGGATCCCAGGGTGAATCCCGACGAGCGGTGGGCCCGGACCCCTGCGCCCGCCCGGCCCGGCACGGCGCCTCGGCCTTCCGGCGCGGGAGGGTTCGAAGGACTGGTCGGAACCAGCGTGCCGTCGGGGCCTTGGGTCCACGTGTTCTCGCGGCTCCACGCCTGTCCGTTCGGGCCTAGGAAACTCCGTTCGGTCTGAAGCGTTTGTCCGTCCCACGTCTGCGTGTAGCTGTGGTCCATCGTGCGACCGTCGCGAAGGGTCACGATCCGCTCGCGCTGGACGTTCCCGGGCCCGGTGGCGGTCATCGTGGTTTCCTGGCTGCGGATCGGCGTGCCGTCCGGAGCGGTCCACCGATGCTCGCGCCGAAACGTATACACGCCCTCGGCGTTCGAGGCCTCCCAGGTTTGCGTCATGGTCCCATGGGGCGTTGTCACGGTTCGCTGATCCGTCCTGGGCGTCCCGTTCGTTGGAAGCTCCGCCGTCCGTGGCGCAACCGGTACGCCTCGGCCGCTGCGATATGGCGCTTGCCATCGCCACGTAAGAGGGGGGGTGGGGGCTTGCACACCGCCACTCTCAGACGCCGGTGATGGTACCCAGTCCATCGCAGGAACCGGCGTAACGGCTGGGGGCGCGATGGGCGGCGTGCCCTGGAACGAGTCCTCCGCTCGGGAAAGCGTTGAAAAGATCATTACTGTGCTGCAAATAGTGATATACAGGCATGTTGAGACCGGTTTCATGGCCTATTCCCCCTTATCAGGGTTATCGGCGCAATCGGCCGAGCATCTCGAACCCTATTGAAGACGTGGCAAGATAGCCATCGCCCTGGTCGAAAACCAGTGCGATTGTCGACCATGCCCAAACCCTGCTTTGCGCCGCGTGAGCATCCGGTACACTGGTTGCGCGTGGCTTGAGGCGATCGCCCCGTCGGTCAGTCTTCTGGAATCCAACCCCAGCGGGGCAGGCACTATTCGGGAGGAGGCCCGTGTACAGCAAAGACGCACTGATCGCCCTGTTCCGGCAGAAGGCCCTGAAATTTGGGTCGTTCACGCTGGCCTCGGGGAAGCAGGCCCGCTACTATCTCGATGGCAAGCAGGTGACGCTCGATCCCGAGGGCGCGAAATTGGTGGGCGAGGGCATTCTGGATATCCTGTCGCAGGACAGGCTGCCTGCGGCCGTGGGAGGCATGTCGATCGGTGCCGATCCGATTACGGCCGCAGTGGTCACCATGTCCGCGGTGCGAGGCACGCCGGTCCGTGGTTTCATGATCCGCAAGGAGGCCAAGGGGCACGGCACGAATCAATTCGTCGAGGGCCCGGTGGCACCTGGCGAAGAGGTCGCCATCGTCGAGGATGTCGTGACGACCGGGGGATCGTCGTTGGCAGCCATCGAGCGGGCCGAGGCGTTCGGCCTGAAAGTCGTGCGGATCGTCGGCATCGTCGACCGCATGGAAGGTGGTGCCAAGGCGTTCGCCCAGCGCGGCTATCCTTTCGTCAGCCTGGTATCGATACGCGATTTCGGTATTGAACCGCCCGCCGAGTGAATCGGATCGGCCTCGGCGGCGCGCGCCATGTCCGAGCAAGGGCGAAGCGGCGTGCACCCTGCGGCAGACCCTAAGCCACGAAAAGCCGCTTGGTCAACAGCGTCGCATACGAGCCGCGCGGCAGATCGAAACGAAGCACCATCGCTTGCCGGCCGGGGGCAAGTTCATCGGCTCGCCACTGGATCTCGAGCCCCTCGGCAACGATGAGCGCTGCCCGGTCGCCCTTGGAAAAAAACGTTCGCCGGGGGTACTTCAGACGGAGTCGGCTCCACTCGAGCCCTTCGGCCGCGAGGACCCGATCGGCCAACTGCTTGACCGGCCCTTCTTCGAGTCGGGTGCGTGCTGTCGGCAGGGGGAGACGCCATCGGGCGAGCCATTCCCGATCCTGAGCATCAAGCTCCCTTGGAAAGGGCAGAGTCCATCGCCCGATCGCCACCTCGGCGAGTTGTCCGGCTCGGCAGCGGTCGCGCAGCAGGCGCGCCAGCATCCGGTTCCACAGATAGCTCTGAAACGCGGCCGCCCAGAGGCTGCGAAGGTCGCCCCGGAGCACCTCGCTGGCCCCGCGGAAATCGCCCGGATGAAGGGCCAGGTGCGAGGCGACCTCGCGCCAGGGCCAGCGCCGGAGCTTCTTGCGGCAGCGATCCCATTGGCCCCAATGCTCCCGCACCAGGCGCCGCTCCGCGCGGTCCTCGGGTCGATCGTGGGGATTGGGGTCGGCCAAGGCCAACCACATCGCCCGCTCGTAGTCGCCTTCGCACCACGCCCGGACGATGAACTCACCCGATTGGCCGACCGAGCCGAACCGTTGCTGGTCGAAGTAGTTGGGCAGCCCGTCGTGGCGGATCCGATCGACGGCCTGCCGGGCGCGATCGATGGCGTCGCGGTCCACGTCGCGGAGCGTGATGCAGAACCGGTTCCCCGTGATGTCGCCCGACGCGAATGGCCGTGACGCCTGACCCTGGTACGCCAGCTTGAAGTGGGTCTGTTCGAGGGTGCGACGCGGTCCACGCTCGATCGTAATCCACTGGGTCGTGACCGCATGCCGGTCCTTCAACCCCCCACAGGAAATCTGCCCGCGCCGAATCCTCCACCGCTTGGCGACCGCATCGAGGACCTCGGGCGTGCCCAGCCCTCGCTTCGTCAGTCGGTAGACCGCAAACGGACCGCCGTCGGGCACGAACTCCGAAAGTTCGTCGACCTGGAAGTCCTCGGGCAGACTCTTCAGCTTCATAGACGATCTAAATGGACTTGCGGGATCCTGGAGCGCGGCCGTCTCGGCCGCATCGGTGCGGGCAAGATGTCCGCGCTCCGGCATTTCCCAGAATCGTGCAACACCATCTAGCAACGGATCCCCTGAATTGTACCCTTGCCAGTGTACCGCCAGCGCGTTGGGGGCGCGAAACACACCGGCAGGGGTCCCGGTGGCGTTTCATGGGCCCTACAACTTTACCAGCTTGTGGTGCTGCGGTATGCTGACGGGTTTGGCAGGCACCCATCTCGTGGTGCCTGGTTCGAGCCAAGCGCCCGCCGGTCGTCCATGCGATTTCAGCACGTCGGTCTCGAAGCGATTGCCTGTACCCTGCCCGAGGAGGTCGTCAGTTCGGCCGAGATCGAACAGCGGCTGGCGCCGCTATACGAACGTCTTCGCCTGCCCGAGGGGCGCCTGGAGCTGATGACCGGCATTGCCCAGCGGCGGTTCTGGCCGCCGAGCACAATGCCTGGCGAGATTAGCACGCAAACGGCCGAGAAGGCCCTGCGCCAAACGGGGATTGAGAGGAGTCGCGTCGGGGCGTTGATCCACGGCTCGGTGTGCAGGGACTACCTCGAACCGGCCACGGCGTGCGGGGTGCACCGGCGTCTCGGCTTGCCCCCCCAATGCATGATCTACGACGTGTCGAACGCCTGCTTGGGCCTGCTCGATGGCATGGTCCAAGTGGCCAACATGATCGAACTAGGGCAGATCGAGGCCGGAATCGTGGTGGGGACGGAAAGCAGTCGCACCCTGGTCGAGAATACGATCCATCGACTCAACCGCGACCTCACCCTGACGCGCGAGGACGTGAAGACGGCCTTGGCCTCGCTGACCCTGGGTTCGGGCAGTGCGGCCATCGTGCTGGCCCATCGGCGGTTGGCCAGCACGGGCACTCGCCTGGTGGGTGGGGTCGTGCAGGCGAACACCGCGTTTAGCGATCTGTGCCATAGCGATCGGGACGAGACCATTGGGGGAGATTCGCGCCCGCTGATGTGGACCGACTCGGAATCCCTCTTGCGGGAGGGGGTCTGCACGGCCAAGACGGCCTTCGGGCGGTTTCTCGACACCCTGGGCTGGCAGCGGCATCAAATCGCCCGAACCTTCTGCCATCAGGTGGGACGTGCCCACCAGCGAGCCCTTTTCGCGGCACTCGATTTGGACCTGTCGATCGACTATCCAACGGTCCATTTTCTGGGGAACACCGGGTCGGTCGCGCTGCCCATGACGGCCGCCTTGGGCCTTGAGAACGGCTGCGTTCGGTCGGGAGACCGTGTTGCCCTGTTGGGAATCGGGTCAGGCATCAATGTCGTGATGCTCGGGCTCGAGTGGGGTTGCGTTTCGCAAGGCATCCGATAGACTGAAGGGCTGTCCGCAGCCGTTGTCGGCGTGGTGGGTATGGCACCGTATCGATCGATTCGCAAGAGGATGGGTTAGCGTCCCATGTCAAGACCATTGTCCAATTCCCGAAATCGCAACCCTCGGATTGCCAAGAAGCGGGCCAAGGCCAAGCCACGTGGCAAGAAAAAGGACCCGATCTTCGTCGATGGTCAGCGTCCCCGTCCCCTCTATGTGGATTACAAGGACATCGAGTTGCTCAAGAAGCTGACGAACCGCCAAGGGAAGATCATCGGGCGACGCAAGAGCGGTTGTACGGCCGTCAGCCAGCACGCGGTGACCAAGGCGATCAAACGAGCCAGGTTCATGGCCCTGCTCCCTTACGTTGGGGAGTGATTTGATCTGCCCGATGTAGTGGCGTTCTTCGAGGCGTTGGGGCAGTACTCTGGATACCGCCCGGCCGATCTGGTCTGGGACAGACTGGGTTGGCTTCTCAATGACCTCCTCTATTGGGTTGTTCTCGGATCGTTGCGGTTGGGGCGCGCCTCGTCTTCCTGTCGCGAGAATTGAGGGATCATGGGCAAAATGTAGCGATTGCGCAGTGAATTCAGAATAGTCCGGCGGGGGATTTGTCAAAGTCTGCCGAAAGCGCTGCCGATACCACCACAGCCGATTCTTAGGAAGATCCGGCTGTACTCCCGCGCCCGAGCGGTGCGTGGGCCGCTGGTCGTGTTCCCCCCACGGCGTACGAGGAACTCTCATGAGACGGCAGCATTTTGGCTTGCGGCTCTTGTCGACCGTGCTCTTGGTCGCCGCGACCGGCTGTCAGCCCCAGCAGCCGTTTTATTTCTCCCACAAGGCCCCCAATCCGGCCCACTACGTCAACACGGCGACCGAGATCGAGTATCCCGACGTCGAAACGGCCAGCTTGGACGAGGTCACGGGAGCGAAGCCGCCCTTGACGCTTTCGAGCGATCGGCCGGAACAAACCTGGGACTTGAGACTCGAAGAAGCGGTGCGGATCTCGTTGGCCAACGCCACGGTGATCCGCAACAGCCTGGTCGGCGACGTCGGAAGCTACCGCGTTCCCGATGCCATCCAGCGGGCGCCGTTTCAGGTCGTGACGATCTACAATCCCGCCCAGGAAGAAACCAACCCGCGCACCGGTGTCGAAGCGGCCTTGTCGGCGTTCGACGCGCAGTTCGCCACCAGCGTGTTCTGGGAACGCAACGACACGCCGCGGAACGCGAGTTTCATCAGCCCGCAGGTCTTCCAGCAGGACCTGGGCACGTTCCAGGCCCAAATTTCGAAGCTCAATGCGACCGGTGCCCAGATGGCGGTGCGGCACAACGTCCGGTACGAGTGGAACAACACCGCAGCGTTTATCCGGCCGATGCCGAGCGAGTGGGACGCCGATCTCGAGGTCGAGATTCGGCAGCCGTTCTTGCGCGGGTTTGGGGTGGGATACAACCGGATCGCCGGTCCGGGCGCGGTGCCGGGGTTCTACAACGGCGTGATGATCGCCCGGCTCCGGACCGACCAGAGCCTGGCCGACTTCGAGGCCGCCGTGCGCAATCATGTGGCCGACGTCGAGCGTGCGTACTGGAGCCTGTACTACGCTTACCGGCGGCTCGACGCGGCGATTGCCGGGCGCGACGCGGCACTCCAAACGTGGCGGAGCGTCTACGCGAAGTTCCAAGCCGGGGCCAAGGGCGGCAGCGCGCAAGAAGAAGCGCAGGCCCGGCAGCAATACTTCACCTTCCGCGCCGCCGTCGAACAGTCGCACAGCGCCCTGTACGAGCAGGAAAGCGTGCTGCGCTACATGATGGGCTTGACCAGCAGCGACGGCCGGGTCATCCGTCCTTCGGACGAGCCGACCACCGCCGAGGTCAAGTTCGACTGGTACGACGCGCACAGCGAAGCCCTGGTGCGCAGCCCGGAGCTGCGCCGCCAGAAGTGGGTCATCAAACAGCGCGAACTGGAACTGATCGCCTCGAAGAACTGGCTCTTGCCCCAGTTGGACGGCGTGGCCCGATACCGCTGGCCGGGCCTGGGCGACGACCTCGTCAGCGAGCACAACAGCGCCTACCGCTCGTTGGTCGGCGGCGACTTCGAGGAGTGGCACCTCGGGCTCGATCTGCGATTCCCGTTCGGGTTCCGCCGCGAGATGGCCGGGGTGCGCAACGCCCAGATCAACCTCATCCGCGAACGCAAGGTGCTTCAAGAACAGGAGCTGGAGCTGACGCACCAGCTTGCCGAGGCGTTCCGCGATCTGGCCCAGAACTACCAGCTCGCCCAGACGTTCTACAACCAGCGCGTTGCGGCCCAGACCGAAGTCAAGGCCGTCGAAGCCGCCTATCAGCTGCGCTCGGTGACGTTGGACCTCTTGCTCGACGCCCAGCGGCGTCTGGCCGATGCCGAGGACCGCTACCACCAGTCGCTCGCGCGGTACAGCATCGCGATCGCGGGCGTCCATTTCCGCAAGGGCTCGCTCTTGGAATACAACGGCGTGTACCTGGCCGAAGGTCCCTGGCCAGCCAAGGCCTACTTCGACGCGGCACGGCGCGCCAAGCAGCGCGACGCGGGCCATTACCTGAATTACGGCTTCACCATGCCGAGACTAGTTAGCCGCGGGCCGTACAACCAAGCGGCGGGAGCCGCCGGAGTCGTGGAAGAAGAAGGCGTTCCCACGACGGCCGTCCCCGGCATGTCCGAGCCGGGCGATTCCGCGATTCAAGACGGGGCGGTCGAGGCGACGCCGATTCCCTCGCCTCCGCCGGCGCCGTCGTCGCGCCCTCCCGCCCCGAAGGCATCAGGGGTAACGCCCCTGCCTCCCGCGCCGCGCGCCGACGAACCGGAACCGCCGCAACCGTCGCCCAGCGACGCCAAGCCCGGGCCCCAAGCCCGAAGCCTGCGTCCGCCCCTCAGCGCGACGCCGCGGCCCCAGCCCATGACACCCCCACGGATGGTCCGCAAGTACGACCTGGCCACCAAGGACCTCGCGCCTCTAGCCGCAAAGCCCGATCAGGCCGATCAAGTCGTCCCGGTGGCTGGCCAGTGGACCGCCGCCCGGGACGCGAAGGCCGAAGTCGCGGCCTACGAGAGCACGACGGGTCAAACGCCCGACGTGCGGCCGGCAAGCCACGCAGAGCCGATGCCTGACGGAGGTTGGAAGAAGCCTTCTCGGTAGTCATGTTCGTCTCGATCGACGGCCCAGACGGCACCGGCAAGAGCACCCAGGCGGCGCTCTTGGAGCAATGGCTGCGCCAAGGCGGCCGCGAGGTGGTGGCGTGCCGCGACCCCGGCAGCACACCGCTGGGCGAGGCCGTGCGCGAACTGCTTCTCCATCGCGGCGACCTGCGCATCGACCGTCGCAGCGAGATGCTGCTCTATATGGCCGCGCGGGCCCAATTGGTCGAGGAAGTGATCCGGCCTGCGTTGGCGGCCGGCAAGGCGGTCGTCTCGGACCGTTATCTTCTGGCCAACGTGGTCTACCAGGGCCACGCGGGTGGATTATCCGTCGACGAGCTGTGGCAGGTGGGGAAGATCGCCGTGGCGGGGCTCATGCCCGATTTGACCGTGGTCCTCGATGTGCCGCCCGAAGTCGCCGCATCGCGCCTCCAACGCGAATTGGACCGCATGGAACGCCAAGGCGCCGACTTCCACGCGCGCGTGCGCCACGGATACCTGACCGAGGCCGCTCGGCAACCGGGTCGCCTCGTCGTCCTCGACGCCGCACGGCCTGTGGACCAGGTTCAAGCCGACATCCGCGCGGCCGTGGTGCCATGGTTGTCGGGCCCTGCCAATCCCTAGGGCAGCCCCCCTCGCCTTGCACCTCGCGAGGCGGACCGCGCCCGGTTGGACGAGGCGAGCAATGTCTGTCCATTCGGGGGGATATCGTTCCACCCATGAATGCTATTGCATTGGGCGCGGGGAAACATCGAGAAATCGCCCTCCTTCTGATCGCGCTGTTGTTGCCCGCCGTGCAGGCGGCGCGCGAAGCAGCCCGGCGTTCAAGCTGCACGAACAACCTCAAGCAGATCGGCCTGGGACTGCACAACTATCACGACACGTACAAGCTGTTTCCTGCGGGAAACATCACCGAAGGCAACTGCTGCGGCACTCTGAGCAAAGTGAACTGGGCCATTTCGATTCTGCCCTACGTCGAGCAGAAGTCGCTCCACGACACCTACGACATGCGGCTGTACAACGAGGACCAGCCGATTCAACCAAACGGGTACTGCGTGGTCCAGCAACGGGTGTCGGTCTACGAGTGCCCCTCGGATATCAACCTTGGTAAACGGGAAAACCCGGCCAGCGGTCCGAGGGTCAACAAGCCATACATGCACTCGTCGTACCGGGGGGTAACGGGCCTGGCAGCCCGCAATGGCTACTTCGACTGCCATCAATGGGCCACCGCGTCTCCCCCACTGCCCGAAAGTTGGAAGGGCCTGCTGCATACGGTGGGTACCCGAAACCTCCGGCACGAGACCATGGCCAGCGTGCTGGACGGAACCTCGAACACCCTTGCGGTGGGCGAGTTCATGACCTCGACCACGACCAACCGCGGCACGTTCTGGGCTTATAGCTACACCTCGTACGTGCTGAGCAGCATCGGTTTCGAGTCGCGGCTTTATATTCCTGACTACAACTTGTGCGCCCATACGCCGGGCACACCGGCGGGCAGCAACCCGTGCAAGCGGGCCTTTGGCAGCTTCCATCCCGGCGGGATCAACTGGTGGTTGACCGATGGCTCGGTGCGGTTCATCTCCACCACGGTCGACCTGAACCGCGTGATGGCCGCCTTGGGGACCATTGCGAACCGCGAGGCGGTTTCGCAGTTCTAGGCGTGGTGGTTTCTAGGCAAGGATCTGGCGTCGCGGCGCGCAACCGCGCGGGTGCGTGCCGCAGCGCGCTACGTTTTCCAACGGGATCGCATCTATGAGGTATCTCACGAGGAGTGTCTTCGTATCGCGGCAAGGGACCGCGTTGGTGTGGATCGCCGCCGTGGGCCTGGCCGTGCTCGGCTGCGGGAAAGGCGGCGGATACCAGGTCGTGCCCGTCTCCGGTACCGTGACCATCGATGGCAAGCCCGTCGCCAACATCGCCGTGGTCTTCCAGCCGATCGCGTCGGGCAAGACGGAACCTGGTCCCGGTTCCACGGGCGTGACCGATGCTCAGGGCAAGTACACCCTGACGGTGACCAGTGCCCAGAAGCAACCGGGGGCCGTGGTGGGCAAACACCGCGTGACGTTCGCCTCGCAGGCCGGCGCCCGCGCCGACTCGGACGACACCGTCACGCCCCAATCCGCCGACCCCGTGCCCGCCAAGTACCGCGAGACGCCTTTGGAATTCGCGGTTCCCTCGGGCGGCACGGACAAGGCCGACTTCAAGCTCGAATCGTCCGGCGGGGGTGCCACGTCGCAACCTGGGGCCGGCGGCCCTAAACCCACCGATTCGTGAGCCGCGGTCGCGACGCGGCGCTTTTCTTGCCTCCGGCGCCTCGCATGCCGTGATGCGCTGGCGCCGATGCTGGGGTGCGCGCCCCTCGTCGTGTGGGCCGATGCCTCAACGCATCACTGCGCAGCGGTCGACGAAACGCTCGTTTCCCGAGGTTCTTGGTGCTGGCGAACCGGCGCACCGCAGGTTACGATAGTGGCCAAACCGGAACGACCAGCAATTGCGCCAAGGAGAAAACGCATGCCCGCCGCGCATCCCAAGTATTTCTTCTGGTTTGTTGGGTTGTGGATCGTCGACGGCCTGACCAGGCCGGCCATCGGTGCCGAGCCGACGAACTGGCTGCCGAATCCTTCTTTCGAGAGAGAGTCCAGGGGGCGGCCCCAGGGGTGGCGGACCGACCGCTGGAGCGGCGAAGGGAAGTTCGAGTACGCCAAGACAGGGCGCACCGGTGCCCGTAGCGTGATGATCTCTTCGGAAAAAGGCGCCGACATCGGCTGGGCCTGCACTGCCTCGGTCGAGCCCTACGCCCGGTATCGGCTGTCGGGCTGGATCAAGACCGAGAACGTCCAAGCCAAGGGGGGTCGCGGGGCGCTATTGAACCTCCACAACCTCCAGCCCGTGGCCACGCGCGCCCTGGTGGGTACCAACGACTGGACCCGCGTCGAGGTCGAGTTCGAGACCGATGACCAGGATTCGCTTCAGGTCAATTGCCTCTTCGGCGGCTGGGGGCTGGCGACCGGCACGGCTTGGTACGACGACTTGGCGCTCGAACAGATCTCGAAGCCGGCCCCACCCAAGCCCAGCATCATGATCGACGCCTCGAAAACCGGCGAGCCGATTTCGAAGTACGTGTACGGGCAGTTCATCGAACACTTGGGGCGGTGCATCTACGGCGGCATCTGGGCCGAGATGCTCGAAGACCGGAAGTTCTTCTACCCGGTTGGCGATAAGGAGTCGCCGTGGAAGGCCTTGGGTTCGGCCGATGCCGTGACGATGGTCCGCCACGACGCCTTCGTGGGCCAGCATACCCCGCGCATCGCCCTGGCCGAGCAACCGCGAGGAATCGTCCAGGAAGGACTGGGGTTGATCGCCGGCAAGAAGTACGTCGGCCGGATCTGGTTGGCGGGCAGGGAGGCCGGCTCGGTGCGCGTGAGTCTCGTCTGGGGGGACCATTCCGCCGACCGCCAGACGATCGCCATCGAGAAAATCTCCGAGGCGTTCGCCAAGAACCCGCTGGAGTTCACCGCCGGCAAGCGGACCGACAATGGCCGGCTCGAGATCGTCGCGACGGGCAAAGGCAGTCTCTCGATCGGCACCGTCTCGCTCATGCCCGCGGACAACCTCGACGGCATGCGTGCCGACACACTCGCCCTGCTCAAGGAGCTGGATAGCCCCGTCTACCGCTGGCCGGGCGGCAACTTCGTCAGCGGCTACCATTGGAAGGACGGCATCGGCGACCGCGACCGCCGGCCGCCCCGCAAGAACCCCGCCTGGCAGGGCATCGAGCACAACGACTTCGGCCTCGACGAGTTCATGGCCTTCTGCCGCCACCTGAAGACCGAACCGTACATTGCGGTCAACAGCGGCCTGGGCGAGGTCCAAGAGGCGGTCGACGAACTCGAGTACGCCAACGGCGGCCCAGACACGCCCATGGGCAAGCTCCGCGCGGCCAACGGCCACCGCGAGCCCTACGGCGTCAAGTTCTGGAGCATCGGCAACGAGATGTACGGCTCGTGGCAGCTCGGGCACATGCCGCTGGAGAAGTACGTCAAGAAGCACAACCAATTCGCCGAGGCCATGCGCAAGGTCGATCCCTCGATCCGGCTCATCGCCGTCGGCGACGTTGGCCCCTGGAGCGAGGGAATGCTCAAGCACTGTGCCGACCACATGGACCTCATGAGCGAGCACTTCTACTGCGGCGAACGGCCGGGACTGCTGGCCCACGTGCGGCAGATCCCCAACGCGGTGCGGCACAAGGCCGACGCTCACCGCCGCTACCGCAAGGAGATCGACACGCTCCGGGGGAAGGACATCCGCATTGCCTTGGACGAGTGGAACTACTGGTACGGCCCGCAGGTCTTCGGCGAGATCGGCACGCGGTACTTCCTCAAGGATGGCCTGGGCATTGCCGCCGGCTTGCACGAAATCGCCCGAGCCAGCGACATGTTCTACATGGCCAACTATGCCCAGACCGTCAACGTGATCGGCTGCATCAAGACCAACAAGACCGCCGCGGCCTTCGAGAGCACGGGCCTGGTGCTGGCCCTGTACCGCAAGCACTTTGGCACGGTGCCCGTGGCCACCCAGTGCTCGCGCGGCCTGGACGCCATGGCCGCCTTCAGCGCCGACCGCAAGAAACTCACCTTGGGCGTGGTCAACCCGAGCCTTCAGCCGGTCGAGATTCCGCTGGCCGTCAAGGGGGTGAAGCTGGCCGGCACGGGCAAGCGGTTCCAGATGGCCGGCAACGATCCGCAGGCGCACAACGACCCCGCCGACCCGCACCGGGTGACGATCGAGGAATCGGCCGTCCCGTCGCTGGGCGAGAAGATCGCCGTCGCCCCGTGCAGCGTCACGCTGTTCGTCTTGGACGTCGAGTGATGGGCCCACCCGGCGGCCTTCACGCCCGAAGCGAAAAGCCCCCTTTGTCGTGGGGTTTGCCGCGAGGATGAAGAGCGTCCCCGAAAACGGTGACCTCGCGCGGGGGCCGCGTTTCCGCCCGTTTCACACCGTCACGATCGCCTCGGTCCACTGCGGCAACAGCCGCCCGTGGTAGCGCACGTCGATGGGCAGGACGTAGCGCCCCCGCGGCGCTGCGGCGGGAACCTCCAGCGCCAGCGGCACGCGCCCTTCGGTCTTCGCGGCAATCGTCGCGCCGGACCACGGCTGCGGACTGGCTTTCCACGCGCGGGGAAGCACGGCGCGGCACGCGGCATCGCGTGGGACTGCCGAGTGGTTCATGATGACGACCTCGATCGAAACGCGGCGGCCAGCCGCCGCCTTCTGCTCGTAGGGGTGGCAGCGGATCCACGGCTCGTCCATGCCATAGTTCGCGTGGTCCCAAGGGAACAACTCGCCGAAGAGTTGCTCCCGCTCGGCCAGGTTCTGCCGCATGAATCGGCACTGCTCGGGGGTGAAGTCGAAGGCCACGTCCACATGCGGGTTGAACATGTGCGTGGGCCGCAGCTTCTCGACCAAGGCCAGACACTGATCGAAGCCGACCCCGGGGCCCAGCCAGTTGCGGTTGTGGGCACAGTAGTCGTCGATGCCGCCCATCGTGAACGAATCGCCCACGAAGAGCATGCGCAAATCGCCCGACTCGACCAACAGGCCGGCATGGTAGAACGTCTGGCCGGGCAGATGGTACGAGGTCATCGTGAACTCGCGCCAGGTCCACGACTCGCCGTGCCGGGGCGTGCGATCGACGCGAGCCCGTTCGGGCGAGATGCACGGCAAGCGCCACGCCAGGGGGTCGGCGATCACCTCGGCCACGTGGCGGTCGGTGATGCACGGGCAGGAGAATGCTCTTTGAAAGGCGGGAATGCCGTCGACGTGGTCGTCGTGATAGTGCGTGACCCAGAGCCCCTCAACGCGGGCAATCTCGCCTTGGTCGAGCATCCCGCGAATTCGCTCGACGACGTTCGGCCCGCCGCAGTCCATCACGAAGGCGGCCTTGTCTTTCGACACCAGCATCCAGGTGGTGCCGAAGTGGCGCAGACACGCCGGGGCCGGCCGGCCAGGCCGGATCGGCATCTGGCCCGGGCGCCCCGCGTAATCGGTGAACATCTTGGGAAAATAGTGGCGCAAGGCCGAGATCGCCACGTACTTCTCGTAACACGCATCGAGCCGGCGCACGAGGGTGTCGATCGCTTTCTGGGGATCGTCCATCACCGTGCCGTGCGAGGGAACCAACCGTTGCGGCCGCGCGGCCGCCAGACGCTTGAGGCTTTCGGTCAACTGGGGCCTGGCCCCGAGAAAGCCGTGGTAGTCACTGGTCACGGTACCCTTCTGGAGACTGTAGAGTTCCCAGATTCGTCCCTCGTCGTAGATCGCGTCGCCGCAAAAGGCGGTGACCTCGCCGTCGATCTCGACAAGGTAACTCACCGATCCATCGGTATGGCCGGGCGTTGCCACGACGCGAACTTTCGCCGGCCCCCATTCGATCGTCTGCCCGTCCGCATAGACCGCATCGACCCGAAGCGGCTCGGCGAGCATGAGATGATGCGGGTGCTGGTTGTAAAGGTGCCATCGCGACTTGGCGTCGCCCCAATAGGCGTCGACCTTGTCGAAGTATGCCCGCTCGGATGCCGGCACGCCGATCCGAGATCCCTTCTCGACGAACACCTGGGCCCCGCAGGCCTGGTCGCGGTGGTGGTGGGTAAAGACGATCTGATCGACGGTGGAGACGCCCATTCGACCGAGCGCGTCGGCCACGCTGGCGTCGCCGCAGTCGATCAACAGGGCCTTCGCGCCGTCGCGCACGATCCCCACGTTGATCGGCCCGCGGTACACGAAAAGGTGCTCGCCGAGCTGCACAAGGTCTCCCGGCGCGCCCGGCGCTTCGGGTTCTAGGGCCCGAGACGCGCGGGTCGAAGCGCCCGCGCCCAGGGCAACGGCGCCAAGGCCCACGGTGTGCAGGAATTCGCGGCGGCTGAAGGTGGTACGTGCGTGATGCATGGTCGGCAACTGCGGGTTTGAGGAAGCAAGCCGTCAACGCCCGAGGCAGTCTAGCGCGCCCGAGAGGCCGCGTGCAAGACGGGCATCAGCCCCGTGCACCACGCATCGACCGCAAGACCCCAGCCGCCGCGCGGCAGGCGGCCAACAGGGCGCGGCCAGCCATTCGGCGGGTGGCAATCGCCACCCGGCCGATCGCATAGGTGTGGGTCGACCACGCGGCCAAGGCCTCGGTCTGCGGCCCTTGGAAGTCGATCCACTCGGCCTCGCCGCGCTCGAAGAAGTGCCGGACCAGGTGCATGCGCAACAGGTGGCCCGGACCGAACTCGCGCAGGGCCTCGTCAAAACCCACCTTGAACGAGTGGTACACCCCCTTGCCCATCCAGCCGATTTCGAAGGCGATCGGCCGGCCCTTGCACTCGAGGAAGGCGACTCGGAGCATCCCCCAGGCCGCCAGTTGTCGGGCCTGGCGGCAATAGAATGCGAACATGCGCGGCGTCCGAAGCACCGTCTGGCCGCGCATGCCCTTCCAGCTCCGGTTCTCGATTTCGAAGGCGGTTCGGAGCCGGGCATCCACTTCGTCCGGCGTGTGCGTGTCGTAAAGCCGCAGTTCCAGCGGACCGGTGCGTTCCAATCGGCGAAGGTCCTTGCGCAGGTTGCGCCGGAGGCTTCTCGAGCGGCCTGCCTGGTAGGTCGCGTAGTCGCCGCGGATCTCAATCCGGCCGATCTCGTAGCGAATGCGGGCGTCGCACGCGATGTTCGCCTGGTCGAGCGCCGTAAACCACCCTTGCCACCACGGGGCTGCCACCGGGACCAACTCGAGCCAGAGCAGCGGCCAGGGCAGATGCGGTAGCGATCGGACCAGGGCCGCCAGCGCGGCCTCGGTTTCGGCTTTGGGATCGAGTAGCAACTCGCCGTTGGGCGACCAGTCGTTTGAGGTCAGATCGCCCACCGAAAGAATCCCCCGGAGCCGCCGCCCAACGAAAGGAATCGCGGCGACCAGCCTGGCACCATCGCGAACGACGATCGCCTGGACTTGCGCATGGGGCGCGAAATGCTCGATCCACTGCGCGACGAGTTCCGCGCGTGCGGTCGGCAGGGTCACGTGGCTTTGCTGCCACAGCGCATCCCACGCGGGGGCGACCCCGCGGATCTCGTCGGCCGACGCGAGTCGTTCGACGCAAAGCCCGCTCATGGCCCCTCCGGCCAGACGCAGCGGAAGCCGATCGTGGCCGAACGGTCCAGGCCGCTGTCCATAAGGATGAACTTCGCGTGGCTCTCGACGGGCTGGGGACCGCCGGGGAAGTACCAGATCGAGCCCGCGGCCTGGTAGCGGCATCCCCCGCGAAGCAGGACGAACCGCGTATGCCCGTCGTCGCGCTGGCTCTCGGTCCACTCGAACACGTCGGCCCGGTCGAAGGCCGCGCCATGTCGCTGGGCGGCTTGCTGCCACTCCCACTCGGTCGCCAGGCGTTTGCCAGCCCAGGCCGCGTACGCCCGGGCGTCGTCGAGATCGACGTACACAACCGGCTTGTCGCGCAGCTCGACGGGGCAGACCGGGCCGCCCCAATGGTGCAAGAACTTATCGCGGCACCGTGGGGCGTATTGCGTGGCCGACACGAAGGCCTCGAACTGGGCATTGGTGATCGGTCTCGGGTCGATGCGGTACGGCGCCAGCGTGACCGTGACCCGGTGCTCCATCACCTGCTCGTGGGGCGTGCCGATGAGAAATCGGTCCCACTGCGGCTGCGGCGTCTCGGGATCAGGATAGCACCCGCACTCGCGCCGCATGTGCCGGACGACGAACGTCCCGCGCCCGCCTTCGACCTTGAGCATCTCGGCCGCCCCCAAGGCGCCACCGGGTCGAGGCCTCACGACCTGGGGTGGCTTGGGCTCCACCACGGGCAAGGCCCGCGCGTGGCGATCGTCTTCGGCACGCAAGGGGCTCCATGCCGCCGCTTCGCGCTGCTTCGCCATGAGCACCGCGTAGGACGCCACGTCGCCCTTGGGGCCGACGGCCAGCACCGCCCCGAAACGCTCCAGGGGCCACGCCAGTCGGACCTTCCCTTCCGCCCGTTTCGCCTCGATCGGCACGCCCTGCCAGAGATCGAAGAACCGTTCGCCGGTGTCCTCCAGTTCGAGCGCCGACTCGGTCAGGGTCCGGCCGGTCTGATTCCAAAGCGTCCACAGACGCACGTCGCCTGCTTGCCAGCACGAGGCATAGACCCGATCCGCTCGCGTGGGGAAGCACGGCCGCCACTGCCCCTGGGCAAACGTCGTGGCGAAGTGCCGCCACACGGGGACCATGCGGCGGAGCACGGCGCGGTCTTCGGCATTCCAGGGGTTCCAATAGCCGAAGATGTTCTCCCAAACCAGAATTCCACTGCCGTTGAGCCATGCGGCAGCCAGTTCGTCCTGGTGCGACTTGTCCCAGCGGCGGATCTGGTGCTGCATGTGCCGCGGCTCGATCCACTTGAGGTGGAGCACGCCGATTCCCGGGAACGGCTGTAGCCACTGGGCCCACGACCCGGTGCAATGCTCGGTTTCGTCGATCGTGGGATGCCCCTCGGGCTCGAAGGCCACGCCCGGCCGTACCGCATCGACGGCCCGACGAAGCCCCGCCGGCGCGGCGGCCATCGTATCGAGAAAC
>DYLT01000324.1 GCA_020721945.1 Blastopirellula marina
GCTGGCCCTGGTTCCACGCCGCCGTAACCGAAGGCTCAGCGCGCCGATCGTACCAACTTCCCCGCGCCGGGCGCGAGGCGCAACTCGACCTTCGGGCCACCCCCTGCCGACCACTTCGCGGCTGCGGCATCGAAGACTTCGAGATTCCCTGGTCCGACCAGCAAGGCGGTGGCCTCGGCCTTGTAATCCAGGTTGACGACCACCACGTGGCTGGGCCGTTGGCCTTGGCCGAACGTCCCAAGCAGAATACCCCGCACGCGCTCCGGCGGACGGTAGGCCAAGGGTGCCAGCGGCGGGTCGAGACGGAAGGCAGCGCCGGCAGCCAGCGGTTCCGAGCCCGGCGGACTCATCCCGGCGTGGTAGACGCCCAGCGAGCGCAGCGGCTGAACTTCCTTGGCCATGGCCACGAACTCGCGGTTGAGGGATGCCAGGGTGTGGTACAGCGGCGTCGGCGTTCCGTCGGGCAGGGCGATGCCGCCCGTATGGCCCGACGCGCAGTACACGTAGTACGAAATCCCCTGCGCCCCGTAGGCCAGGGTCGTGTACACGAGATACCGGACTTCCTCGGGACCGGGCACGCGCATCGAGGGCGTCCACGTGCACGCCTGCACGATGTTCAAGAAGGGCACCCCTGCCCGTTGCGCCGTTTGCCGGATCATCGCCAGGTTGAGGAAGTAGTTGGGCGAGTCGCCCTCCTTGGTGAACTGGTAGTGGTCGTAGCTGACCAGCGAGGGCTTGACGATCTCCATGTACTGCCGCAGGTGTTCGCGGTAGGCCGTGATGGTATCGCCCTTGGTGCCGAGTTGCTCGTTGTTGGCGTACGTGGGGAAGAGATTGATGTAGGCCAGGTGGGCCGGATCGCGCTGGCGCAGGTAAGCCACCAGTTTGCCCAGGGCCGGGAACGCGCCCGCGCTGGGCTCGTCGACGATGAAATACGAGTACATCGCGGGGTGGTTTCGGACGCGGTCGATCAGAGCGTCGAGCTTCTGGCGCTTGGCAGGATCGTCGAGCGAGGCCGGCGCCAAGAGGCCGTCCTGAAGCTGGGCGCGCAACCCATGCCGCTGGACCAGATCGAGGTCCTTGTCGCGGCACCAGACGAGATTGAACCCGCCTTGGGCCATTTGCCGGGCCACGGCGTCGCTCATCGCCGGGCCGGCCCAGTAGGTGACGATCGGCGTGCCGACGGACCAAGCCGGGAGGGGGGAGGCAGACTCGGCCGCCACCAACCCGTGCCCAACGCCCAGACCGACAAGCAGCATGACGGGAGCCAACGGTTTCGACAACATGCTCGCGCCTCCTCGTGGAGTCGTGACAGAAGGCCTGAAAAGGACAGGCACGTGATTCGGCGCGCGCCGCGCGCGGGCCGCGGGCTACTCGGGCCGTCCGCCGCGCCCGCGGGAACGATGCGGCGGTCGACGATCGGGGCTCTTGGCGCGTGCCTCCATGTTGACGGAGATCACCAGATCAATGGCCTCTTTCCACGTGGGAATGGCGCGATGGATCGGCTTTTCTTCCGCCTCCCCCGACTGGCGCGCGCCGTCGGACTCGTCCTCGTCGTCTGCGCCGTCCAAGGGCTCGCTGTCGGCATCGAACGCGCGGTCCTCAATCGACTCGACCCGTTCCCGCGCTTCGGCCAAGGCCGCCTCGCTTGCCTCGACGCGTGACGCGGCCGACTTCTTTCGCCGGCGACGGCGGCGCTTGCCCCGCTCGAACGCCCCGCTGTCGGTCGCGGTCTCGCCAGACACGCCACCCTCGGCAGACGAGTCCGGCTCGTCGGGTAGTGCCAACACGTCGTCGAACTCGTGCGAGGGTCCCCCATCCCACGGCGAAGAACTCGCCGGGACGTCTTCGGGGAGTGCCGACGGTACCGCAGACATGGCACCGCCCTGCACGGGCCGGGTGCCCCGTCGTCGCTTGCGACCCCGACGCGAACGCCGATCGCTTTCGTCAAGTGCTGCTGGCCCCTCGCCCTCGATCGACGCCTCCCCGGCATCCGCCTCCAAGGTGGTGAAAACGATCGGCTGACTCTCGGGAAGTTCGACGGGTGTACTGACAACGGTTTCGACCGGCGCGGGCTCGGCCTCGGGAGGAAGCTCGACACCCAGCTCAGCGGCGAGTTTACCCCAATCCTGGGGAGTTCTCTTCCTAGCCGGACGTGTGGGTACCCGAGTGGACCGTGGCGCCGTGCCAAGCGCATCCTCGGCCGCGACCGGCTGCGGGGTATCTTGTGGAGCGTCGTCGCGGAGTTTCTCCACATCGGGTTCGGTCTGAGACGGAACGTCTTGGACTGCCGGCCCTGCTGGTTCGTCCGGCTTCGCCGCGGGCTCTGGCGGGGTGGCTCCTAGCGCAACAACCAGCGATTCCCAGTGATCCGACTTCCCTTGTTCGTCCATAACCAGACTGTCGACCCCTCCAGAGTAAGCGCGGCCTGCGCCAACGCATTCCGCTTGTGAACTTTCGCGGCCCCTTTGAGTATAGACCTTTCCGGACCGCGTGAGAAGCGGAAACGGCCACGTCGCCGGCTGACGCCTTCACACCGCACATTTACTCGCGGGGCGTTTCGCGCGGGGTTGGGTGAGCCGGTCGAGCACCGAGCACGCGGGCCATGCGCACGATCTCGCGTCCACCCCGGATTCCCAACCAGAAAAGGAGAAAACCATACCAGACGATCGAACAGCCGATCATCGCGATCCAGAACCCCATGAACAGGTCATTGGTCACGGGTTCACCTCCTCGGGTGCGGAACTGTGGTTCGTCTGGTTGCCTTGACCGCGGCCCAGGGCGTTCCCCAACGCCGAGCCCGCGAACATCCCCACAAACGCCAGCCCGAAGGCCGCCAGCCCACTGACCTCGGCGGGAATATGGTAGGGCGTCCCTTCGGGATGGAAGAAGTTCACGATGAGGAAGACGATCGGTCCGGCAGCCCCCAGTGCAATCGCCCAGACCGCTCCCCAACTGTTGGCCCCGCGCCAGTACAGAGCACCGACCAACATGGCGAACAGGCTTGCCAGATAGATGTTTCCGGTGATCGCCAGATAGTCCCAGATGCTCCCCGGAGGTGTGTACCATAGGCCCCAGAAGACCAGGAACAGGCCGATGGCCAGCACGACCAGGCGCACCACGAGCAGTTTGGCCCGTTCCGACAGCGGCCGGCGCAGGCAGGGGCTGATCAGATCGTTGTAGATCACGGTGGCCCAGGTAAGCAGGTAGCCGCTGTCGGTCGACATCTCGGCCGCGAGCATGGCCGCAATCATCAGTCCCAGAAAGCCATACGTGCCCGACAGCAAGGTCCCGAGAAACCGCGGCATGGCGGTCTGGCTTCCGACGCCCGGGTCGAGTCCCCCGTGGGCCGTGAAGTACAAGAAGGCCCCGACACCCCAGAGTCCGGGCAGGCACCAGCGGCCGACGAAGTAGAACCACGTGCCGCGGTAGACCCGTTTGGCCGTTTGCGCGTCGCGCGCGGCCAGGACGCGGGCGATGGTCGTCTGCCAGGTCGTCACGACCGCGAACGCCATGATGGCCTGCCAGAGCACATAGCCCCAACCCAACCCCTTGCTCTTGGTCGGATCAAAAGGCTGCGACATCGTGTGGACCTTCGGCGGCGGGGGCTCCGCGCCCGATCGTGGAGCCGGCGCCGTCTCCACCAGCACACCTCGTTGGGCCAATTCGGCCGCTGCCTTCTTCCAGTGTTCGTTGGCTGCCTCGGGGCCTCGCCTCGCCTGGATCGCCCTGGTCTTGGCGGCCAAAACGCTCACTTCCGTCTCGGCGGCGGCGTACTGGTTGCCCTTCTCGTGGACCGCCCAAAGCCGCGAGGGCAGGTCCGTCCATCCGATGCTTTTCAGCACGAGAATCGACGTCACGACGATGCCCGCCCCCATCACGAGGAACTGAAGGTAGTCGGTAATCAGCACCGAGAGCATGCCGCCAAGCACCGTGTACAGGAGGACGATGGCCAACAGGGCCGTCATGATGAGTTCCAGCCAGCCGATCGTCCATGTGGTTCCCGGCACCTGAAACGTGGTCGTCGCATCCATCCCCGTGATGTGCATGAGGAAATCGCCGCCGGCGCGGAGGAAGACCCCCATGTTCAACACGCCGCCGAGGATCACCACGAGGCCGGCCAGCCATCGAACCCGCGTGCCGAAGCGCTGCTCGAACAGCTCGGGGATGGTCATCACGCCGGCGTTGCGCATCGGCACGATGACGAACCCGGTCAGGCCGACCACCAGCATGGCGAAGGCGGTCAGCACCCCGGTCGTCGCCCCGGCCAAGCCGTGCTTGAAACCCATCTCCGCCGTGTACATCACGGTGACGATGCCGACCTCGGTGGCCGCCAGGGAGGCCACGCCGAGGTTGACTTCCATCTCGCGGGCGGCCACGGCGAAGTCGTCGACGTTGCGCACGTATCTCCGCATCCAGAGACCGGCCACGGTGCAGCCGATCAAGTAGACGGCAACGATGGTCCAGTCGATCCCCGTCATGCGGTCGTCCTCCGGAGGCGGTCCAGTGGGGTCGCGGCGTGGCACCGAAAACGTTGCGAGTATAGTGGACCCCCGAGAGGGGATCAAGCCAGAGGTCACCCGCCCCTGCCCCAAGGCCGCATCACCGTTATGTTGGCAGATTCAAAACCCCCTTAGGCGGGGTAACGGGGCGCGATGGGCGCGGTTTTCCCCGGCTCTCGGCCGAGACCCGCTGGTCATCGAATCGCTGGGGAAGTAGCATAGAGATTACGGGGGAGCTTGCGCTAGGGATACGGAACCAACGACCTTCGGAATAGGCCAGCCGTGATTACGCGCTCTCTCCGCCGTCTCGCGTTGCCTTTTTGGCTTGCCGCCGCGATGTGGGCATGCTCCGGCGCGGGCTTATCTATCGCCAGGGGCGCGGAAAAGGACTTTGTCGGCGTGCTTGCCTTGGCCATCGAGGACGATGTGGCCGAGCAACTGGGGCTGACGAAGAACCAGAGGGAGAAGCTCCTCGAGCTGATCGACGCCCGCGAAGACGAGGCGATCGAGTTGGTCGCTCAGGTGAAGGACCTGCCCGCCGCCGAGCGCCAAGCAAAGCTCGTTCCTTTCCGGCGCGAGTCAGAGGCCAAGGGCTTGGCCCTGTTGAGCAAGGAGCAACAAGCGCGTTTGGAGCGCATTCGCCTCCAGCGGGTTGGGATGGACAGCCTTGCCGAGCCGGCCATGGCCGAGCGGTTGAAGCTCAAGCCCGAGCAGCAAGCGAAGATCGCCGAGATCCTCAAGGACCGGGCCGAGAAGCTGGCGCGGAGCGACGAGAAGACCGCCCCGGTGGTCAAGGCCGAGACCGATCGGAGTCTGTCGTCGGTGCTCGACGAGAACCAGCGTGCGGCTTGGGACGCGATGGCGCGCCACGGCACGGCCGACGGGGCACCTGGCGGCGGCCAACCTGCAC
>DYLT01000325.1 GCA_020721945.1 Blastopirellula marina
CACGGCCGCGCCGGCCGCCGCCCCCGGAGCGACTGGCGCCCCGCCCGCCCCAGCGCCCGTCGCGCCGGGTACGGGCCTTGCGCCAACTCCTGGCCCTGCGGCAGCCGCACCGGGCACCCCGGCGCCGGTGGCCCCGGCGCCCGCGGGGACTGCTCCTGGCGGGGCGCGCGGTACGCCCGGTGCCGCGCCACCGTCCGCCTCGCCCGCTCCGCCTGGCAACCCATGAATGAACGAGTCCGACGCTCGCTCGCGGAATAGTACGCCAACGACCGCCCGGTCGGCGTAACACGATGGAGGAAGACCACCATGAAAGCGAAGGTCCGTCTCGATCCCCAAGCCATGAAGCAGTTCTTGTTGGAGCATTTCGAGAAGGTGCTTTTCGGCCTGGTGGCGCTAGGCTTCTTGCTCTTCGTCTACGGTGCGGTGGCACGCGAGCCGTTGGGGTTCACGCCCGAGGACCTGCTTCGGGAAGCCGAGCGCGCCAAGACGAACCTTAAGAACACGCAGCCGACCGACGTTCCCAAGCCGCCGCAATACGCCAAGGAGGCCCCTCGCATCCGCGAGCCGATCCCCGAAGAACCATACAAGGTCAAACCGTTGGCGCAAGAGATCTTCGAGAAGAGGGCCCCGCGCGATAAACCCGAGGTGTTCCCGATTAAGGACGTGCGGGCCACGGCGGGCCACGGCGCCTTCCAGATGCTGCCGCCGGAAGACGCGACCGCCGCGCCGATGATGACGGCCTCACAGGTTCGCGGCCAGCGCTGGGTATGCGTCACGGGCCTGATCGAACATGCCAAACACTACGAGGCGTACAAGGCGGCGTTCGAGAAGGCCGGCCATCGGGATCCCGTGCGCGATTTCCCCTCGTACAGCTTCTATCGCATTGAACGGGCGGAGGTCGATCCCCAGGACCCCGAGGCCGATCCCAGCACGCTCACGTGGGTCCGGCTGCACGTCACCCATGCCATGCGTGAAGCCGAATCGCGCTGGGCTAGCATGGCCCAGGAAGTCGTGGACCAGCGCTATTGGCCCATGAATTACACGAGAATGATGTTTCCACTGGGGCCCTTGGTCGATCGCGCATGGGGTCCCGAGGTGGCGCACGAGCCCGAGATCACGCTGGCTCAAGTGCCGCAGTTCGGCGTGGAGGGCGGCCCCGACGCGGTTGCGGGCGAGAAGAACGGCAAGGCCAAGCAAGCCACGGCCGACGAGGGCGGGGCCGAGCCCAAGGACGCCGCAGAGGCCGCCAAGAAAACGACCAAGAAAAAAGCGGCGAAACGGCCGATGCGTCCGCGTCCTTCCCCCGACGATCCGGATGAACCCGACGAACTAGGGCCAGCGGCAAGCCCGTACGGCGGCATGGCGCCCGGCATGCCGATGGGCGCCCCGCGGGGGCGCCCCACCATGCCGCGCATGCCCAGCGGGTATCCCGGAAGCATGCCCAGCGGGTATCCTGGCGGTTCGCCCGGCGGCTCCGGCAGCGGATATCCCGGTGGATATCCCGGCGGTTCGCCCGAAGGATATCCCGGGGGCATGGTACGCCCTGGGATGATGGGACCGGGCTACTCGCCCGATGGCTACTCGGGCATGTACGAGGAAGAAGAATACGAACCGGAAGAGTACCTCTTGTTCCGGTTCTTCGACTTCAGTGTGGAACCGGGCAAGCAGTACCGCTACCGGGTCCGATTGCTGCTGGACAACCCGAATCAGGGCATGGATCCCCGGACCCTGGCGTCGCCCGACCTGGCCACGCCCAGGTGGCTCGAGACGCCCTGGAGCGCTCCGAGTCCGGTGGTGGCGGTGCCGCTAGACTCGCAGGTCTGGACCGTGGCGGCGACGGCCAAGCTCTCCGAGACCATTGCCAACGTGCTGGTTGTCCATTTCGACATGGAGACGGGCATGGAGGCTTCGAAGAAGTTCGATGCCCCGCGTGGTCAGTGGTTGAACTACTTGAAACAGGAACTCGAGCAACCCAGCATGCCGGGGGCCACGGGTGGGTATCCTGGGATGCCGGGAATGCCCGGTTCGCCGATGATGTCCGGTTCGCCGATGATGTCCGGCTCGCCCGGCATGCCCGACGAAATGCCTGGCATGCCCTTTGGCATGGGGCCGCCCAAGGCCAAAGGCAAGGCCAAGGCGGGTGCCACGGAAGAGGAAGAGAAGCAGTACGTCGATTATGTGACGAACTGTATCCTCTTGGATGTCTCGGGTGGGGCGAAACTGCCTGGCCGCGAGAGAGAAAAACTCACGGAGCCGGCCAGCATCCTGCTCTTCGACAAGGATGGCAAGCTTGTCGTGCGCAACGAGTTGGACGATCTCGTCGAGGTCTCTCGGTACGTCGAACCCGAAGAAACGACGACCGGCCCGATGGTCGGGCCCGCCGAGCCCGGCGGCCTGGTCAACCCGTATGAAATGTACGCGCCGGGCGCCAAAGGAAGGAAGCCGGCGCCGAAGAGCAAGAAGGGATTGGGCTATCCAGGATACCCGGGCGGGATGCCAGGCTATCCCGCAGGCTCCGCAGGCTCGCCGGTTGAACCTGGCGGGTCGCCGAGCATGATGCCGGGTGGTTATGGATACCCCGGCGGCTCACCCGTTCGGGGCAAATCCAGGACCCCGGCACGCAGCCCTCGGGGCAGTTGAACCCGCGCTGCCATGCGGCCAACAGTCAGGTGGGGCACTCCTACGGCTACCGGCCGCTCCCTTGCGATGCACCGAGGCACCGCCATTCCGCCTTGGCCTCCGGGGCCTTGGCCGGGCGTGTGCATGACGGTGCCACCGCCGACTTGTGACAAGCGTCGTCGGGCGATATCATTGCTTGTTTGGCCCCAGCGCACGACGCCTAGCCTGTCGACTGGGCCAATCCTGAGCCATCTCGTCAACAGCGTCCAAGGGACCACGCCGATGAAGGAAGGCATCCACCCGAAATACGTAGAAACCAAAGTTACTTGCGGTTGCGGCAACCGTTTCGTGACGCGGAGCACCAAGCCCGAACTAAAGGTCGACATCTGTAGTGCGTGCCACCCCTTTTATACCGGCAAGCTGAAATACGTCGACACGGCCGGGCGCATTGAACGCTTCAAGACCAAGTTCGCGGGCACGGGCTATCGAAGCGTCAAGCGGGGCAAGAAGACCGAAACCGCCGAATCGGAAGGCACTTAGGGGGTGTATCCCCACCCACCGGTGCAGTCGACAACCCGTAGGGTGCGTGAAACATGCCTCCCCAATGGCGGGAAAGACCCCGCCTTCGGGCAGGGGCGTTTCACGCACCCTACTTGCTTGTCGTGCCAATCCAGACGGCAAGGCCTCGGTGAACGGTCATGCGCCAAGAGCTAGAGCAGAAACTCGCCCGTTTTGAAGAGCTGGAACAACAACTTCTCGACCCGGACGTGCTGGCGAATCCGTCCCGCATGTCGGTTCTGGCGCGCGAGCACGGCTCGCTGGCCAAGGTGGCCACGAAATACCGACGTTTTCGTCAGCTTAACGACCAGATCCGCGAGGCGAAGGACCTGGCCCAAGGGGACGACCTCGAGATGCGTCAGCTCGCCGAGGCCGAGTTGCCCGCGCTCAAAGACGAACGCGACCGATTGTGGGACGAGTTGCTCGATTTGACCGTTGGTGGCGAGGACGCCCACCGCAACCGCTGCGTGATGGAGATTCGCGCCGGCACGGGAGGGGAAGAGGCGGCGCTGTTCGCCCGGGACCTCTATGAAATGTACAAGCGCTATGCCGAGGGCCGCGGTTGGAAGGTCGAGATTCTCGGCGCCAACGCCACCGAGCTCGGTGGGTTCAAGGAGATCGTGCTGGGGATCGAGGGCGAGGGGGCCTTCGCCCAGTTGCAGTACGAAAGCGGCGGACACCGCGTCCAGCGCGTGCCCGAGACCGAGGCCAAGGGCCGCATCCATACGTCGGCCGCCACGGTCGCCGTGCTTGCCGAACCCGAGGATGTCGAGATCGAGCTCCGGCCCGAGGATTATCGGCTCGACCGTTTCTCGGCCAGCGGTCCGGGCGGCCAACACGTCAACAAGACCCAGTCGGCCGTGCGCTTGACGCACTTCGCCACGGGCATCGTGGTGCAGTGCCAGGACGAGAAGAGCCAGCACAAGAATCTTGCCAAGGCCCTGCGCGTGCTCAAGACCCGGCTTTACGAAAAGAAACGCGAAGAAGAAGCGTCGAGGCGGGCCAGCGAACGCAAGAGCAAGATCGGCTCGGGCGACCGCAGCGAGCGGATCCGTACCTACAACTTCCCCGACAACCGCGTGACCGACCACCGCATCAATCTGACCCTCTACAAACTCGACAGCATCCTGGCCGGCGACCTCGATCCGGTGATCGAGGCCCTCAAGGAATACGAGCGTCAGGAGCAGCGCGCGGCGTTCGGGGCCGATGAGGGATGAAAGCTGAAGAACGAACGATGAAGGTGGAGGGCTGAGGGATGAGGGATCGGGCATGAGGGAGGCAAACGCCATCGCGGCCTGCGGCCCGAGCCTGGCTTGACAGATCGGTGCAGGTCCCGCATCATGGGTCCTTGGGTCGGTGTGGCGTCGCGTTGCGGGCATCCTTCCGTCGTTCATCCTTCGTCCCTCGTCCTTTCTTGCGCGTCCTCCCATGCCGGACCCTGAACCCTGGACCGTCGGGCGGCTGCTTGCGTGGACGACCGATTACCTCAAGCGCCATGGCGCCGAGAACGCCCGGCTCGATGCCGAGGTGCTCCTGGCCGAGGTGCTCGGTTGCCAACGGATCGAGCTGTACACGGCGTTCGACGAGGTACCCACGGAGGACGCACGCGCCGGGTTCCGCGATTTGGTGCGTCGCCGGGCCGAGGGCGCTCCGGTCGCGTATCTCGTGGGCCGCCGCGAGTTCTTCTCGCTCTCGTTCCGCGTGACCCCCGACGTGTTGATCCCGCGGCCCGAGACCGAGTTCGTCGTGATGACCCTCATCGACCTGGCCCGGTCGCCCGCGGCGGGTCGGCCCGACGACGAGATCGCCATTTGCGACGTGGGGACCGGCAGCGGGATCATTGCGGTCAGCGCGGCCAAGCATCTGGCGACCAGCCGGGTGACCGCCGTGGATACAAGTGCCGCGGCCCTGGCGGTCGCGCGGGCGAATGCCGCCTCGCACGGCGTGGACCATCAGATCGAGTTTCTCCAGAGCGATCTCTTGTCGGCCCTTCCGGCGGACCGCCGGTTCGATTTCGTGGCCAGCAACCCGCCCTACGTCAGCGAGGCGGAGTACGCCGGCCTGGCCCGCGACGTGCGCGAGTTCGAGCCCCGCCAGGCGCTGGTTGCCGGTCCGCGGGGAACCGAAGTCATCGAACGGCTCATCCCCCAGGCGGTCGAGCGGCTCAAGCCCGGGGGACACGTGCTGATCGAAATCAGCCCCATGATCCACGCCGCGGTCGAGG
>DYLT01000326.1 GCA_020721945.1 Blastopirellula marina
GTCCGGATCGAGCCCCTGGAGCAAGTCCTCGATTTGGGCGAGCAGTCCCGCGGCGGCACGGGGTTCACGCTCGGTGCGTTCGAAGATCGCCTCGACCGCGCGGCGCTTCTGCGCGAGCCGCCGAACGCGGTCGAGGGTCTCGACCGAGGCGTCGGGCAGCGCCCGCCGCGCCTCGCTCCCCGGCGACAAGGCCAAGCCGGCCAACACGTCGCGGCGACCCGACGACCCGGGCGCCTGGTCGAACACCACCTCGAACGCGGTCGACGGCGGACCGGGTTGGAACCCGTCGCGGACCAGGGCGCGGGCGTCGTCAGCCAGATCGCCGACCGACCGGCCAAGACGATCGGCCAACTGGCTTGCGGTGACCACGGTGCCGCCGTGCGTCTCCGAGGCAAGCACGGCGCAGACGCGGCGTACCTGCCAGGGCGATAGTCCCGCGTCTTGCGCCATCTGGGGATACACCGCCGGATCAGCAGCGTGTGCGACCGCTTCGAGCACGGCCTGGTTCAAGAGCGATATTTCGGGCCGATCCGGCGCGGCCGCGGCGTCCCTTAGGACGATCACCTCGGGACGCCAGGTGCGGATCTGCCGCACCAGGTGGCGGCCGAGTGTGTCTCGGCCGGCTCCCTCGTGAAGCGCATCCCAGAGGGCCAGGGTCTTGGCCGGGCTCAAGGAGAGGCCTGGCTGCCGGAGCGGAAACTGCCAAGCCGTCTGCGCGGTACATGCCCCAACCCGGAGGACCGCTTCATGGATCCGCTGGGCCAGGGGGACCTCGTCGCGCGGCGGCGATTCCAAATCGCGACGACAGAGCACCTCGATCGCGGTCAAGTAGCCTTCGTTTCCCGAATACCGCGCGAGCCATTCGAAGGGCACGTCGTCGGGCTCGGCAAACAGGCCGAGGATCGCGGTGCGGGTGCCGCCGGCGCGCTGCCGCGTCCACGTCTGCCCGCCGTCCACCGTCGCGAGGATGGTACCCAACGCGCCGACGGCCCAACCGCACTGGTCGTCGGCAAACCGTATGGCGTACAGGGGCAAGTTCTGGCCCGTGGCCGCCGCGTACCAGGTCTGCCCGGCGTCGGGCGAATGGAAGATGCGGGTGCCGGGCCAGCCGGCGATCCAGCATTTCGGGCCGCGGACCTCCAAGGCCTGAAAATCGAACTGGGTCGTAACCGTTTCGGGCAGGCGTCGCGGGGGCGGCTGCCACGTGGCTCCCTGATCGTGGGTCAGAAGGACCAATCCGCCTTGGCCGACGAGCCAGCCCGGGTGCCGCGCAGAGAGCCTGATTTGCGCGACTCCCCGAAGGCCTGTTTCGTGCGGTTCGGCGGGCTCGATCCGGTTATTGTGGAGCGCCGCCACAAGACCGGGGCCGGCCAGGGAGCCGATCGGCCCCGGGAGACAATCGCCGGCCAACAACCCGAAGGCCCTCGGGCGCACTTCGCTTGGGCCGTTCCGGGCCGATCCGGCGTCCCCTCGAGTGGTCCACTCGGCCAGCACGGGGTTCCAGCTCGTTCCACCCGTCTCGGTCAACAAAAGACCCAAGGGGTACAGCGCCGACGCGTGGCCGATCGCCCAGCCGCTTCGCGCGCTATGGAACTTCGCCCGTTTCAAGTACGGCAGTGCGAGCTTGGACTCGCAAACCCAGTGTTGGCCGCCATCCTGCGTGCGCAAGAGCACGCCGTTGCCGGTGTGCAAGTACGGCTGCGAGACCCCCCCCGCGGCCCAGCCCACTTGCGGGCTGACGAACCAGACCGATTCGAGCCGACACGATACGCCGGAACGTTGAAGCACCCAGTTGCGGCCGCCATCGTCGGTGTGCCAGATGACCCCTCGATCGCCGACGGCCCAACCCCGTTGGGGATCGCCGAAGAAGACGTCGTTCAATCCCGCATCCGCACGAAACGGCTCACAGGCCCAAGGCTCCGACCTGGAGACGCTTGGCGCGGGCTTGGGTCGGACCTCGGTGGGGCCTTGGGCCATGGCGGCCGCAAGGCTCACTGCCAAGGCCACCGCACCGTGGACCGCGATCCAGCGTGGGAGGCGCGTCGTCGTCGCCATCTCGCGTGCCCTCCTGGCTTGTTCCGGCTTCCGAATCACGGTGACATTGTAACGCCACATCGCTCAAACACCCTAGCCCGGATTGCCGTTCTCATCGATGTTGCGCCGAGCTACCCAGGCTAGGTGCGCGAAGGCAAGGGTACGTGACCGGGACGCGGCTCGGAGTTCGACATGTGACCGATCGGCGCGCCACCTGGGGGCCGGCCTGGCGTCGATCCGCCACGTGGCCGAACCTCTGGGTTCGGGACGCGGTCTATCTCGATATGGCCCGGGAAACGCGCGTCGGCATCGACGAGGCGGAATCCCCCATTTCCCGGGGCTTTGAAGCGAGTTCTCCACGGCCTCAGCCGATACTCGACAAGTGGTGGCGATGTCTTGGCGCGACGGTCAGGTGATCGACAAGTTGGGCATTCTCTCCCGGTCCCCCATTGCCCCAACCTCAATTCCCTTGGGGCGGATCCGTTGACGAGTGCTTGACGGGTCGTCTAGAATGATCAGCCAAGGTTGGTGGTGGAGACGGACTGCTCCGCAGCGCGTGACGTAAGGACTTTGGAAAGAATGGCCTCAGCGACTGAACGAAACCGTGGAAACTCTGGGTGCAATGCTGAACCACCCTCCGAGCGGGCTACCTGGCCAGAGCCATCGGATGGGCATCCGCGTGTGGAAGATCGAGAGACGCGGATTCGTGCGGTTCTTGGCCTTCGCGCGCGAAGCCCCCTGCCCGAGGCAGACGATTCCACACTCTTAAGGTATTGTCAGTATTTGGCCGCGCGCTTGGCCCTCCCGTTCAAGGCGCGGTACTGCCCCGAGGCGGAGCCCGGCGAACGCCTGGTCACGGTAGTCGCCATCCTCGATCCCCGGGAGTGGGATCGGGGCACGCATCTCGGGCTGCTTTGCGCGGTCAGGCTGGGCGGCGTGGAGTCGGTCGCCCCGCTGTTCGAGTTGGAGGTCGCCGACGACCATCCCAACTTCCAGCTTCTCGAGGACTACTGGTACTGGTTCTGGAACTGGCGGAACCGGCGCATGGATCGCTGGGGCCTGTGAGCCTCGACCGCGTGCTGCCGTGGGCTGCGGGCCACCACGCTTGTGCCGCCCTGACCGCGATCTTAGACTGCTGGCTGGGTTGGCGGGGTCAGGTCTCTTGAACGACCCGGCCTCCGGGACACTCGGTTTGCCCCGCCGGGGACAACGCAGGAGAGACGATCCATGCTCTGGACACGTCGCGGTTTCTTGAAGGCTTCGGCCGCCGTTGCGGTGGGACTTGGGAGCCATCGCGCCATGGACGCCGGGGAGCGCTTGCCGCCGGTGCGGGCCATCACTGGCGGCCCCAAGTTCCATTGGTTCGCCTACTACGACAAGCTCCAGTTCGATGCCACGGGCCGTTACGCCTTGGGCATGGAGGTGGCGTTCGAGCACCGCTCGCCGCAACCGTCGGACACGATCCAAATCGGCATGATCGACCTGGCCGATGGCGACCGGTGGATCGAACTAGGCCCGTCGAGGGCTTGGTGTTGGCAGCAAGGATGCATGCTCCAATGGCGACCCGGCTCGGCCGACGAGATCCTGTTCAACGACCGCGAGGGAGACCGCTTCGTGTGCCGGATTCTCAACGTGAAGACTCGCAAGCTCCGGACTTTGCCGCATCCGATCTACGCGGTCAGTCCCGATGGCCGATGGGCCGTGGCCACGGACTTCCGCCGCCTGGCCGACACGCGCCCGGGGTACGGCTACCAGGGTCTTGCGGATCCGAATCGCGACGTGCTCGCCCCGCGCGACTCGGGCATCTGGCGCGTGGACCTGGAAAGCGGTCGGCAGGATCTGCTCCTCAGTCTGGCCGAGGTCGCCAAGATCCCATTTCCTGGCCGGGACATACGCCGAGCCAAACATTGGTTCAATCATCTGCTGGTCAATCCCGACGGCACGCGCTTCGAGTTCTTGCATCGGTTCAAGGAACCCGGCGCCACCTCGCATGTCACCCGCATGTTCACCGCCGCGCCCGATGGGTCGGACCTGCGCGTCATCGACACCAACGGGGTGACGTCCCATTTCATTTGGCGCGATCCCCGCCACATTCTCGCCTGGTCGAAGCAGGCCAAGCCGGGGTTCTACGTGTTCGAAGACAAGCAAGGCGGAAAGGTCGAACGGGTCGGGCCCGCCATGCCGACGGGCGACGGGCATTGCAGCTACCTGCCCGGAAACCAGTGGGTACTCTGCGACAGCTATCCCGATCGGAACCGAAACCAGCATCTTTACCTGTACCACATCCCCACCGACCGGGTGCTGTCGCTGGGACATTTCCAATCGCCGAAAGAGTACACGGGCGAGTGGCGCTGCGACCTGCATCCGAGGTTCAGCCGGGATGGCCGATATGTGACCATCGACTCGCCCCACGTGGGCGGCCGCCAGATCTATCTCGTCGACCTCCACCCGATGATCCAAGGGTAACCGTTCATTACCGGTACTCTGGCGAGCCCTGAGACGGGAGGCGTTCGATGCACGCTGGGGTGTTCCTCCGGGCGGTTTCGATGCTTGGTGTTGCACTCTGGGCCGGCACGCTTGCCGCGGCCGGAGGGGCTGCTCAGGTCGGCGACGTGCGCGCCCGGCACCTGGCAGGCCAGACCTTCATCACATGGGCCGAGGTCGATGCGCCGACCTTCCCGGAGCCGATCTCGGTGGCCGAGGTGCGCAAAGCGCGGCGCGAGTGGACCGAGAAACGAAAGGTCCTGTATCGCATCTACCGCAGCGACCGACCCATCACGTCGGTCGAAGGCATGACGCCCGTCGGCGAGGCGGGGCCGCTTGGTGGCTGGAACCTCGATTTCTACGGCGGCGACGACCGGCCCCAGCACAAGGCATTTCGCTATGTGATCGCCGAGGGCCAGCCGCCGCTGGCCCAAGGAGTCGGGCTATGCGTGCTCAACCCGGCCCAGGCCGGCGAGTCGTTCTACGCGGTCACCGTGTCGATCGGCGGCAAGGAGAATCGGGCGATCGGTCCGGGCAGCGCCACGCAACGCGCGATCCACGAGGTGGTGGGCCAGGGCGTGCCGGTGCTCCAGCGGGTGGAACGCCCCAAGGAATTCCTCTATGTCGCGAAGCCCACGCTGTACTATTTCGTGCGGTGGGAATCGCCGCCGAACTGCGCGGTCGCGGGCAAACCGTTCGATTACCTCGTGGCCGTCCCCGCGAAGCCGGCCCGGCCGGCCGCGGCCGGACTCCATCTGCACTGCTGGGGCGGCAGCCTCAACGGCGGATATGGCTGGTGGTACAACGCCGAGAAGGGGCATTTCCTCATCGCCTCAAACCAGGTCCCCTACGACTGGTGGACCGGCTACCACGAGC
>DYLT01000327.1 GCA_020721945.1 Blastopirellula marina
GCGTGAGGTAATCCAGGGCCGCGTGCAAGCGGTCCTCGTTGTAGAAGCGGAAGAACTCGGCCAGCCCCGCCTCCAACGCACGCACCGGGGCGTAGCCGTGAAGGTAGATGCACTCGGACTTCAACGTCCGCCACAATCGCTCCGCGGACACGTTGTCCGTCCAATGGCCGCGGCATGCCACAGGCTGACAGCTTGTGCTACCGCCACCCCCGCCTGCTCCAGCCGCCCGGCGAAGGCCCTGGCCGTGTACTGCACGGCCTGGTCGGGGTTGAAAATCTCCGGCGTGCCGGGGCCACAGGCTGACGGCCTGTTGTGCCACGCTTCCGAGCCCATCACCCACATCAGGCGCTGCGCCTTCGCGCGGCTGATACCCAAGCCTTGGCCATCTTCCGGCTGCCATAGCAAGGCGTCTTCAGGTATTGCCCGTCGATCCGACGCATCCATTCCTGATTCTCCGCGATGCGGTTACAGAGGTAAGGTTGACTCTTCTTGATGCTTTTTTTACGCGCTGCCCCTCAGTCTTAACCCCAAATTGACACGTGTCCGGCTAGGATTGGATGTAGGATCGGATGGTCGAGAATCCGACGGAGGAGTGTGGGCCGTGATAGATTTCGTTTTCCTGGGCGTGGTGGTCGGCTTTGCCGTACTTTCGTGGGCACTGCTTATGCTGTGCCACCGGCTCATGGGAGGCAAGCGATGACGGGAGTGGAACTCATTGGACTGCTCACGGCCGCCGGGCTGCTGGCCTATTTGCTTGTCGCCCTCCTAAAACCGGAGTGGTTGTCATGACTCTTAGCGCCGGCATTCAACTCGCGTTATTCCTGGCGGCTTTGATCGCTGCGGTGAAGCCGCTCGGCTGGTACATGGCCCGCGTCTACCAAGGGCAAGCATGTGGACTGGACCGGGCCCTCGGCTGGCTGGAGCGTTTGGTCTACCGATTGTCCGGCGTCGATCCGCGGCGCGAGATGTCTTGGCGGACCTACGCCGTGGCCGCGTTGCTCTTCAACGGGATCGGGCTGCTAGCACTGTACGCGCTGCTGCGGCTTCAAGGCGTCTTGCCTCTCAACCCACAAGAGTTCCCTGGGGTCAGCGCCGATTTGGCGTTTAACACGGCCGCCAGTTTCGTGACCAACACGAACTGGCAAAGCTACGGCGGCGAGACGACGCTGAGCTACCTGGTGCAGATGGTGGGGCTGTGCGTGCAGAACTTCCTCTCGGCCGCGACGGGCATGGCGGTCGTCGTCGCGCTCGTCCGAGGCCTGGTGCGCCGCTCGGCCGAAACCATCGGCAACTTCTGGGTCGATCTGACCCGGTCCACGCTTTACGTCCTGCTGCCGCTGTCTTTACTGCTGGCCGTGGCCCTGGTTTCGCAGGGCGTCGTGCAGAACTTCCGCCCGTATCAGCGGGTGGCGTTGTTGCGGCCCACCTCCGTGGACGAGCCGACGAAGGACGCCGCCGGCAATCCCGTCGTCGACGCCGCCGGAAAGCCTGTCACCGAGAAGAAGCCGGTGACCGAGCAATGGTTACCGATGGGGCCGGCCGCGTCGCAGATCGCCATCAAGCAGCTCGGCACCAACGGGGGAGGGTTTTTCAACGTCAACTCGGCACATCCCTACGAGAACCCGACGCCGCTGTCGAACTTCCTGGAGATGCTGGGGATTCTGCTCATCCCGGCGGCCCTGTGCTGGACGTTCGGCGAGATGGTCGGCGACCGCCGGCAAGGCTGGGCGCTCCTGGGGGCCATGTTCGCGATCTTCGTGCCGCTGGCCATCGGGGCGATTGCGGCGGAACAGGCCGGCGTGCCGGCGTTCACCGAGTTGGGGGCCGACCAGCGTGCGGGGGAAGGGCAATCGGGCGGCAACATGGAGGGCAAGGAGACCCGCTTCGGCATCGTCAGCTCGGTGCTGTGGGCGTCGGTTACGACAGCCGCTTCCAATGGCAGCGTTAACTCCATGCACGACTCGTTCACGGCGCTGGGCGGGCTGGTCCCGATGTGGCTGATGCAGCTCGGCGAGGTCGCTCTCGGCGGCGTGGGCAGCGGCCTGTACGGCATGCTGATGTTTGTCGTCGTCGCGGTCTTCGTCGCCGGGCTGATGGTCGGCCGCACCCCCGAATACCTCGGCAAGAAGATCGAGGCGTTCGAGATGAAGATGGCCTCTTTGGTCATCCTCATCATGCCGATCGTGGTGCTGGTCGGCACTGCCGTCGCTGTGCTGGGGCCGGGCCTCGATTACCGGGCCACCGATACGGGCGAGGTGAAGGGCAACCTCAACAACCCCGGCGCGCACGGCTTCTCGGAAGTGCTCTACGCCTTCACGTCGGGGGCGAACAACAACGGCAGCGCCTTCGCGGGGCTGACGGCGAACGAGCCCTTCTACAACACGGCCATCGGTCTGGCGATGCTCATGGGCCGCTTCTGGTCCATGATTCCCGTGCTGGCCGTGGCCGGGTCGCTGGCCCGCAAGAAGTACACGCCGCCGAGCGCCGGCACGCTGCCGACGCACACGCCGCTCTTTGTGGTGCTGGTGGTGGGGACGGTGCTGCTGGTCGGCGCGCTGACGTTTTTCCCTGCCCTCGCGTTGGGGCCAATTGTGGAACACTTGCAGATGACGGGCTGGTAAGGGAACCCGAAGGTCGATTCCAGCAGGGCGGGAGCCGAAAGGATTAGCGATGTCGCCGTCAGCAAAAGCGCGGCCCTTGTTCGACCCCCCGATCGTCCGAGGGGCCTTGGTTGACGCCTTCAAGAAGCTCGACCCGCGCCACCAGGTCCGCAACCCGGTGATGTTCACCGTGTTCGCCGGCAGCGTGCTCACGACGGCGTTGGGAGTGCACGCTCTCATCGCCGGCGGTCAGGAATCGCCGGGTTTTATCTTGAGCATTGCCGCATGGCTGTGGTTTACGGTCCTGTTCGCCAACTTCGCGGAGGCGATGGCTGAGGGGCGTGGCAAGGCCCAGGCGGATGCGCTCCGCCAAGCGCGCCGCGATGTTCTGGCCAAGAAGCTCGAGGAGCCACGTCAGGGTGCGGCCTATCAGCCTGTACCGGCATCTGCCCTTCGTAAAGACGACGTCGTGCTGGTCGAGGCGGGCGATATGATTCCCGCGGATGGCGAAGTCATCGAAGGGGTTGCTTTGGTTAATGAGAGTGTCATCACGGGCGAGAGCGCACCGGTCATCCGCGAAAGCGGCGGCGACCGCAGCAGTGTCACCGGCGGCACCACGGTGCTGTCCGACTGGCTCATTGTTCGTATCACGGCCAACCCGGGGGAAACGTTCCTGGACCGCATGATCTCCCTGGTCGAGGGAGCCAAGCGCCAGAAGACGCCCAACGAGATCGCTTTAGACATCCTTTTGGCCGCCCTGACCATCGTGTTCCTGATCGTCTGCGTCACTTTGTTGCCCTTCTCCCTTTACAGCGTGCGTGCGGCTGGGCAGGGCAGCCCAGTCACGGTGACCGTTCTGGTCGCCCTCCTCGTCTGCCTGATCCCCACGACGATCGGCGGCCTGCTGTCGGCCATCGGCATCGCGGGCATGGACCGCATGATCCAGGCTAACGTCATCGCCATGTCGGGCCGGGCGGTCGAGGCGGCAGGCGACGTGGACGTACTGCTGCTGGACAAGACCGGCACGATCACGCTGGGCAACCGCCAGGCCGTCGAGCTGATCCCCGCGCCGGGTGTGCCGCTTTCCGCCCTGGCTGAGGCCGCCCAACTCGCCTCCCTGGCGGACGAAACCCCCGAGGGCCGCAGCGTCGTGGTGCTGGTCAAGGAGAAATACGGGTTGCGTGGTCGGAACATCCACGAGTTGGGCGCGAAATTCATCCCCTTCTCGGCGCAAACGCGCATCAGTGGCGTCAGCCTTGGCGGCCGAGAGATCCGCAAAGGGGCCGCCGACGCCATCGAGAGCTACGTCCAGGCGGCGGGAGGGCATCTGCCGGCGGAAGTGGGGCAGAGGGTCGAGGACATCGCCCGGCGCGGCGGCACGCCGCTGGTCGTGGCGGAAGGGCCGCGCGCCCTTGGCGTCATCCACCTGAAGGACATCGTCAAGGGCGGCATCAAGGAGCACTTCGCCGAGCTGCGGCGCATGGGGATCAAGACGGTGATGATCACCGGCGACAACCCGCTGACGGCGGCGGCGATCGCGGCCGAGGCCGGCGTGGACGACTTCCTGGCCCAGGCCACGCCCGAGGCCAAGCTGCGGTTGATCCGCGAGTATCAGGCCGGCGGCCGGCTTGTCGCCATGACCGGCGACGGCACCAACGACGCCCCGGCCCTGGCCCAAGCCGACGTGGCCGTGGCCATGAACTCCGGCACGCAGGCGGCCAAGGAGGCCGGCAACATGGTCGATCTCGACTCCAACCCGACCAAGCTGATTGAGGTGGTCAAGATCGGCAAACAGCTTTTGATCACACGCGGGGCGCTGACCACCTTCAGCCTGGCCAACGACGTGGCGAAGTATTTCGCGATCATTCCAGCCGCGTTCGCCAGCACCTATCCCATCCTCGACAAACTGAACGTCATGCGGCTGGCCACGCCCGCCAGTGCCATCCTGTCGGCGGTCATCTTCAACGCCCTCGTCATCATTGCGCTGATTCCGCTGGCGCTTCGCGGAGTCAAGTACAGGCCGGTGGGGGCCGCCCGGCTGCTGCGGGACAACCTGCTGACTTATGGGCTGGGCGGGCTGGTGGTGCCGTTCGTTGGGATCAAGCTCATCGACCTGCTCTTGGCCTCCCTGGGACTGGCTTGAGGAGAAAGTCATGAAAGACCACTTGCGTGCCGGAGTGACGATTTTCGGGCTGCTGGCACTCCTGAGCGGCGTCGTGTACCCGTCCCTCGTGACACTCGTTGCGCAAGGGCTTTTTCGGTACCAGGCCAACGGTAGCGTCATCGTCCGCGATGGCAAGCCGGTCGGCTCCGAGCTGATCGGGCAGCCCTTCGACGACCCGCGCTATTTCTGGGGGCGGCCCTCGGCGACCGGTCCGACCCCGTATAATGCGGCTTCCTCCACGGGCTCCAATCTCGGGCCGACGAACCCCGCCTTGCTCGACGCCATACGGGACCGGGTGGAGGCCATCCGCAAAGCCCACCCAGACCAGACCGGGCCTGTCCCGGTGGAGTTGGTCACGGCTTCGGGCAGCGGCCTCGACCCCCACATCAGCCCTGCGGCGGCCGAGTACCAGGTGGCGAGGGTGGCCAAGGCACGTGGCCTGAGCGTGGATGCCGTTCGCCGACTCGTTGCCGCCCACACCGAGGGCCGAACGTTCAACGTACTGGGCGAGCCGCGCGTCAACGTGCTGCGGCTCAATTTGGCCCTCGACGACAAGGCCGAGCGAGAGAGGTGATCCGGCCGAGTCGGAAAGCCGGGCGGG
>DYLT01000328.1 GCA_020721945.1 Blastopirellula marina
CCATCCGAGCCTCGGCAACGCGACCCGGGGCGTGGGAGCATCTGACTGTCTTGCGGGGGAACGCCATGAACGGGTACCGGACTTCCGTGCGCATGGTTCGCTTCGCCGCGACCGTTGCCTGCCTCGCGGTCCTCGCGGGGGGGTGCGGCGACGGCGGCTCAGGAGGGGGAGGGACCGACCGCGTCGAGGCCGTGCCGTTCGCGTTCACGACGGTGCTGGACGACGCCTCGCTCGCCCTGCTGTCGGACGTGTCCGAGGACGGGGCGACGCTGACCTTCACCGGGTCCACGCCGCTGATCGACGCCCTGGCAGTCGATCGCGTCGTGGTCGGCGGCCCGTCGGCGAAGGCGCCGCTCGGCTTCCTGCGGAAGGTGGACGCGGTCACCCGCGACGGGGCGAAGACGACCGTGACGACCTCGCCGACCGCGATCATTTACGCGTTCCGCAAGCTCAAGGTCCACGTGGAACGCGATCTTGACCCGGCGTCGGTCCAGGGCGGCGTCTCGTCGGCGCTCTCGCGCGTGGAATCCGCCGTGACCGGGTCCAAGGACTTCCAGTACGGCGTTGACTGGCTCGCGTTCGACGGGGACGGCGACGCCAAGACGACCGAGGACCGCGTCCTGGTCCAGGGCAGCCTCGACGCGACCGTGTCGGTGACGTTCGACATAGATTTCGAGTGGCCGGACGTCGAGGACGACCTGAAGAAGCTCCTGAAGCTCGACATCACCGGGGTCCTGGAGGACATCGGGTTTCAGTTGAAGTTCATCGCGACGCTCACCGCCGGCGCGGACCTGCACGTGGTCGGCAAGGCCGCGCGCGAGTTCGAGCGCGAGTTCCCGCTGGCCCCGCCGCTCTACCTCGGATCGATCTGGGTGCCGCCCGTGCTCTTCACGCCCAGGCTTCAGGCTCTGGCCGGGATCCGCGGCGGCGCGACCAGCGAGGTGACGCTCGACCTCGCGCAGACCGGGTCGCTGGAGGCGGGCGTGCAGATGAACATGGCGAGCGTGACGCGTGTCGCCCCCCACCTTCTCGCAAGGCTCGGCGGACGTGGACATCAACGCCACGGCCTTCGCCGAGGCGTGGGTGGAGCCGCGCGTCGAGGTGCTGCTGTACGACTTCGCGGGGCCGTACGCAGGGATCCGGCCCTTCCTGAAGCCGGAGGATGGCGTCGCGCTGGCCAGGCATCACGCGCCCTTTCGCCGGGCCCAAGGATCCATCAGCCCTCCCCCGGTTCGTTTTCGGTCGGCTCTCGGGCCGAGTAGATCGTGAGCAAGAGTTCTGCGTTGTCGATCAGCCGGTACTCGGGGTCGTGGCCGGACAGCCTCCGGCTCTCTTCGAGGATGATGGGAACTCCATCGCCGCGCTTGTCCATCAGGAAGCGTCGGCCAATCTCTCCCGTGGGGTCCTCGGTCGGGCATCTGGCCAGAAGCGTGGTGATCAGTTCGTTCCGCGTGGACTGACGAAGGGCGATGCTCTCGATGGTCACCGTATTCGGAAGCGGCCCGGGGGAAAACAGCTCCATTCGGTTGTCGAACAGAAACAGACGGACCTTCGATCCGTGAATCGAGTAGTCGCGGTGGGCGACGGCATTGACCACGGCCTCGAAGACCGCCCGGATGCTGAACTGCGGGATTTCGACGCGGGCGGGATCCTTCCATGCGGCCACGCGCATGTTCCTGCGCACGAAGGCGAGCGCCCCACGGACCTGGAGGTCCAGGGGCCCGGTGATGTCCAGGGCGTCCACCTGGTAGTTCGAGTCCTGGCGGTTTCCCCGGTAGCGAACCGCCTGGATGAAGGCGCCGGGCAGCCACCTCTCCGGGGTTGCCGAACACATCAGTACGCCGGCGACGGTCGCTCGCGTCTCGCCGGCGTCGTCCTCGGTGAGGAGTTTCATCTTCTTGAGTCTCGCGACCTCGTCCTCGGCCGGCGCCGCCAGAAAGCGCCGACGCAACGTCTCGTCCAGGTCGGCAGGGGTGCTTTCGGGTACCGCCTGCTCTTCGAAGCGGATGAGCCGCGCCTGACTGCGCTGCTGGAACAGGCGCGCAAGAACCTCGGGGGGCATCTCACGGCAAGAACTTCCTTGCCGATGAAAGTACCCTCCGGGGCTCTTGTGCACGAACAGGCTGCGCGGGACCTCGACCTTGAGGAGAGACTGAAGCATCCCGGTGGAGTCGGGGAGCTCGATCCGGAACGTCCGGAAGACAACCGGAGGCTGGATGCTCTCGTTGCAGATCTCGAAAACATAGCGCTCCACCGCCTCCAGACGCTCGACCGGGATGCCCAGGACCTCCCGCGTCTTGTCATCGACCCCGAGCACGAGGACGCCGTCATGGGTGTTGGCCATGCCGGCGATCTCATCCGCCAGGTGGTCGCGCCTCGGCTGAACGACGCGATCCCCCCTGAACACGACCGCCTTGAGCTCGAGGGAGGTGTCCTCTCCAAGCCGGATCTTCCGAAGAAGATCATCGAGACTGTCAAACACGGCGTCCCTCCAGTGCGATGCGGCGATAGCGCTGTTCGAAGGCCTCCCGCCCGCCCTCCATGACCTCGCAGATGGTGTCGCGGACCTGCTTCTCTTGCAGGCTGCCTTCGCACTCCTTCTGGGTCTGCCCGCCCCGAGCAGCGAGTGCGACGACCAGTTCCGCGTCGCCGTTGACCACGATGTTTGGGTTGTGGGTGACCACGATGATCTGCCGGCGGCCCTTGACCTCTCTGAGCTGCCTGACGATGAGGTCGTAGATGAGGCGGGTGTCAAGGTCATCTTCCGGCTGATCCATGACGAGGGGTTCTTCCCCGTAAGACAAGAGGAAGGCGAGCAGAGCGGCCGTCTTCTGCCCGGGCGAACCTTCCTGGATCGGTCGGAAGTTCCGGCCATCGCTCGTCGTGCTGTACTGCACCTCGAGAGAGTCCTCGGGGAACCAGAGGTCCAGGCGGTCGAGGGCCTCCGGGTGAAGCCTCTTGAGGTGCGCGGCGAAGCGCTGGTCGTGGGGCCGTGCCGTACTGGCTCTGTCCTCCGCGACGGCGCGCAGGTCCCCCTTGATTTCCGCAAGGGCCTTCTCGACCGCGGTCGCCTCGGCTCCACCCGCATAGACCTTGCCGAGCACGCCGCCTCCCTCGGGCGATCCGATGTCCCTCTCGAAGCCGCCGCCTTCCCTCTGGAGAAGCCTGCGAAACTCGGCCTCGACCGTCTCCCGTGCCCCGTACGGCAAGACCTCAATCCGGACGTAGGGGTTGTCCTTCAGCACCTGCGCAAGGAACGTTCTGCGGGATTCGGTCCGCTCTCGACGGACCTCCTGGAGTCGCGCGAGGCTCTCCTCCGCTTGCTTGCGGAGGTCCTCGACTTGCTTCTTGCGCCCGCCGAGTTCGTGAAGGCGTCGCTCAAGGGCCTGCCGGCGCTGCACCAGCTCGCCGTAGGCCGCCGGGTCGCCCGCGCCCTCGGCGGCCAATCGCTTCCGCAAGTCCTCGTAAGCCTGGAGGGCGGCCTGGACGCGCCCGTGCCACTGCGATGCCTCCCGATCTTTCGCCCACTCCGTGGTCACGCGGTCCGCCTGGGCGGCCAGCCCCTCGAGCCCGCGGCGGATGTCTTCCATCCCCTTGCGGACCGCTTCGGCTCGGTCGCGAAGGGCGGCATCTTCTCCGGCCAGGGGGTCGAAACTCGTCGAGTCAAGTAAGTCCGGAACGATGTCCGCCGCAAGCTCGTGTAGTCTCTGCCCGGTGTTCGCCCAGCCCTCCTCCCACGCCTCGACCGCCCGTTGCTGACGGCTCCGCTTCTGAAACTCCTTCAGAACGCCGGCATGACCCGCCTCCTCGAAGATCGCCAGCTTGTGCTTCACATCATCCAGCTCTCCCCGGAGCCGCGGCTCCTCCAGAAGGCCCGCTTCGAGCTCCCGCGCCTTCGCACGAAGGGAAAGAAACCGACCCTCTTCCTCCTTCCAGCGGTCGTTCCATGACCGGCGATTTACGGCGGGTGCTTCATCCACGATCCGGAGAAGCGCGAGCGGCGTGCTCGCGAGATGGAAGACTTGTTTCTGGCTGTACAACCGGACCGGGAACCGCTGCGAGACATCGCCCTCGGAAGGCCGCCAGCCGCCGTCGGCCTCTTCCTCGATCGCCTCCAGGTTCCCCGCCTGGTTCCACTGGATGCGATACCGCGCGCCGTTCTTCCGGTAGGTCACGCGGATGGCGGTCTGTTCGGTCAACAGGCCGCTTTCTTCCCGATTCGAATAGACCTTTGTGTATTTCTCGAACTCTGGCCTCAGGGAGTCGGGCACCTCGTCATCCCGTCGGAGGGCATGCCGCAGAAACTCCACGAGGGTGGACTTGCCGGTGCCGCGGCCACCGATCACGGCGTTGAGCCAGGGGTTCAACCGCAAGACGAAGGGTTCCGCACGGCCCATGTATCTGGCGTTCTGCACCTCGATGGATTCAATGACAAGCGGCCCGTGCTCGTTCGGGTCGCGCGATGTCCGGTCGGATCGGCGGACGGAGAGGGGGCCGTCAAGCAGGGCGAGGCGGAGCCCCTCGATGCTGGGCAAACCCATCTTGACCCAGGTGAAGTGGCTTCCCGGATAGCGTTGGCCAGGATTGCCGGAAGGATGGTGCGAATCGGAGCCCAAGACCTCGGTCCAGCGCCGCCCGCTCTGGGCGTAAAGCGACGGCTTGGGTTGATTCGGGTCGCCCACCTCCATCGCAAGGAGCCCACTGCAATCCAGCGCCTGCTCCAGCGAGGGTCCGTGAGCGAGTTGAAAGAGGCCGTTTTGACCACCGACATGGGCAGGAATCGCAATCCCGCCGGCCTCTTCGATCTCGGATACAACCTCTACGAACGACTTCGACGTGACGCCGTCTCTCGATCCCCTGGTCTCGGCGGCCCCCACCGCGCCAAGGACACTGTCAATGTCCGAGGTGGTCTTTTCGCACCCAAAAATCGCCAGGAGGTGGACCCCCCCGCTGACGGAGATCTCCACGCCGGGGAACAAGTGGATAGGCCGGTAGCCTTGCGGCTTCTCCGCTTCCAACTCCCTGAGCGCGTCTTGGAGCGGGGCGATCCATTCACCGGTGTTGTGGTCTGTGATGACCACGCAATCGATCTTGGCGCGCATGTAGTCGAGGAGCCACTCCCTGGGGGTGCGCTTCTGGAGGTCCGCTTGCCGTGGTCCCTTGCCGTAGTCATCCGAGGCGGGGGTGTGACTGTGGAAATCGAACGTCCACCACCGCGCGCCGTTCCAGTTCCACGCAGTCATGGTCAGGCCTCCTCCTGAACCGCACCCGGTTCCATGGACACGAGTTTGTACCTGACGACGCGCGCCTGTCAAAAAGCGCGAGTTGCGTCACG
>DYLT01000329.1 GCA_020721945.1 Blastopirellula marina
CCCGGGGGCGGCTCGATGGACACGCTTCGAGGCTGGTGGCTCCGCCGGATGCTCGATACCCCCCATCCGCTCCAGGAGAAGATGACCCTCTTCTGGCATCACTACTTCGCGGTCAACGGGGCGAAGGTGGGCAGCGCCCGGCTCGTGCAACGGCACGTGGGCTTGGTGCGGGCGCATGCCCTGGGCCGGCTGGGGCCCATGCTCGATGCCGTGGCCCACGACGCGGCCCTGTTGGTTTCGCTCAACGGCCAGACGAACCGGCGATCGCAGCCCAGCGACACGTATGCCCAGCACCTCATGGAGCTGTTCGGCCTCGGCCCAGACCAGTACACCCCCAGCGACGTGCGCGGCGTGGCCCGGGCCTTTACCGGCTGGTTCGTGATCCGCAATCAGATCCGCTACATCGAGCGCGAGCACGACTCGGGGCGGAAGCGCATCTTCGGCCAGGAGGGCAACTGGAAGGGCCCCGACGCCGTGCGCATCCTGCTGGCGCAGTCTGCCGTGCCTCGCACCGTGGTGCGCCGACTCTACCGCTGGCTCGTCTCGGAGACCGACGACCCTCGCGACGATTTGATCGCGCCCTTGGCCGAGGACTTTGCCAAGGACCACCACATCGGCCGGCTCGTCGAGACCATGCTCCGGTCCAACCTGTTTTTCTCGCCCCAGGCGTACCGGCAGCGGATCAAGAGCCCTGTGGAATTCGCCTTGGGGATCGCCAAGGCATTCGAGACGACCTTGCCCACCCAGGCCTTGGGGCACGCGCTGGCCGAGTTGGGGCAGAACCTCGGCACGCCGCCAACGGCCAAAGGCTGGCCGGGCGGAAAGGCCTGGCTGAACCCCTATACGCTGGCTGGCCGCGCGAATCTGGCCCAGTCGTTCTTCTCGGGCAGCGAGCCCTACCAAGACAAGTTCGACCCGGCAGGCGTGGCCCAGCGGCACGGCAAGGCGTCGCCCCGGCTGGCGGTGCCGTTTCTCGTCGACTTGCTGGTGGACGGGGCCATCGCGCCGCCGGTCCGCGCGACCCTCGAGAAGATCGCGGCGGACGGGGGCGGTGGAACGCCGAGGCCCGCCCGCTGCCGGCCGTTGGCCTATGCGATCGTGACGCTCCCGGAGTTCCAACTGGCCTGATCCACGCGTTGCGCCGGTCCTGCCAACCCCATGTGCCGGAGAACAGCTCATGCGATCTGATCGCCGCGAGTTTCTCAAGAGGTCCTTGGGCCTTTCGACGCTGGTGGCCTTCGGCCCCGGCGTGCCTTGCTTCCTCGCCCGGTCGGCCCTGGCCGCGCCCCCGCGGCGCGCCGACCGGGGGACGGTGCTGGTGGTCATCCAGCTTGCCGGGGGGAACGACGGGTTGAACACCGTCGTGCCTTATGAGGACGACGAATACGCCAAGGCACGACCGACGCTCCGTTTGCCCGCCAACACCCTGCATAAGATCGACGGCCAGCTCGGGTTCCACCCCAAGCTCCGGGCCTTCCACCGCCTTTACCACGAGGGACTCTTGAGCGTCGTTCAGGGCGTCGGCTACCCCAACCCCAATCAGGGGCACTTCGAGTCGATGCACATCTGGCAGACGGCCACCTTGGACTACCGCGAGGCGCAGACGGGCTGGATCGGCCGGGCGGTCGATGGGGCCTGCGAGCACAACGAGGGCACCATGCCCGCCGCGTTCGTCGGCCAGATCCAGAAGCCGTTCACTCTGAATGCCCAGCGCGCGATCATCCCCTCGTTGCGGACGGTTTCCGACGCGGTGCTGCGGGACATGCCGCAGGTGTCCAGCGCCGCCCAGCGCACGCGTTGGATCGAGGCCGCCCAAGCGCCAGGTTCCGCGGACGAAGGCGATTTGCTGGCCTTCGTGCGGCGCACCACGCTGGCCGCGTGCGCGCACCGCGACAAGCTCCGTGCCCTGGTCGACGCGCGTCCCGGCGGCTCGGATGGGTATCCGCCGTTGCAGCTTGCCTCGCAACTGCGCACCATCGCCCAACTTCTCCGTGCCGAGTTGGGCATCCGCATCTTCTACACCGAACTGGGCGGCCAGGAGCCTGGCGGCTTCGACACGCACGCCGGGCAGGCCGCCAATCATGGCGCCCTGTTGGAGCAGTTGTCCGAGTCGGTGGCCGCCTTTCTCGAGGACCTCAAACGCGACAAGCTCCTGGATCGCGTGCTCGTGATGACGTTCTCGGAGTTCGGCCGGACCGTCGTGGAAAACGGCCGGCGCGGTACGGACCTCGGGTCGGCGGCCCCCATGTTCCTGGCCGGCGGTAGCCTACGCGGCGGACTGGTGGGCCCCCACCCCAACCTCACCGACCGCGAGAACGGCGGCCAGCGCCACCACACCGATTTCCGCCGCGTCTACGCCACCGCGCTCGAGCGGTGGCTGGGCTTCGAGAGTCGGCCCGTGCTCGGCAAACCCTTCGAGCCGCTCGACGTGATCCGGGGGTAAGACCCGGGTCGGCGGGCCACGGCCGCGGCACCCCGGTCGAAGGTCGGCGCGGGAGGCACGCGGCATTTCCTCGCTACGGCGCGTCATGTCTCGGAAGACTCTTGCTTCCCGCGCGAGTTCTTGTATCCTGGACCGCGAACGCAAGAAGCCAGGCAGCGGTGCCTTGTGGCTCTTGCGTGCTCACCCAACGGGTGGTTTCCCAGGCCCCAAGATCGGCCCATCGTATCGGCTCCCGCGCCTCGGCCGGGACAAGACCGAGGGTCGCAACGGAGAGTCCCATGACCAGCGCGGTTGACGGTTCCCAGCGGGCGTCCCCGGTTCCGGCGGGCGAGAGCCAGACATCGACCCGGGCTCAATGGCTCGTCCTGGCGGCGGCGTTTCTCGGCTGGATGTTCGATGGGGTCGAGATCGGTCTTTTTCCCTTGGTCTCGCGCCCGGCCCTCCAGGAATTGCTCAAGGACATTGGCGATGCCGACGTGGGCTGGTGGAACGGGATCATCGTGGCGTGTTTCCTCTTGGGCGCGGCGATGGGCGGGTTGGTGTTTGGCTGGCTTGGGGACCGGATCGGTCGGGTCCGGGCGATGGTCCTGAGCATCCTCGTCTATTCGCTCTTTACGGGAGCCAGCTTCTTCGCCCAGCAGGCGTGGCATCTGGGGCTGTTCCGGTTCATCGCGTCGCTGGGCATGGGCGGCGAGTGGGCCGTGGCCGTGGCCCTGGTCGTCGAATGCTGGCCCGAGCGGCATCGCCCGAAACTGGCCGGCGCCATCGGCGCCGCGGCCAACTTCGGCTTTCTGTTCATCGGCATCGTCGCGTATTGCTCGCCGGTGATGGCGGGCTCGTGGCGGTGGTTGATGCTGGTGGGGGCGGCACCCGCGTTCCTGGCGTTGTTCGTCAGCCTGATGGTTCCCGAATCGGAACGATGGAAGACCGCGTCGAAGACCGCTCGCCAATGGCCGATCGTGGAGATCTTCGGCGCCGGCCTGTGGAAAAAAACGGTGCTGGCGATCGTGTTTTCGTCGATTCCGCTCATCGGCACTTGGGCCGCGGTGTCGGGATGGATTCCCAACTGGGTCGAGCAGCGGCAACAGGCCCAATTGGTCGAGGCCCAATTGCCCGAGTCGAACTTGACCCGCGTGCCCGCCAATGCCCTGGGCGGGGCACTTCAGAAAGCGCGCCGGCAATTATCCGACGAGCAGTGGGCGCAGATCGAGGCCGCGGCGGCCCGGGCGAAGGCGGGAATTCAGATCGTGCTGGCCATCGGCGCGATCCTCGCGTGCTTTGTCGCGCCGGTCATCGGCGGCATCTGGGGGCGCCGGCCCGTGTACTTCGCGCTCTCGCTGCTCTCGCTGGGTTCGTGTGCCTATTTGTTCCGCGCGATGGACCCGTTCGACACCGGGTTCGGGCTGATGGCGTGCTTCGTGGGCGGGGTCACGGCGGCCTTCTACGGCTGGCTGCCGCTATACCTGCCCGAGTTGTTCCCCACGCGGGTTCGGGCGACCGGGCAGGGCCTGAGCTTCAATTTCGGTCGGATCCTCGCGGCGGCCGGCGCGGTCCAGATGGGGGTTTTGGTTCGCTTCCTCGGCGGCGACTACGCCAGCGCGGGCGCCACCATCACCCTGATCTACGTGTTGGGTTTGGTCTTCATCTGGCTCGCCCCAGAGACCAAGGGGAAGCCGCTGCCCGAGTAGCCATCGCGAGGGTTCGAAGGACATGCCTTCGCCCTTCACGCTCGAACGGATGCCCGAGCAAGACCAACCCCCTTTCGCGGGCTTCGTCGGCCACGCAGGACCGTCCCACGGTTAGCCCGAGGGCAGTCATTGGGCGACCGCGCCGGCCTGGACGATTGCCGCCACCCAATGGCCCTTGCCGGGCGCCGTGATGGTTCGCACGCCGCCTCCCTCGAGGGTCTGGCGATTGCCCCATCGGCCCGAGGCGATGTCGATCCAGTGGGCCTCGAACCGGTTCGGTGCCTGCGTGAGGTCCAATCCCACGGAGCCGCCGTCGGTGAAGTAAATCGCGTAGGCTTGGCCCGGCCGAGCGGCCAAGTACGCTTCGTTCTCGGCGCGGTCGCGGAGGAGGTGGTTGGCGGGTTCCACCTCCCAGAGCCTGATGAGCGACTCGAGCTTGCGTGCCGCCTGGAGCGAGGCGATCGCCGCGGCCGATAGCCCGAGGCCGGACTCAGGCCGGTGGAACCGCGCCGAGGCCGCCCCACCGATCACGTGGCGCCACCAGCGTTCGAGCCCGTCGCGGTGGTTGCCGAAGCGCCCGCCGTCGGCGCCGTAGGTTTTCACGGTGTTCAGCGGCCGGGGGTGTTTCGCCAAGCGGGCCCGCGCCCACTGGAAGTTGTCCCAGTGCTCTTGTCCTTTCTTCTGGTTGTTCTGCGACACGTCGCAGAAGTCGTATCGCTCGGGATGGTCGAAGGTCCGCCGATGTTCGGGGGCCTTGAGGTCCCAGGCGTCCCACATCTCGGTGATGCACACCTTCGTGCCGGCCTCGGCAGCGCGGCGGCGGATGTGCTCGGCCCAGTAAGCGCCCCACGCCTCGTCGCCCGAGGTCTCGTTGTCGATGCAGTACAACACGTGGCCGTATCGCAGCGTGTGCGAGAGCATCTTGTCGACAAACCGCTCTTGGTACTTGAACACGACCGCGTTGTTGCGCTGCCAGGGCGTGGTGAAGAAGAACGGCTGCTTGTTCCGCCCGGGATGATCGGGGTACTGCTCGGCAAAGCCGGACTCGGCATCGGTGTAGTTGACGTTGTTCTTCGGGTGGTAGGGGTGCTGGCCCCAGTTCTTGGTCGAGTAGTCGAACCGGTCCCAGACCT
>DYLT01000330.1 GCA_020721945.1 Blastopirellula marina
AACCACCGTCGCCGCGCTGGTCGAGCGGCTCGCCGCGGTGGCTGCCGGGTATCGCGGCGCCTGGGTCGAGGACAAGCAATTCGCCCTCTCGCTCCACTACCGCCAGACGCCCCCCAACGATGTCCCGCCGCTGCTCGCCGAGGCCGAGGCGACCGCGGCGCCGTTCTTCCCTGGCGTCCGCATCGTCGAAGGTCCCATGGCCCTGGAGATCTCCCCCGAACTGCACTGGGATAAAGGCACTACGGTTGGGCTGCTGGTCGAACGATTCCGGGACGACGATCCCTTGGTGCTCTACGCGGGCGACGGGGCCAACGACCGCGAGGCGCTTTGGGCCGCGGCAGCCAGGGGAGGAATCGCCCTGGGCGTCGGACCCGACGCCGACGCGACCCTCCGCGTGCCGGATCCTCGGGCGCTGGTCCGCTTTCTCAGACGCCTCGATGCCCTGCTCGACCACCCCGGGCGCCCTTGCCGCGTGGAATCGAACGACGAGTGCATGGCGCGGTACGGGTTGTGGCAGACCGCCTTTCCAGGGATCCGGCCGTAGGGGACCACGAGGCATCCGGCTTGGCCCCTCGCTCCCGCGCAAGCCGTCGACGCGCGGCGGCGCTCACACCTATTCCTGGGTCCTATTCCGCCGCGAACTGCGCGATGACGTGAGGGGCTTCGGGGCTGGGAAGCAAATGTCCAGTTTGACGCGGCTGCGCGGGGCGGCTATGCTTATGGAGCAGGTTGGAGATATCATGAAGGCCGAGGTCTTGAACGCATCCATAGTTGTCCTGGCGAAAGACCACAATCCCACCCTATTGCACCCCGCCTTCCTTGTCTCCCAAGGGATCGTGCCCGACGATTGGCAATTGGCGGAGCCGCCAATCTGTACGCCACCCGCCTCCCTCGTCAAGTACGCCAACGGGATCGTTTTCGAGGTGGAACTGAATCGTCTTCAAGTAGTGGATCACGGTGCGACGCACGAAGTACTCGCCGGTCGCGTCCGTGATCTTGCCCAAGCTTACATTGACCGACTCCCGCACGTGCGCTATACGGCCGTAGGAGTGAACCTCGATGCGTGGGCGGAGTGTTCTGAGCCAGAGCATTTCTTGATTGAGCGTTTTCTTAAACCGGGTCCATGGCATTCCGGCGCCCTCGACCTGCGCGCGCTCGGTCTGCGGTTCGTTTATCCTGGGGCAGGCGCGACCCTCCGTCTCTCATGTGAGTCCGGGACGGTGAAGAGAAGGGGGGATGAGGGAGAACACAAAGCTATCTTGGTTCGTGGTAACTACCACACCGATCTTCTCGAGCAGAATGTAGACCAAGCAAAGTCCGCGATCGCGGAGTTCGACGAGCGCGTTCGCGATTTTGCCAGCGTGTTGAAGGCGGTTGTCGATTTGGAGCAATAACATGGCGACGGAGCTGGTGGAAACGCGGCTCGACAGTTCGTGCGAGACTCTGGCGGCGGAGGCGGTCGGCACAACTCCGTTGTCGACGGGCTCGGGCCTGACCCAGGTTCGTACGAAGGAATCGGGGACTTTGGGGCCATGGTTCTCTGGGGTTGGCGACCGGGTACAATGCGCCGTCGAGTGGGTACTGGAGTACGCCAGGAGTGCTGAGTCCCCTACCGAGACGCCATGGGCACCTGGGCCGAGTTTCCTCCGGGTCGAGTCCGAAGAGCTGGGGATGGCGCAGATACGACAGGGGCTCATCCACCAACTATGGAAGAGCCTTCGGGCTGCCGAGGCGGACGTTGCGTGGGAGACGGAAGACGACATCTTGCATTGGGAGACGGTTATCCAATCGCCCAGAGCGGAGCCCGCACGGCAGATTACCTTCCACTTGATTCGTCGTGGGCATCAAGACCCGCGCGTCGTTGCGGAGTCGGATGAATAGGGTAGATGGGCAGATGGCGGTATCGACAGGGCCTGACTACCCGTGGTACGCAGCGGTTTCCGGGGACGAGCTGGAGCAAGGTGACATTCTCCTGCGCTGTCCTGTATTCCAAATTCCTGCGGAAGCCGAGTCCCCCGCCACGACGACCGTCCAGGTCGACGTTTTCGAGCGCAATGCCATCGTAATGTCTCAGTCCTGCGACTTGGCGATCCGCGACGACGGCAGGTGCAATCTGGATGAGGTCATCCTATGTCGGGTCTATTTCAAGGATGAACTCCGTTCGCATCCCCGTTTCGGCAAGCAAGATCAGTGGGAAATGGCCCGGAAGGGCAGGCTTCCGGCTTACCACGTGCTGAACAAGTGCGACCTCTCGGAGATCTCAAAGGATTTCGCGGCGGATTTCATGCTCGTGGACCTTCGACAAGTTTACTCGTTGCCCGTGCCACTGGTGCGTCAGTTGGCCCGCAACCAGAATCCGCGAGTGCGTCTGCTCCCGCCCTACCGCGAGCATCTCTCTCAGGCATTTGCGAGGTTCTTTATGCGCGTTGGGCTCCCCGTGGATGTCCCGCCGTTCACCAAGCAGCGGTAGCCGTTGCCTGAGGGAATAGCCGGGGACACGCAACTGGATTACCGGCCCCTCGCGCCCGCGCAAGCCGTCGACGCGCGGCGGCGCTCACCGCAAAGTACACGATGGGGTGCCGGTGTAGTCGATCCGCACTGGCCGGCCGGATTCGACGATCGACGCTCGGGCAGCCTCGGTCACCAGTTCATTGACGAAGCTGTTGGCGGGGGTGGCGAGGATTCCCCGGCGGTCGATCTCGTCGAGGACTTCGCGGCGCCGGTCGGCCGCCTGGCCCTCGGGCCGTCCCGCCCCGGCCGCGTTGACGCGGTGGACCGCCTGCACCAGCGCCTCGATCGAGTCGTATCCGTAGCCGACCGGGCGCAGGCCCTCGCCTTCCCAGGGAACCAGCCGGAAGTAGTCCGGGCTGACGAAGCGGAAGACCGCGCCCGCACGGCGGTCGACATAGGCATGGCTGACGCCGCGGAACTGGTCGTCGTGCCGCACCAGGGCGCCGCCATCGGGGCCCTCGCAGAACAGGCACAAGCCCTGGTCGTTCGTGCCGGCCCCTTCGTCCGGATAGCCCAAGCCGTTGGTCACGCTCAAGACCGCACCGTTTTCCCAGACCACGTGGGCAGCCGTCCAGAGGTAGCCGACCTTGCCGTTGGGGAACGCGCCCTTGACGCCTCGAACGGCCACCTCGACCGGTCGCAGTCCGGTAATGAAGTACACGAGATCGACGTAATGGCACCCGACATAGGTGAACGGATCGCTGTTCTCGCAGGTGAACCAGTTCTGGAAGTTCGAGTGGCGATAGTAGTAGGGCTCGATCAGTTTGGCCTCGCCGCAGCGGAACTCCCCGAAGCGACCGCGGCGATAAAGCCCCCGGGCATCCAGCGCGCGGCGGTCGAACCGCTTGTGGTACTCGACGCCCACGAACAGCCCGCGCTGCCGCGCCATGCGTTCGATCTCGGCCGCCTGGGCGTACTTGAGCACCAGCGGCTTGACGGTCAGCACGTGCTGGTCGTGCTCGACCGCCGTGCGGATGACCGCGTCGTGCAGGTGGTCCGGCACGGCCACCACGACGAGGTTGCGCGGCGCCAGCGCGGCGACCGCCTCGCGGTATCGTTCGGGCTGAACGCGGTCGGGTGGCTCGTCGAGGGCCGGCACCGCCCGGAAGCGCTGGCCCGGAAAGGCGTCGCGCAACCCTTGGGCCTCGGCCAGGGTCCGCAGCGGCGCCGCGTTGAGGGCGCACACGGTGATCGGTCCCACGGCGCCGAGCCGTTGCAGGTGATACAAGGAGGGCAGGATTTGGTCGTGGGTGATCATCCCGCCGCCGACCAGAACGACTTCGAGCGGCTCGAGTACGGGATTCATAAGACGGCCTCCTGGATCGCTTCTTCGAGTACCGCGAGGCTTTCGCGCAGGGGTTCCTCGCCCATCACCAAGGGCGGGGCCACCTTGACCGATGCCCCCGCATAGCCCACCGGCGCGAACATCAAGAGTCCCTTCTCGACCGAGCGGCGCACGATCTCGGACGCGAGGTCGGCGTCGGGCTCGATTCCGCCCGGCTTGACCATGTGCAACGACGCCACCATGCCCTTGCCGTGGACCGCGCCGACGTGGTGCGGAAACCGCTGCCGGATGGCTTGAAGCCCCGGCTGGAGGATCTCGCCCATCGCCCGGGCGTGCTCGACCAGGTTCTCTTCCTCGATCACTCGGAGGTTCGCCAGCACGCTGGCGGCGCACACCGGATTGCCTGTGTGCGTCGACGTCATCGAGCCCGGCGGATAGAGATCCATGACCTCTTGCCGCCCGATGACCGCCGAAATCGGCAACCCGCTCGAAATGCCCTTGCCACAGCAGATCAGATCGGGCACCACCCCGTAGTGTTCGAATCCCCAGTACCGGCCCGTGCGCCCAAAGCCCGCCTGTACCTCGTCGAAAATCAACAGCGCCCGGTGCTCGTCGCACCACGCGCGGAGTCTGTGGACATACTCGGGCGGGGCGAAGCTGGCGTTGCCTCCCTGATAGGTCTCGGTCATCACGCCCGCCACCGAATCCCCGGCCACTCCCCGCGCCTCCAGCGATTCCACGAAGCGTTCGAACCGCGTGTCGGGACAGCGAAAGCCGTCGGGAAAGGGCACCTGAACCATGTTCTTGTCCAGGTTGACGATCCACTCCTTGAGCTTCGGGATGCCGCCGGCCATCTGGGCCCCCAGCGTCCGCCCGTGAAACGCATTCTCGAACGTCACGATCGTGATCTTCCGATCGCCGGCCAGTTTCCGGCCCCAGGTGCGGGCGAGTTTGATCGCGCACTCGCAGGCCTCCGCCCCGGTCGTCAGCAGAAAGACCTTCTTGAGCCCTTCCGGCGACACGCGGGCGAGTTGCTCGACGGCTTGCGCCCGAACCTCCGACGGAAAACAGTAGTTGTGCAGCAATCCGTGCTCGGCCTGTTGGCGAATGGACTGGCGGATGGCGGGGTGACCGTGACCCGCGTTGGCCACCAACACCCCCGACGACCAATCCAGCCACATGTTGCCCCAACGATCGTACACCTGAATCCCCTCGGCCCGGTCCCACAAGACCGGGGGTTGGCCGCTCATCGACTGAGGCTCGAACTGCCGCAGCCGCTGAAGGATGGGGATCGACTCCGGCACCGGGATCGGCGTCTTGATGCGGCGGTACTTGGTTTCGACCGGGGGAACCTGACGGGGAACAAGCTCGAAGCGAGGCATAATGCGGCTCCACGTTCCAATAAAAAAACTCCGACCGCGACCTACCCGGTATTT
>DYLT01000020.1 GCA_020721945.1 Blastopirellula marina
CCGCCTCGGCGATCGCCAGCTCGCGCGTGAGCATGGATTCATGGTCCGGCGACCGGCCCGGACGCGCTGCGCCCGGCGCGCTGGGAAACACGAGCGCCGGCGGCCGGGACGGCCATCGGGTCGGACAACCGCGTCTCGATCAGGTATCGCCCCAAGGCGGCCAGGGCGTACATCCCATTCAGCACCATGGCCAGCACCACCCACCCCTTGCCGCGGTCGCCGCCGGTGCCGTACGAGTGCAACCCGGTCCGAAGGATGAAGTTCACCCCGTACCAGGCCATGACGATCGATGCGGCCCCGAGGACCGATCCAAACGCTAGACCGAAAGGGCCGATCCAGCCGACGTACCGGCCGTGCAGCACCGCGAGGTAGATCAACAGCGAGATGAGGGCCCAGACCTCTTTGGGATCCCACCCCCAGAAACGACCCCAGGCCTCGTCGGCCCAGACCGCCCCGAGGATCGTGCCGATCGCCAACAGCAACACGGCCACCTGCATGGCCTTGTAGATATAGTTGCCCAGCGAGACACAGACCTCGGGAGGGCACCGGGCAAGTGCGGCGCCGTGCGACTGGCCCGATGGCCCAAGCACGCGCTCGTTGCCGGGTAGGGCCCCAGGCGCCATCGCGGCCGTATCCCGGTACCGGCCGAACAAGTACCAGGTCAAGGCGATGTTTCCCAGGCCCCAGGCCAGCGCGCCGGCCCCGTAGCTGGCCGTGATCGACAGCACGTGCGAGGTCAGCCAGAAGTTATCGCGCAAGGCGGCCATCAAGGGGTTCATCTGCTTGTCGAACACGTTCTGATCGACGGTGGGCACGTAGCAGGCCAAGAAGGCCGCCAGGAAGGCGACCGATGCCCCGGCCACGGCGAATGGTTTTCGCGCGAAGACCTGCTCCGTGGGCTCGCGCAGCCCTGCCCGGGCGAGATGATAGGGAACCGTCGCCAGGGACAGCGCAAAGGCGAGGACCGCCCGGGGCACGTAATACACCGACAGCCCCAGGACCCCCAGGCCCACGAGCCAGGTCGTCAGGGCGCTCGCGTTGTCGGTCGCCCGGGGCCATAGCGCGATGTAACCGCCGCGGCCCGAGGATGGATCGAACTTCGCCAACGCGACGAACACGAGGACGGAAAGCGCCAGGCGCGGCAAGAGCAACGTCCAGTGCGACACCGACCACGCGCGCCGGCTGAACATGGCCCGTTGCTCGTCGGTCAAGGGGGCGGCCTCCGGGGTCCAAGGGATGGCCGCCATGCGCCAGCCGAGCTGCAAGCCGCGCACGCATAAGGGGGCCAGGGTGAACCACAGTCCCAACAGCGCCACGACCAGCGCCACGAACACCACGGTTTCGAACATCGTGGCCACCGGCGCCCTGCCGGTGATCGCCATGCGCAGGCCCAGCCCAGCCAGGGTCATCGCCTGCCCGGCGCCCACCGCTGCCAGGCCCAGCCAGAACATCGCCTTGCGCAGCGGTCCGAACCCCAACGCGAACAGGGCGACTCCCAGAAGGTTCAGCGTCCAGCTCCAGGTGAACGGGTCGAGGCGGTTGTAGAACACCTCGATGCCGGTCGAGCCGGCCGCGGGGTAGGCCGTGGCCGCGATCATCTCCTCGTCGGGATCGCGGAGCGTCAGAACCTGGGTGCGCAGATCGGCGGTCTTTTCGCCGAGAACGCGCACCGCGGCGACGAATCGTTCCATGGCGTCGGAGAATCGCGCTTTGCGGTCGGGGTTCTGCCGGTCCAGGTACGCACCCTTGAGGGCGGCGAACGCCTCGCGCACCGTGTCGAGTTCCGCGCGGGGGTAGTCGCGCATCAGGTCATCGGAGCCGAGGATGACCGCGTGGAGCCCGATCCACGGTTGGGCGAGGATCACCGCGTGGCCGCCCAACCGCCGCCGGGCATCCTCGGCCGAGTCGCGGTTCCGCTCCAGCGCAGCCGGATTGAGCGCCGGGACGATCGCCAGCGAATTGCCGTTGTCATACAGTGCCCCGTGCGCTTCGCGCGCGAGTTGGGCCAGTTCGGCCGCGCGGCTCACCGCGCCGCGAAGTTTGACATAGACAAACTCGTATTGTTCCTTGGCGAAATCCGACCGGCGGTCTTCCAGACGCTGGAGGTACGCTGCCAGTTGCCGCGCCATGTCGCCCGCGGCCTCGCGGAGTTGGCCGACGCGTGGCGCCGCTTCGTCGGTCGCCACGTCCATGCGGCGCTTGCCGCGCGCTTCGAGGACCTCGAACAGCCGCTCGAACGCCCGCTCGGTGGCCTGGACACGGTCGGCCTTTTCGTCGAGCCAGCCGAGCTGGCGGAGGACCATTTCGAGACCCGGTTGGGGGGCCTCGTCGTCGCCGCGGCCATGCCAGGTCTTGGCGATCTCGTTCCACGTGCGGGTGGCCTCGTTCATCTGCTGAACGAAACGGGTTTTCTCGCTCGAGGGGGCCAAGGGATGGAAACTGACGGCGCGGAACAGACGGTAGGCTTCCCAGAGATCGCTCGCCCGCTTGTCCAGCCCCACCGGCTCCAACTCCCGGCCTTCGCTGGCGGCCTCTTGCTGGGCCTCCTCCAGGTTCTCCAGACGCTCGCGGAGCCGAACGGCGCTGGCTACGTCGTGCGGCGATGCAAACCGCAGCCGCTGGCCCTGGGCGTCGGTCAGGGGCAATCCCAACAAGTCGCGGCGCAGGTCCTCATGGCTGGCCGCGAGAAAGGCCACACGCTCCCACGCTTCGGGCTCGACCATCCAGCTAAAGACCAGTTCCGCGGCGGCGAACTTGCGCGGCCGGCCGTCGGGGAAGAGTTTTCGGGCCTCGGCCAGTTCGGGGGCCGGGCCGTCCGGCGGCGGGCTGAGCACCGGGCTTTCGCGGGCGCAGATCGACTGCACCACCGCCCGCGCAAACGTATCCAGGGGCTTGATCCGCCCCCGGTGAAGTACCGGCATCCGTCCCCAGGCATCCCAATCCAGGTCCCCGGGACCCGCCGCCAGCGCGGGTCGCGCAAGGCACCCCAACACGGCGATCCAGCACCAGACGATCCAATGACGCATAAGACGAACCTAGGGGAATAAGGCTACGGGATCGGGCCCACGGCGCTTGAAAAAGTAGGCCCGCATGAAGAACATTACGCCCACGCCCAAGACAATCAACAGGCTTCCAAGATACTTCAGCCCGCGGCCGGGATCGTAGTTGACCGTCACGATCGACACGAAGAGCCGGTCTCGGCCGGGATCCGCGCCGACGATCGAGTCGAACACCGGGTCGCCCGGCTTCCAGGGGCCACTGAAACTCTCTTGGAACAGGCGGTACGAGCGACCGGTTGCCGGGTCGAGGAAGTCCTTGGGCCGATTGACGGCGATCTCGACGTTCGCCTCGAGGAGGCCATCGGGGCCGGGCGGCGCACGGGTGCGGAAATCGTCGCCGTCGCCAGGCGTTTCGCCGGGCGCACGCCGCACGAAATCCACGCGGCTGGCGTACTTCGACGCCGTACTGGTGCCCGGGTCGAGCCCGCGGTGGAATTCGTGCAAGTACACGGAAAAACCGAGATCCACCGAGTCCCAGCGGAGCGTCACGGCGGCGCGGCGACCGTCGCCGACCACCACGGCGCGCTGTCCCGTGCCCGCCTCGGCGTGGGCCTGGTACGACGACAGGCCCTCGAGCCAAAACTCGTCGGCGCGGCCGTCGACCGTCAGGCGCACGCGCGCCAATCGCGTCTTCTCGCCCGACGATTGCTTCGCACGGAACGGCAACCGGACCATCCTCTGGCCGGGGCGGTCCTGGGCGGTGAATTCCTCGACTCGCCATCGCAGCGTCTGGCCGGTCTGGTCGAACGCGACCATCTCGCCCCGGTCGACCGGCACGCGGCCCGGCCCCTCGATGCGTCCGGCATTCCAGGTACGGTAGTAGAGCTGGCGATCGGCGCCCTGGAGGAGGTCGATGCGCGGTCCGGCCATGGTGCCGGGCTGCCCGACGCCACGCCCCTTGGTCGAGCGCCAGTAGGTGGCGAAGACGGCGTGGTCGGAATCCTGGCGGTTCAGCTCGGGCGCGTCGGCCATCACGAGCATTCTCTGAGCGGACTCGCCGGGGGCGTGGATTCGCAAATCGACGACGGGCAAGTCGGCCGCGACAAGGCGCCGGCTCAGCGGCACCCGCTCCAGTTCGAGCCCCGTGTCGCCCAGCGGCACGCGCTGCTGGGGGGCCAGCGATTCGGGAGCGAACTCGAACCGCCGGCCCGCGGCATGGATGACCAGCAGACCTTCGTCGCCGGTCGGTCCCTGGGGCCGGCTGTCGAGAAAGGCCTCGGTCTCGGCCTGGCTCCCGGCGACCCAGAACACGATGTGCCGGCCGCCCGGCAGCGAGGCGCGGTTCCGGCCGTCCATCCGGCCATGCGGCGCGGCCACGAGGCCGACGGACTGCCACGACGATTCGGCGGTCTTCGCCGATCCCGAGGGTTCGGGCGGTGGGACCTTCACCTGAAGCCTCAACGGCGGCTTCTCGTCGTCGAACGGCACGAACTGCGCGTCGCTGCAATAGTCGAGCACCTCGATGCGGATGCCCTCGGCATCGTACACGACGCCGCGGTCGCGCCGCGCCAGGTGCCAGGGAAACCAGAACCGATCGGCGTAATCGTCCCAGTTGAACGGGCCCGCCACGAACGGGACTCGGATCACCCGCGCCTCGCTCGAACCCGAATCCCGGCCCGACGAAGTCACGGTCAGCTCGAAATGCTGCGTTTCTTCGAACGCTCGATGCGCCCGAGTGCCCTCGTAGATGGGCATCTGGGCGTCGATTCCCTCAAGGCGGGTGAGGAGGCAACCCGCCAGAAGCACCAGGATGCCCGCGTGGGTGATGACGAAGCCGGTTTGGTGGCGTTTCCACGGAAATCGGATCAAGGCCGCGAAGAGGACATTCACGCCCAAGAACAAAAGCAGACCCGCGAACCACCACGCCCCGTAAATGGCAAACCAGGCCGCCTTGCCCCCGTCGCGTTGTTCGATGATCGTGGCCCAAGCCAAGACGACGACCACCGCTGCGATCAAGAGCACCGCGAGTCGGAGCGACGCGAGCAACTCGACCAACCGAAAACACCACCGAACCAACCGAGGCTGATCGGCGAGACTGCGTTTCGGTCGAGCCACAAATCGGCGGGTGACGGTGGGAGGTTCGGCCGACAAGGAGGAGTCGAACAAACGCGGGAGGGAAAGGGACCAGGCCCGTCAGTCGAGCACGCAACCGCTTCCCGGGATGGGGGACTCTTTTCGATGTTCAGGACGCGCCGGCGAACATCGGGCCATTCCCCGGGCCGGTTACTCGATTATAGGCCCGCCGGGCAAGGTAAGGAAAGGCGCGCAACCCGGCTCGGGCAGCCCGAGACCCGAGGGGGGGACTAGGCCAAGACCAAGGCGGGGGGGCACCGCTCGCGCATCCTGCGATTCGGCACCTTCGGTCTGCTTCCTCAGAATCCACGCGACGCTAGAACAGGCCGAGCACCCAATCCATCAGGGCGCTGTTGAGCCCGTAGGGCGAGTTCCAGCTCCACATGTTCATCATCAGATCGAAGGCCACCCAGCCGCAAAGCACCAACAACACCACGCACGAGGCCAGGGCGGCGATGTTCCAGCCGGTATAGGGAACCTCGGGCAGCACCATGGCGGGCGCTCCGACCGGGGCCACGGCAGCCGCGGCCGAGGGCTCGAAAAGCCCGGGGGCTGCGGGGACCGGCGCGGGAGTCACGCCCGCCGGAGTCAAGGCGGGCACCCCAACCCCAAGATCTTCGTCGAGCATGGCCGCCATGGGCTGTTGCCCTCCAGCGACCATGGTGGCTGCCGTGTCGCTGGCCGGGCCGGTGTCCAGGGCGATCACCTGGGATCCACTCTCGGACTCCTCTTCCTCGGCCCCTTCGTCAAGTGGGGTCAACAGGAATTCGTCGTCCGACTTCAGTTCGGTGGGCGATTCGGTGTCGGCCGAGTCGGCAAACGTCAGCATGTCGTCTTCGCCAAGCTCCAGCGAGTCGTCATCCGAAGCCGGCAATTCGACCGGCTCCTCGAGCGATAGACCGCTGTCGGCCGGATCCACCAGGGAAATCCCGCTGTCGCCGCCGATCGAGACGTCGCTGCTACTGCCTCCGCCGAGGACCACATCGTCGTCGTCAAGCCCGCCTCCGGCCAGGTCGATGGCCGAATCGCCCTTCGTGGCCGCGGGGGTGTCGGCGGTCTTGGCCACGGCCGCACTCGCCTCGGCCGAGCCCGCGGGACGGTCTTCGAGCTTCAGATCCTCGTCGAGGGTCATGTCGAGTTCGTCGAGGTCCGACGCCTTGGCGGGCGGGGCCCCCAACGCGGCATCGGTCAGTTTGACATCGCTCCCCCGTTTGATGCCGCTTGCCGGCTTGACGCTGCTGCCGCCCAAGGCCACGTCGCTCCCGGCGAGCTTGATGTCGCTGCCAGCCAGTTTGACATCGCTGCCGGCGAGTTGGATGTCGCTATCGTGGGCTTTGCCGGGCCCGATGATGGTGCCCGACTTGCCCGATGGGGACGGGCCCAACTCGACTTCGCTGGCCAGTACGTCGCCCTCGTCGGTGGGGACCGATCGGCCGGCCTTGAGTTGTTCGGCCAGGGCGTTGATGTCCTCGACCTTGAACTTCCAGGTGGCACCGTCCTTGAGGCCGCGCAATTCGTTGCGCTCGCGGCGCTGGCTGATTTCGCCCGGGGTAATGCCGAGGACTTCCGCCGCCTCTTCCGCCGTGTAATACCGTTTCTGCTGGGCCATACCGAAGTTCTCTTTTATTTGGATTCCAGGAGCGCTTGGATCTCCCGCGGCAAGGGGCTCTCGCCGTTGAACTCCGTTACTTGCAGATCCCAATGGATGTTGCGCACGCTGCGCAGGGCAATCTTCCCGGTTGCCAAGTCGATATGATAGACGCTCATGACCCGCTGTTTCGGCTCGATCACCGTGACCAGTTGGGTGCGGTCGCCGATGGTCGTGCTGACCACCACCAGATCGTTGTTCGCGGCGGCTGCCGATTGCGGGATGGTTGCCCGCCGTTCCGGCCCGTCATTCCGGTCCAAAGGCGCGCCCGTGGCCGCGAGGACCAAACCCGCGACGACCAAGAACCCCAGTACCGCCGTTCTCATGATCCACCTTCGAATGAGGGATCTGCGGAAACCCGGGGCCCTCTCCATTTCATTCTAAGAGCCCCGGTTTCCATTGCAAGCAAATTCGCCCAGCAAGGCCCCTTGGATGCCATCCCCAACCCCGTGTCGTCCATGGGCTTGCACGGGCAAGAGAGGCTGCCCAATGGGCCAAAGCGGGGGGAGTGTACTGGCTGCCGCCCCCGTGGGCAAGATCAGGTTGACCGCGAAAACCAGCCCCACGGGGGGTGTGTGCAGAGGCGACGCCACGGGACGCATCTCTTGACCCGCAGTCTCGCCTTGGCGCGGGGGTCGAATCGAATTGCCCTGGTCGCCGAGGTCCCGCGGCCCGACGCTTCTCGGCTGAGGCGCTCGGCTGCTGAGTCCCGGATTGCCCGAGCCGGCAACGGCTTGTTTGTCTTAGAAACAGGCCATCCGTTGCCAGCCGCCTGATTCCCTGAACGGGAATCGGCATTGGGTGGCACGCCCCGAACGGACGTGAAGGGCGTAGCCCAGGCGACCCAACCACGGCCATCGCTCCCTTCGGGCCGTGCGCCACCCGACGCACCATCGCCCTGGAGGGTCTACCACGTGTCGCGCCCGGCGGCGCGGGGTATCTCGAGTTCGCCGCGGGGGTGTTCCGATTCCGGGTGGCCGTTCCCGTTGCCGCGGGGTCGCACCGCGCCCCGGTCGCGGAGGATTCGACCGAGGTGTTTGCGGGCGACGCGGCAATGCACCGTCACGCGCGCGTCGCGGTATTGTTTCGAGAGCACTTCGGCATGCGCGGAGAGGAAGGCCATGAGCCGGCCGTTCTCGACGCCCATTTCGACATCCACGTCGAGAAACGTGCGTCCGAGGGCATCGGCCACGGCGACGGTCAGGTGCCCGATGCCCTCGCCGGTCCGCGCGCTGATGGGGATGGCGGCCGGGTAGCGGCTCAAGAGCACGTCGAGCGCGCCGCGATCGGCCATGGCGTCGATCTTGTTGACGATCAAGAGCGTGTCTTTTTCGTCGAGTCCGATTTCTTCGAGCACGCGGTACGCGGCAGAAACCTGCTCGAACACGGCGGGGCTGCTCCCGTCGCAGACATGGAGCAAGAGGTGGGCCTGGCGTGCTTCTTCGAGCGTGGCCTTGAAGCTGGCGATGAGGTGGTGCGGCAAGTCCCGGATGAAACCGACCGTATCGCTCAAGAGGACCGGTCCCCAGTTGGGCAATTGCCACCGCCGGGTGCGCGTGTCGAGCGTCGAGAACAGGGCGTTCTCGGTGAGCACGTCGGCGCCGGTCAAGAGGTTCAAGAGGGTGCTCTTGCCCGCGTTCGTGTAGCCCACCAAGGAGACCGTGAGGTGGTCGCTGCGTGTGGCCACTTCGCGTTCGCGGCGGCGGTGGATCGCGGCCAGTTCGCAGCGCAGTTCGTGGATGCGGCGTTCGACCAGGCGGCGGTCAGTCTCGATTTGTTTCTCGCCCGGTCCGCGCAACCCGATGCCCTTCTTCTGGCGCGAGAGGTGGGTCCACATGCGTTTCAGTCGCGGGAGGGAGTATTCCAACTGGGCCAGCTCGACGGCGAGTCGGGCCTCGTAGGTGCGGGCGCGGCCCGCGAAAATATCGAGAATCAGTTCGGTGCGGTCGAGCACGCGCGCGCCGAGGGTTTCCTCGAGATTGCGCGTTTGGGCGGGCGTGAGGTCGTTATCGAAGATGGCCAGGTCGGCATGAGCCGAACGGACCAGGGCCTTGAGTTCTTCGACTTTGCCCCGGCCCATGTAGGTCGCCGCGTCGGGCGCTGGCCGGCGTTGGGTAAGCTGGCCGACGACGCGTGCCCCGGCCGCTTCGGCCAGCCCCTTCAGTTCGTCCAAGGGCGGTCCGGCATCCGGGCGGTCGGTCAAGAACACGCCGACCAGCACGGCTTTCTCGCGGATGATTCCGCGTGCTCGGTCAAGCTCGATCACGATCGTCGAGAACCTCCGGGTGGTTGGGGCGGCCGCGCGAGGCGGTGGTGGCCGCGCGCCGTAGGGGACGGGAAACACCGGCGGCCGCGGGAACTTCGCGCCTCGTCATTCCATTTCTCCCGCGCGCAGTCGAAGATAGCTTTCGTACCGCCGCTCGTCGAGGCGGCCGTCGGCCACCGCATCCTTGACGGCGCAGTGGCTTTCGTGGGTGTGCGTACAATTGGGAAACCGGCACCCATTGACGTAGGGACGCAGGTCGCGGAAGTAGTTGAGCACCTCGTCGGGCGCGACATCCCAAAGCTGGAACTGGCGCATCCCCGGCGTATCGACTACGTATCCTCCGAACGAGAGCGGGATGAGCCGGGCGTTGGTCGTCGTATGGCGGCCCTTCTCGGTCTCGCGGCTGACCGGCGCGGTGGCCAGGTCGAGGCCGGGCTCGACGGCGTTCAACAGGGACGACTTGCCCACCCCGCTTTGGCCCACCACGGCGCTGGCGTGGTCGCGGAGGACCCTCCGGAACCGGTCGATGCCGAAGCCTGTCGTCGCGCTGAGCAACAGCACCGGATAACCCATGCGGGCGTACACGCCCGCCACGGGCTCGAGAGCCGCGGGATCGGCGAGGTCGATCTTGTTCAGGCACACTACTGCGTTGGCCCCGCCCTTCTCGGCCGCCACGAGAAGCCGATCGATCAGGTTCGGCTTCAGCGGCGGTTCGGCGGCGCTGGCGACCACGAGCACCCGATCGACGTTGGTCACGAGAATCTGCTGGCGCCCGCGCACTTCCCGGGCGAGCACGCCGTGGCGCGGCTCGATGGCCTCGATGATCCCTTCATGCTCGCTGGTTCCTTCGGCCGGGCGGAACCACACGCGGTCGCCCGCCGCCACCACGTGCCGCTGGTCGGTACTGATCGTCTTCAGGAGCCGTCGCGTGGCGCAGCGGTACACGCAGCCATCGGCCGCCTGGACTGTGCTCAACAGGCCCATCACGCTCAGCACGCGGCCGGGACGGCACACCGACGGATCGATGTCGAAGCACCATGGGGCGCCCGGCGCACCCTCGAAATCGGCCTGGGCCGCAAGGATGGTTCGGCGGCGGGTCAAGTCGTTCTTGCCGATCCGCTCCTCGTGAACCGCCGCCTCCAGATCGAGGTCGTCGCGCTGGAACCGGCGCGTCCAATCGGACGTTCGGGTGCGGGGGGTGCGATTCTTGCGGAACTCGGCGCGGACCTTGCGCTGCTTCTTCGCCATCGCGTCAAACCGTGTTTCCGCGCCGCCAGGTCATATGCGCCGCTGCCGCCGAATGGTCAATCGGGTTTCTCCCCACGGCGAAGTTGCTCGATCTCTTCGTTGAAGCTCTCTTCGAGAAGGTCGTAGCGTCCGGAATCGGCGGGTTCGGGGTGGCTCGGAATGGATTGGCTCGACGACCGTCCCTTGTCCAAGCCCGCGCGTTCCAGCAGCGACTGGTTGAACACGTCGTAATCCGAGACATCCGGGGGCGGCGGTCCCACGGCCCCGTTGTCGATCGGCGAGTACTTGATGTCGTACACGTGTTTGGCGATGCTGAGGGTATCGCCGGGATCCAAACGCTTCTCCTTCACCCGGACCCCATTGACCTTGGTCCCGTTGCGACTATTCAGGTCCTTGACATACCAATACCCGCCCACCAGCAACAATTGGCAGTGGTGTGCGGAGACGTTGGAGAACCGCAAGACGATGTCGCAACTTTCGCGGCGCCCGACCAACAGCGACTTCTTCCGCAAGGGAATCGAGTCGCCTCCCCCGTGGGGGTGCAGCTCGCCGTACATAAGGGTCCTCTCTCAGGCTAGGCTTCGATAGAATCCCCAAACCGAAGGGCTCGCACACGTTGTAGTTTAGGCGGCAAAGGACATGACGTCAATCAAGCCTCCAGGGTTCGCACCCTCCGAAAGTGGGTGGCGTGCCGAAGGACTTCGATACCACAGTCTCGGCTGGTTTCTGCGACACCGGTTCGGCGGCCGGGTGTGGAAGGTGAGCCTTGACGGCGCGTTGCCATGCCCCAATACCGACGGTTCCCTCTCGATTGGGGGGTGCATCTTCTGCGACGCGGCCAGTTTTAGTCCCAGTCGCCGGCTCGGCTTGGCCTCGGTGGGGGAACAGTTGCAGCACGGCATCGACCGGTTGCGGACCCGGCACCGGGCCGAGCGTTTCCTCGCCTACTTCCAGCCCGGAACGAACACCTACGCGTCCGTCGAACGGCTCCGCGCCCTGTACGACGAGGCTTTAGCCCATCCGCAGGTGGTCGGGCTGATCGTCGGCACGCGCCCCGATTGTGTACCCGACGAAGTGCTGGACCTCCTGGCCACCCGGGCTCAACGTACCTGGGTGTCGATCGAGTATGGGCTCCAGACGATCCACGACCGGTCCCTGGCGTGGATGAACCGCGGACACGACTACGCGGCCTTCCTCGATGCCGTGCGCCGCAGCCGAACTCGCGGTTTGAACCTCGGGGCGCACGTGATTCTGGGCATCCCGGGCGAAACGCGGGACGACATGCTGGCCACGGCGGGCGAGGTGGCACGGCTTCGATTGGATTCCGTCAAGCTGCACAACCTCTACGCCGTGGCCAACACGCCCCTGGGCACCATGGTCGCGCGCGGCGAGGTCCGCCTGCCGGAACTGGGCGAGTACGTGGGCTGGGTCGTCGATTTCCTCGAACGATTGCCACCCCAATGCGTCGTCGACCGGCTCAGCGGCGACGCCCCTGCCGGCTATCTGTTGGCGCCCGCGTGGTGCCGCGACAAACACGCGGTGCGCGCCGCCATCCACGCCGAGTTGCTCCGGCGCGACACATGGCAGGGCAAATTCTACGAATAGGACCTCGAAGAATCACCAGCGGAAGAACCGGTAGGGGTCGTCCCACTCCTCGGGCTCGTCGAGATACAGGCCCTGCAACCAGCGGGCCTCGCCCGACGGCGGTGCCACGGGCGTCATGGCGATGTCGGCCAGCCACAGGGTCCCCGTGGCGCCATGCCAGATCTGGAACCTCGTGTTCCGCTTGGCCGTGCCATTGGCCTGCACCAGGAACCGGTAGGTCTGCCACGATTCGGTCGGCGTGAACGTCTGGTAGTCGAACAACGAAGTCCACGCTTTGGTGTCCTGAAGCGCCACGGTGACGGTCTTGTCGGCCATGCCCTCGGCCCTGGCCCGCAGCGAGATGCAATACCACTGGCCTTCCTTCACGGGCACCTCGTGCTGGGCCAGCATGACCGTGGTGCGGTCCTTGTCGCCATCCCCGCTTCGCGTCAGACAGACCGCCCAGGCACCGTCCCCCTCGAGGCGATGGCGTGTGCAGGTGGCCTGGCGAGAATCGGATGAGAACTGCCAGTCATCAGGCATGGCCTCTTGCTTCGCCGCCTGGCGGAAATCGCCGTTGCGCACCACCGAGGGACCAGGTTTCGGCTGGTCCGCGCCGACCGGAGCCGAGAATCGCGACAGAAGCGGCGTGGGCGCCGCAACCCCCAGGTTGGCCAGCACGCGCGATAGCGCCCACGACGCGCGGCGGTAGGTGCGCCGTACGTTAAGCCGCTCGTGGAACATGAAGAACCAGGGCTTCTGGCCGCGCTCGAAGCCGGGGTTGGCGAACAGGTTGACGGGCGCCGCCGCGGCCGCGGTCGACTTCCAGGCGACGTAGGGGCCCTCGTACAGCCGGAACGCATCAGCCCGCAGGCGCGCGCCCTCCTGGGCACAGGCGACGTAAGCTTGCCAGCCCTCGGGAAACGGCTTGTCGCACGTGAACGTTACATGGACGTCGGTCCATGGATTCTCGGGCACCATCACGTCGGCGCCTTGGACGGCCCGGTCCCACGGCGAACCGGCACGCTCGACCTCCAGATGCACACGGGCGGGTCCCCCCACCCCCTTGAGAAACACGGCGAAGGTGTAGGTCTTGCCCACCTGGGGCGGTCGCTTCACACCCTGGCCGAACTGCACGCCCGCCCCGCCGGCCATGCCCACGGCGACCAGGGCGCTCTGTTTGCCTTCAAGGGCCTCTTGGCCATCCACGGCGAACGAAGGCACCTCGCCCTGCGCGCTGGGGAGGACGTAGGGCGGGAACTGGAAGAAGACGACGTTGGCGCCCTGGGCCTGGGCCAGGACACCATGGCCGAGGACCGTGGCCCCCTGCGACACCAGCGGCAACATGCGGGGGTCGCGGTTATGTATGTCGGCCGGCGCGACTCCGACGAGTAGCGAGTTGGCAGCGGGCGGCTCGAAGTACGAGGCGATGTGCTCCGCCTTGGTCATGCGGACCTTGAAAGGCAAGAAAGCGTTGGCTTCGGACTCATCGAGGCCCAAGGCAAGGACATGGCCGCCCGCCTTGAGGAACTCGGCGATGGCCTTTGCGCTGGCGGCCAGCTTTTGCCCAGCGCCTGCGCCGACCACGAGCACCTGCTGGGGCGAGGGCTTTCCCCCGTCATACGGTGGTACCGCGATGCCGGAGAACTCGAGGTGCCTCCGGCCCGCCGGGTCGCCGACATAGAGGGCCTGCCGGCGCGCCGGCGGCTTCCACGCGGCGACGTACCGCACCAGGTTGCGCGCGAGCGTTTCGGCGGCCGGATCCGACTCGGTGCGGCCGGTCACGTCGAGCTGGCAGAAGAGCACCATGCCCTTGCCTTCGCGGTATTCGAGCAACGGGGTGTATTGGAGGCTATAGCCGCCATCGAGGATCGGCAAAAAGTCACCCCGCGCCGGCTTCTCGATCAGCACCGAGGCCACGTTGCCGCGGTTGCCGCAGCGCCAGACGTGCGGCACTTCCAGGCCGCACCACCGGACCGCCGGGCCGCCAAACGTCTTGCTCTTGGTGTAGCGCAATCGCGGCGGCACGAGGGTGGCCGAGCCCCGCCAGTCGCGCAGGTGCTCCACGTCGAGCCCGGCGAGGACGGGATGATCGGGCACGCGCTGGAAGACTTGGCGCAGTCCGTACTCGGCAATCCGGAACCCCAGCCGCTGTTCGAGGACCTCGCTGGTCTGTTCGAAGACGAGGACCTTCAGCCCGTCGCGCACGCGGCCGAGATTGGGCCCTGGGCCGTCCACCGAAAGCGCGCCCTTGCCCACGACGAGGACATCGCAGGCGGGCAGTTCGGCGCCGGCTTGGACCGGCTGGACTTCGATCCCCATCGCGGCCAGCAGCCTGGCCGTCTCCCCCTTCGGGTCGACGAGCGCGATCTTCGCGCCAACCGGCGCCGCGGCGGGCTTGGACAGGACGTGGATCGTGAAACGGTCCTTCTGGATCTCCCCGCCGGCGAAGCGCGCTTCGGCACTGAACTCGTAGCGTCCCAGGGGCAGTGCCTCGGGCAGGTCGAAACGAACGGGAATCCGCTCCATGTGGCCCGTGGCCACCGTGACCTTGGCGGAGCCCGCCCGAGGCGACGGCAGCGCGAGCGACCACCGGCAGTCGGCGGTCACGGTTTCGCGCGAATTGTTGATGACGAGGATCTGCTTTTCGACCGTCTCGCCAGGGACGTAGTTGTGGTCCTTGCTGGTGAAGGCCGAGGGCTTGCCCGCGATATAGGCCAATAGCGGCATGTTGTTGCGCAGGATGGCCTGCCCGTCGGCGGTCGCGACCCAATCGGTAGGCTTGTAGGCCAGATCCATGCGCTCGTACTGGCGATCGATGTAGTCGGGGCTGAGCCCGGGGCGTTGGAGGTGTTCCCAATCGACCGCGAGTTCCTTGCGGCTCTTGTCGACTCCCTCGCGAAGGCTCCAGAAAAAGTGGTGCTCCCAGGGCGAGATGGCCGAGACGCCCCAGGTGCGGAAGGCCCGCCAATTCTGGTGGAGGTAGGCCCCGATGATCTCGTGTTGGAGGTCGAACACCGTCGAGCCGACCTGGTACGGATAATCCCAGCGGTGCCAGAGCCTGCCGTTGCGGAACTGCTGGGCTTCCCAGCGGAGGTTCGTCTTCTCGGGCTCGCCCAGCCGGTAGGCGCGGTCGCCGACAAATTGCGCGCTCCACTCGGCCACGCAGAACTCCCAGGGCACCATGGCACTGCCGAAACTCCGCGATCCCTTGTACCAGCCCCGATACATGGTCCAGTCCCACGTGCAGGGCACCATGTATTCGCAGGTGAACATGGGCTTGACACCCTGGGTGGCCCAGTGCTCGAACCAGTCGTCGAGTTCCTGGGCCGGCGCCATGTTCGTATAGAAGTTCGAGGTGTGCATCGCGCTGAGGTTGCCCGACGAATGGTGATACACGATGCGGCTGGGATCCAGCCGGGCGACGATCGCCTCGGCCAGGAGGGCCCGCTTGACGTTGTGGGCCGCCCACTCGCTTCGCGGCGCGTGGATCCCGTCGATCAGGTCGGGGTTCATGTCCTCGTCGTACCCGGTGGCGTTATGGCTCATCGCGTAGAAGACCACCGAGGGGTGGCTGCCCGCCACGCGCACGTAGAACCTCGCGTGGTGCGCGTAGCCGTTCTTCTCGGTCGCGTCGGGCATTTGCCAGTCGTATTGGGCGAAGTGCGGCTGCGAGAGGGCCACGAGCATGCCCACGTCGTCGGCCGCCCGCAAGATCTCCTCGAAACTCAAGTGCGTGCCCGGCTCGCAGCCGTAATTGTGGGTGTAGACGAAGTTGATGCCGATCCGCTTCAGGCGCAAGAGGCTCTCCTTGGCCCCCGCGTAACTTGCGGCCAAGGCGCTCACCTGGGCGTTGTCCAAGGGCAGTGCCGAAAGGAAGATCCGCGTGCCGTTGAGGTAGAAGTCGCGGCCGTCGATCCAAAACTCGCGGAAGCCGAACCGCACCGGCAGGCCCGCATCGAGCACGTTGCCCTTCGCGTCGGCCAGCGCGACGGCCGCCTCGTAGACATGCCCGGGCGTGTGCAGGTCCCAGAGCTTCTCGGGCTTCCACGGCTCGGTCAGCGTCAGGCGGCCATTCCGGAGATCGTTTGCGCCGAAGGCCGTGCTGGTGAACTCGCGGAGCGTGCGCCCGCCGTCGCCGACTGCGGCACGGAGCGTGTACCGCGCGCCGGGCGCCAGGTTCTCGAGCGCCGCGCTAATGGTAATTTCGCCCTTGCGGACCGAGGTGGTCACGCGCACGTCGCCCAGACGGGGGCCCGGCGGCGCGGCCACGAGGTAGACATCGCCGCAAAGGCCGCGGCGAGCGACACGGCCGCGCGCACGCCGGGCCGCGTTCGTGTCGCTGAACAAAAGCATCACCTCGTCAAGCGGCCTGGCAACGACCAAGAGGCTCAGCACGTGGTTGCGGCCGGGCGTGCAGAACGAGGTCAGGTCCGCCTCGCCCGCGGGAAACCGTAGCTCGCCGGCCTGCTTGCCGTCGACAAAGACCGTCGCACTGGAGTTCAGATACTCGACCCACAGGGTGATCCGCCGACCGGTCCACTGCTGGGGAATCGTGATCTCGCGCTGGTACCAGGCGGCCCGGACCTCGCCGGGTTGGATGCCTTGCCAACTCGGGTGGGCGTAGAGCGTCTGGCATTCGTGCTGCATGTAGTCGCTAATGCCAGGCCAACAGCCTGGGACCTTGAAGTACCCCCAGCCGCCAGAGGGCACCTCGTCGGACTTGCCGGCCGGCTGCCATCGCCACAACCCGTTGATCGAAACCCGCTCGCGCGTCGGCGTGGCCTGGCGATGTGCTTTCGCGAGATCCCAAACGGCCCGGACTCCCGGGGGCAATGGGGCGTCGTCCGCCGACCGGGCCGGGTGGGACGCCGGGCCCACGACCAACAGCCCTGCCGCCGCGATGGCCATGCAAGCCAAAGGTCGTGCCGAAAACCGGTTCATCATGGTCGCCTCCCTAGCGGCCGGCCCATCCGCCGACCAGAAGTTCGTCCATGGGCCGGGCGAGCCGGCGAAACTCGGCCGCGGGCACGGCCACGGTGTCCCAGCGGGGCGAGATGGGCCGGCTGTGCGCCGCGTACTCGGCCAGGCTCACCGCCACGAACCCGTACAGCCCGCCCCGATGCTCGAAGAGCCGTTCGGGCGGCAACGGCGCCCGGTCGCCGACGATATTGTAGGCGAACACGAACAGTGCGCAAAACCCCTCGCCGAACAGTTGTTCCCATTGCGCCAGGCTGCGCAAGTCGTCGCGCGTGGACCAGTTCTTCCAGTATTGCTTTTGTTCGTCTCCCGAGGGAAAGCGGCGCCCCTTGACATCGACCAGCCAGGTGATCGGCCCCCTCGACGAGACAATGAAATCCAGGCTCTTCAGCGACTCGCCGTCCGCCAGAAGGCTTCGGCGTCCCTCGTCGACCGCCACGTAAGGCACTCCGCGCTGGCGGAGGTATTCCTCGAAGGCTGCCTCGTAATGGTTGTCGCGGTTGGCCATGCGGGCAGGTGCGAAAAAGGAAAAAGGACCGAGGATCGGAGACTATGCCCTTCGGGCGTGAAAAGGACGGGCACGTTCGTCGGCTTGCGAGAGGCCGGAAAACGAGCCCGTCCCCGGGCCGTCAACGGTTACGACCAACCCCTATTGGAGGATTTCGTGCAAGGCGGCGACGAGGCTCTTGGCGTCGGGCTCCAGAGGCACGTCGCGTTGGCCGCCGCTTTGCAGATCTTTGACTTGGCACCGGCCGGATTCGAATTCCTGCGATCCGGCGATCAGGGCCACGCGGAAGCCCCGGCGGTCGGCGTACTTGAGCTGCTGGCCGAGCTTCTTGGGCTCGGGGAAGACCTCGACCCCGATACCCGCCGCCCGCACCGCCGCGGCCAGCTTCAGGTAGTCGTGCAGCCGTGTTGGGTCGAAGTACGCAATGAACACCGGCGCGGGCGTGGCGACCTGTTCGATCATCCCAAGCTCTTCCATGGCCGCAAGCAGGCGGTCCAGCCCGAGCGAGGCACCCACGCCCGGCAACTCGTGGCTGGTGAACAGCCCGGCGAGGTTGTCGTAGCGTCCGCCCGAGCAGACGCTGCCAATGGCCGGCAAGGCGTCGAGATAGGTTTCGTAGATGGTGCCGGTGTAGTAGTCGAGTCCCCGGGCGATGGCCACGTCGAGTCGCACGCGCTCGTCCGGCAGGCCGGCGGCCCGCAGGCCGGCCAGGACCTCGGCCAACCGGTCCACGCCCGCCTCCCCCGTCGCGCTACCCGCCACCAACGGCCCCAACTGCGCGAGCACCTCGTCGTTCGTGCCCGCGATGCGGGCCAGACGGAGCACCTCGCCGGTTTGCACATCGGTGGTGCCGGCGGTGGCCATCATCTCCTCGGCGACTTTCTCGGGGCCGATCTTGGCGAGCTTGTCGAGCGCCCGGAGGATCGCCACCGACTGCCCCGCCAGGCCGAGCTTTTCCAACAATCCGGCAAGGACCATGCGGTGGTTGATGCGCAGGGTGAACGCCTCGAAGCCGATCGCCCGCAAGAGGTCACAGATCACCAGGGCCGTTTCGATGTCGGCAGCGGCCGACCGCGTGCCGATCGTGTCGAAATCGCACTGCACGAACTCGCGGTAGCGGCCGCGCTGGGTGTTCTCGCCGCGCCACACGGCCGCGATGTGATACCGCTTGAAAGGGATCGGCAAGTCGCCCAGGTGTTGCGCGACGAACCGGGCCAACGGCACGGTCAAGTCGAACCGCATTCCCACCCAGCGCTTGTCGCGGTCGCAGAACTGGTAAAGCTGTTTGTCGCTCTCGTCGCCTCCCTTGCCCGAAAGCACCTCGAGGTACTCCAGGGCCGGGGTGTCGATCGGGCTGAACCCGTACGAGCGGTAGACACGCCGGGCGGTCTCGATGAGCCGCTCGCGCGGGATCATCGTTTCGGGCAGGTAGTCGCGAAAACCCTTCAGCGTTCGGGCAGTGATCTTGGCGTGTTGCGGCATGGGGTCGTGTCCCTCACACGTCGCGCGAGGCCGAGGGGCCACACGGCGGCTCGGGCTGCGGGCTGCGGATCGTACGCCCCGGCCGGGGCCGAAGGACGGCCTCGGCGTACTCCTCCACCTGCTCCGACGTCTCGAAATACTGGTCGTAAACCCAGTCGTCCTCGTATTCGCAGTTGGTGGTACTGTACTGGCGGCAAACATCCGGCCGCGCCGGGTAGATCGCGCAGCGGTTGTCCTCGCGCAGGTGCTTGCACCGTGTGTAGACCAAGAGATACCAATCGCCGTTCTCGACAAATACCGCCGCGCGCTCGTGGAACAAAAACCACCGGATGTACTCGAAGTCGGCCCACTCGGTCGGGGTATCGATCGGCAGCGCGAAGTACTTGCAGCACTTGGCCGAGCAATGCGCGCAGAGATTGTCGCCCGGACCCAGCTCCTCGCGGTGGGGCTTCCGACGACCCGGACACCCCCCAGACGCCAGGGGTTTGCCGTTGGCTTTCGCGCGCTCCGGTCGAAGTGTCCGGACGGTCCGTCCGCGTGTCATGGCTCAGGTCTCATGCAGTCCAATCGCAACCCGACGTGCCAGGGGTCTTCAGGCGGGGGACTGGCTTGTTTTCCCGCCTTATCGGGCCGAAATACGCGTGCATCGCCCCCGCGTTCGACGGGGACCGTTCCGTTTTCGCCGACTTCGCCGCGGAAATGGCACGGTCCCAGTCGGTTCCAAGATACCGAGTCCATGCCCAATCGGCTAGAACCCCCGATCCGGGTCATGCCGGCAAGGCTATGGCTTGCCTCGGCCACGGCTCGCGCATACTCTACCTGGGCACATCGATTTTCGGCGAACCGCAAACCTGTGGAGGGGTCACGTATGAACCCAGGAAATCTCTCACGGCGTACCCTGCTAACGTCGGCGGCCGGAATGGCGGTCGCGCCATGGTTCCTTCGCGGGGCTTCGGCTTCGGCGGCCACCAAGGAACCGTTCACCCTGCCGAAGCTGCCGTGGCCGGAGGACGCCCTGGCTCCGCTGATGTCGCACGAGACCATCCAGTACCACTATGGCAAGCACCATGCCGCGTACGTGGCCAACCTCAACAAGCTCGTGCCGGGAGGCGAGTTCGACGGGCTCTCGCTCGAACAGATCGTGCGCAAGGCCAAGCTCGACACCCCGATCTTCAACAACGCGGCCCAGGTTTGGAACCACACGTTCTTCTGGCACTGCCTGTCGCCCAAGGGCGGCGGGCGGCCCGAGGGCAAGCTCGCCAAGGCCATCGACGAGAACTTCGGCTCGTTCGCCAAGTTTCAGGAGCAGTTCACCGACACGGCGGTGAAGCTCTTCGGCTCGGGCTGGGCATGGCTTGTCCAGGGCCCGGATGGCCGATTGACGATCGAGGGCATGCCGAACGCCCACACCCCGATCAAGGACGGCCGCACGCCCCTGTTGACCTGCGACGTGTGGGAGCACGCCTACTACATCGACTACCGCAACGCGCGCCCGAAGTTCGTCGAGGCCTTTTGGAAGCTGGTGAACTGGAAGACGCCGGCCGAGCGGTTGGCTTGAAGCCATCCCTCGACGGGTTTCGCCCCCAGGGCCGCCCCATCAGAGGTCGGCGCTGGGGGCGGTCACTTTCGTGACGTTCTCATTCCAGGCTGACCGAGAGCACCGCTTCTTCGAAAGCGTGGCACGCTCGCCGGCCGTCGCGATCTTTGGGCCAGGGCACCCGGGTGGCCCTGTTGACAGCGGCGGTTCGTTTCGGCAAGAATCGGGGGTTTGCAACTCCGGCATTTCAGCAGTTCGAGGACCTACCGATGAGCGACCCCCGAGTCTCGCGCGCAGCCACTTCCCGCCGCACCTTTGTGAAGACCGCCGCCGGCGCGGCGCTGGCGACAATGCCGCTGGCCCGTTCGGTCCACGCGGCCGGCAGCGACGTGCTGCGTTTGGCCTTCATCGGCTGTGGAGGCCGTGGCACGGGGGCTTGCCGCGACGCCTTAGTGGCTTCGGGGCCCGTGAAGCTCGTGGCCATGGCGGATGTGCTGCGCGACCGGCTCGAATCGAGCCTCCGCAACCTGCTCCAGATCGACGAGATCAAGGACAAGATCGACGTGCCGCCGGAGCGCCGGTTCACGGGTTTCGACGCCTATCAGAAGGCCATCGACTGCGGCGTCGACGTGGTGCTGCTGACCACCCCGCCCGTGTTCCGGCCTATGCAGTACGCGGCGGCGGTCCAGGCCGGCAAGCATGTGTTCATGGAGAAGCCCTGCTGCGTCGACGCGCCGGGTTACCGGTCGTTGGTCGAGACGAACCGCCAGGCGAAAGCGAAGAAGCTCTCGGTCGTGGTGGGCCTCCAGCGCCGGCATCAGAAGAACTACCTCGAGGCGATACGGCGGTTGCGCGACGGAGCCGTGGGCGAGGTGAGGTTCTTGCGCACCTACTTCAACATGCCCAGCGGCATCGACCATTCCCGCCGGCCGGCCAACATGACCGAGATGGAATGGCAGATTCGGCGCTGGGGGTACTTCACGTGGCTCTCGGGCGACCACCTGGTCGAGCAGGCGGTCCACGAGATCGACATCGCCAACTGGGTCATGGATAGCCATCCGGTGCGGGCCAACGGCATGGGCGGCCGGCAGGTGCGCACGGGGCGCGGCAACGGGCAGATCTACGACCATTTCTGTGTCGAATACGAGCACGACCACGGCGTGCGCCACTTCTGCCAAGCCCGCCAGATCGGCGGCTGCTGGGAACACGTCTCCGATAACGTCCACGGCACCAAGGGCGTCATGACGCTCGGTTCGGGCCCGTACGGCACGGGCAAGGCCGGCTACCGCACCGAGAAACAGCTCCTGGAGGACTTCGGCGGGCGCAACCCGTACCAGCAAGAGCACGTCGACTTGCAGGCCAGTATCCGCGGCGACGGCCCCTACGTGTTCGATGGCGACCACGGCGCCGACAGCAGCTTTACGGCGGTGCTGGGGCGCATGGCCGTGTACTCGGGCCGGGTGGTCACGTGGGACGAGGCGGTCCGGTCGGAGCTGAACCTCTTGCCCGCCCGGCTTGCCCTCGATGCCGACCCGCCCGTGCTGCCCGACGCTGATGGGTTCTATCCGGTCGCCATGCCCGGTCAAACCAAGGCGTGGTAGACGCGCTTCGGCGTGCGGTGGGGCTCAGACCGAAGGATCGGGCCGCGTGCGGGACTCGATGGCGCGGAGTTTGTAGATCAGCGCGCGCCGGCTGATGCCGAGTCGCTTGGCGGCGTGGGTGCGGTTGCCCTGGCACTCGGCCAGTGTCGCCAAGATGGTGGCCTGTTCGACCTGCGAAAGCCGCCCGACCGAGGCCGGGGGGGCGGTCGCTTGGGCGCCGGGCGCGGCGATCCGCGGGGGCAGATGCTCGGGCAGGATCACGTCGCCGCGGCACAACAGGCACGCCCGCTGGATCGCATTGCGCAGCTCCCGCACGTTGCCCGGCCAGGGATAGGCCAGGAGGCACTCGACCGCCTGAGGCGAGAGCCGGACCGGCGAGCCGGCCAGCTCCGAGGCGAACCGCTGGGCCAGAGGCAGCACGTCGTCGATCCGTTCGCCAAGGGGCGGCACCGCCAGCTCGACCACGTTGATTCGGTAGTAAAGGTCTTCGCGGAATCGGCCCTGCGCCACCGCCTCGGCCAGATCGCGGTTGGTGGCCGCCACCAGCCGGGCGTCGACCGTCACCGGCGTGTCGCTGCCGACCGGCGTGATCTCGCCCGACTCCAACGCGCGGAGCAGCTTCGGCTGGACGTGCAGCGGCAGCTCGCCGATCTCGTCGAGGAACAGGGTCCCGCCGTGGGCCGCGCGGAAGACGCCCTGGCGGGCTTGGGCCGCCCCCGTGAAGGCCCCCTTGGTATGCCCGAACAGTTCGCTTTCGATGAGCGACTCGGGCAGGCCGGCGCAATTGGTGGCCACGAGGGGGCCGCCCGCACGGGGGCTCCACAGGTGGATCAACCGGGCGATCATCTCCTTGCCCGAACCGCTCGGCCCCAGAATAAGCACGGGGGCGCTGGACGGGGCCACCACGGCGGCGGTCTCGACCACGTGGCGCATGGCCGCGCTCTGGCACACGAAGCCTGGCGGCAGGCGGCCGGTCCACGCTGGCTCCTTGGCGCCGCGCGACGCGGAAGGGCGGCTCTTGCCCAACGCATCGGAAATGGCCGCTTCCAGTTCATCGAGGTCGATGGGCTTGGCCAGGTAATCGTCGGCCCCCCCCTTGATCGCCGCCACGGCCTGGCGCAGATCGGCAAAGGCCGTGATCAACAGCACCGGCAGCGTCTCGTCGAACTTGCGGATCTCCGCCAAGACCTCGATGCCACTGAGGCCGGGAAGCCGCACATCGAGCAAGACCATGTCGGGCCGGCGCTGGCGCACCGCGCCGATCGCCTCCTCGCCCGAACTGGCCTCCACCGCGCGGTAGCCGAGCGATTCGACGAACCCCGCCAGCAAACGTCGCTGCGGGGCCTCGTCGTCGACGATCAGGATCGTCGTCTGGCTCATGGTCAGGACCTGCGAAGAACACGCATCGCGTCGATCCAGAACACCGCTCCTCCGCCGGCCCGTGGCGAGTGGCCGGCGGTCCAGCCGTGCGCCGCGGCAATGCGCCGAACCATCGCCAGTCCCAGACCCGTGCCGCCCGGCCGCGTCGTGAAGTAGGGAGAGAAAAGCCGCGGAACATGTTCTGCGGCGACCCCTGGGCCGCGGTCGGCGACCTCGATCCGGCAGGTGCCGCCGCGCACGCCGCGCACGGCGATTTCCACCACGCCCCGCGGTGGCGAAAACCCAATGGCGTTGCCCACCAAATTGAATAGCGCCTGACGGAGCAACTCGGCATCGGCCTCGACCGAACACGGCTGGACTGGGCGCGGACGATCGAGGGTCACTCCCTTGGCGTCCAGGTCGGGTTCGAGCACCGCGGCCAGATCGTCGAAGAGCCGATCGAGATCCACTGGCCCCAACGCGGGACTTGCCGGCCGGGCGAACGCGAGAAAGTGGTTGATCCTCGCGGTGATGCGGTCGCACTCCTCGATCAGCGCGCCGAAGCGTTGCGCCCGGTCGGGCGATGGGTCGGACTCGGCCAGTCGCTGGGTCCAGCCGCGGATGAGCCCCAACGGATTGCGCGTCTCGTGCGCTAGGCCGGCGGCGGCCTGGCTCAGGTCGCGGAGGTGCCGGGCCTCGGCCTCGAGGACGGCGGCGCGGCCGCGGGCCGCGGCCAGCCTCAAGCTCGCCCACCACGCCGCGGCCAAGAAGACCAGCACCAGCCCACCGGCCGCCACAACCAGCACGCGAAGCCGCGCCTCGCGGCCGATCGCGGCATCGGCCTGCGAGCCGTCTACCAGGAGCATCGCCACCAGGCGCGTCTCGGGGCCGAAGGGACCAGGCTCGATGGCGGCGCGGCGCCCGCGCCCCATGCCCCGCCCGCCACCCCAGCCCCCCCCAACCACCTCGGGTTGCTGCTCGAGCGGGAACTCGACGCCATAGCGCAAGGCGCCAGCCTCCCACGATTCGCCCAGGCAAGCCTCCGACGGGACCACCTGGAACGTCCGGCGTCCCGCCGAAAAGACGGTCTTGCCATCGCGCGTGCCGACGGCCACGGCCAGCACGTCGTCGGCCTCAGCCAACGCATCGAGCTGGGCCTGGAGTTGCTCGGGAAACGCAGGTCCGAACCGGCGGTGAAAGCGAATGCCCCCAACCAGCGCCGTCATGACTGTGTGGGCCTGCCGCCGGACGGTTTGCCGCGCCGCCTCGCGGGCATGGCCGTACTCGTGGTACTGCCACCACGCCCAACCTCCCCAAGCCGCGACGAGCATTGCCAGGATTGCCGCCAATCGAGCCATAGGGCCTCATTGTACGGCCGGGCCCGACCGCATGGCAGGGCCCGGCCGCCCTTGGGAATACCGGCTACTTCGTGCCGCGTGCCTGCTCGAAGCGGTCGCAGATTCCGTTCTGGTTCTCGTCGACAAAGGCCCGCCCCCAGCCCGCGTTGGCGCCGGCGCCGGCTCCACGGCCGTATCCCGGACCGCGAGCCATCCCCGGTCCACGGCCGGCGCCCGGGCCCCGGCCCCCGCACCATCCGGCCCCGAGTCCGGCGCCGCGTCCGGGGCCCATGCCCATGCCCATCCCCGCGCACGCCCCTCGTCCCCAGCCCGGACCCATCCCGCCGAATCCACCCGGCTGCGGCATTTGCGCGCGAAGCGTTTGGAGCTTCTCGGTCAGTTCCTTGATCTTGGCCGGATCGGGCTTCTCGGCCGCCTGGGCGTCGATGAGGGCCACCACGGTCCGGTGCCATTCGGCCCGGAGTTGCACCCCATCGGGTCTCGCGCCAGGCACGGTCTCTTGCGCGGCAGCCTCCAGCGCGCACGGCGCCAGCAACGTCGACAGGACCACGGATAGTAACACGTTTCTCGACATCTCGAACCTCCGGATTTCCGGCGACCGGCGCCATCCCGAGTCTCTCGGCAAGGGGCGCCCACGCCGGTCTGGACCTGCGAGGCGGTGTGCAAATTCTTCTCAGGACCCGGAAGGTCGTCGGGCGCTTTCTTGCAGCGCCCGCGTTCGGGCAACCCAACGACGGTTCTTGCGTTTCCGCAGGAAAACGGACCGAAGAACGAGCCAGCTCCGGCTCGTCCGCGGTGACGTCGTGGGATGCCTCCCCAACGGATGCGCGTCGTGCCTCGCAACCGCCGCGCCCGTCTGGGTGGGCATGACGGAAGCCAAGCGAAGCAAATCGGGTGCCAATCGCTGCGAGGCGCCGTCTGGAGAATGCGACCACCCAGCCGCTTGCGAAGCCTGCCGCGAACTTCAGGAATCGGCCTGCGCGCGGCGTCGAGCGAGAAATTCCTCCCGCGCGATCCCGGCGGCGCCGATATAGCCCGCGTCGCCGCCCAAGAGGGCGAAGTCGATCTCGGTCCGTTCGGCAAGGAACCGGTAGGCGCGGCGCCGGACCTCGGCCCGGATCTCCTCGAGAAAACGGCGCCCGACCGGCGACTGGTGTCCGCCGAAGGTCATCGCCCCGCCGATGAGGATCGCGTTGGGATCGATCGTGTGCATGAGGTTGACGATGCCCACGGCCAGGAACCGGGCGGTCTCGACGACGATTTCCAAGGCGAGTTCGTCGCCGCGCTGGGCCTCCTCGGCAACGAGTCGGGCGCTGAGTTCGTCGCCGGCCTCGAGCCGGTTGCCGAGCGAGCTGGATCGGCCGGCTTCGAGGGCCTCGCGGGTGCGCGCGGCGACGGCCGTCGCGCTGGCATAGGCCTCGAAGTGCCCGAGCTTGCCGCAGCCGCACTGGCGCGCGTCGTTGTGGAAATTGATGATCGAATGCCCGAACTCGCCGCCGTGGCTGTGTTCGCCGTTGACAATCCGGCCTTCGATGAGGATGCCGCAGCCAATGCCGGTGCCCAAGGTCAGCAAAATCATGCTGCTGAGATCCTTACGGTCCTTGCCGTAACCGATCCAGCGTTCGCCGAAGGCGGCGGCACGGGCGTCGTTGGCAAAGGCCACGGGAAAGCCGGCGTACTGGGAGACCTTGTCGCGGATGGGAAAGTTCTGCCAGCCGGGCAGGTTGGCGGGATCGACCAGGCGTCCCGCGGGAATGTCCATCGTGCCGGGCGACCCCAGTCCCACGCCCGCCACCTCGCACGGGTCGAGTCCTGCCCCAGCGATCGCCCGCCGAATGGCCTCGCCCATGCGACGCGCCCCCGCCTCGGGGCCCTGGTCGACCTCGGTGGCAATCGTCTCGAAATACAGGGTCCGGCCGAGATCGTCGACCACGCCGACCTTGATATTCGTCCCCCCCAAATCCAGTCCGACAAAAAACGGCGCCTGGGCCTGCGCCCGCGTGATCTTCTGCTGCTGTGTCATAGCCCTTGAACCTATCGCCAACGTCCGCCCCCAAGAGCCTCCTGAGGGTTGAGGGGCAGTATAAAGGGTTTGCCGACCAGCGCGAAGGCGCACGGGCAAAGGAGCAATCCCCTTCGACTTCCCGTAATGGCTCGGGCTCGGTATGATCGCCGGCGTCGGGGGGATAGGCACGTCGATCGGTTCGCAGATGGACCGAAAAACGTGCCCGTCCCCAGCCCGTGACGGTTTACCGGCGGGCCAGTCCACCAGGTCGGGAGTCTTGTTCCATGTCGGCAATACCGGCAAACCGCGAGCACTCGGTGGCAGACCGCGTCAACGTGGCCGCGCGGCTGTCGGAGGTGGCCCGGAACATGCCCGACGCCTTGGCCGTGATCGAGCCCCTCGGATACGACCGGCAGGGTAAGCGGCGATACCGCGGGGTGACGTTCCGCGAGTTGGACGACGACAGCGGCCGGATCGCCCGGGGGCTTCGCGACCTGGGCGTCGTGCCGGGCACACGTCTGGCCCTACTCGTGCGACCGGGCATCGACTTCGTTTCGCTGGTCTTCGCGCTCTTGAAGGCCGGCGCGGTGACGGTGCTCATCGACCCGGGCATGGGGCGGCGGAACCTCGTGCGCTGCCTGGCCGAGGCCGAGCCGGAAGGGTTCGTGGCGATCCCCGTGGTTCATGCCCTGCGGATGCTGCTTCGCGGCCGCTTTCGCCAGAGCCGCTTCCATGTGACGGTCGGCCGGCGATGGTTCTGGGGGGGCGTGACGCTCGATCAGCTCCGTCGCGACGCGTCCGAGGGCCTGTGCGTCGCCACGGGAGCCGACGATCCGGCGGCCGTCATCTTTACCACCGGCAGCACCGGCCCTCCCAAGGGCGTGCTCTACACCCACGGCCATTTCAATGCGCAGGTCGACGAGATCCGCGACCATTACGGTATTCGACCCGGCGAGGTCGATCTACCGTGTTTTCCTTTGTTCGGGCTGTTCAACGGCGCGATGGGGGTGACGGCGGTGATTCCCGACATGGACCCTTCGCGCCCAGCCCGGGTGGACCCCGCCAAGATCGTCGAGGCGTGCCGCGACTGGAGCGTCACCCAGGCCTTCGGCTCGCCGGCCATTTGGAACCGCGTAAGCCGGTATTGCGACCAGCGCGGGATCCGCCTGTCCACCGTGCGCCGCGTGTTGTCGGCCGGGGCCCCGGTGCCGGCCGAGGTGCTGCGGCGCACGAAGGCCTGCATCCATCCCGAGGGCGAAGTGCATACGCCCTACGGCGCGACCGAATCGCTTCCCGTGGCCTCGATCTCGGCCGAGGAAGTGCTGCGCGAGACCATCCATCGCACACACCAGGGGGCCGGCGTGTGTGTGGGGCAAAAGTTCGCCCGGATCGAATGGAAGGTGATCCGGATCGTCGAGGGACCGATCGCCCGCATCGAGGACGCCGAGGAACTGCCTCCCGGCCAGATCGGCGAACTGGTGGTCCGCGGGCCGGTCGTCACCCGGCGCTACGTCACACGCACCGAAGCGAATGCCCTGGGCAAGATCGCCGACGGCCCCACGGTTTGGCACCGTCTGGGCGACGCCGGCTACCTCGACGCGCGGGGGCGGTTCTGGTTTTGCGGCCGGCTGGCGCACCGGGTGCTTACCCCCGACGGCCCCCTGTACACCATCCCCTGCGAGGCGATCTTCAACCAGCACCCGGCCGTGTTCCGCAGCGCCTTGGTGGGAGTGGGGCCGGTGGGGCGCCAGCGGCCTGTGCTGGTGGTCGAGCCCCACGCCGACCGATTCCCTCGCACGCCGCGCGCGGCCGATACGTTGACCGCCGAGCTGCGCGAGTTGGCCCAGGCGCACCCCCACACGCGGGCGATTCGCGAGTTCCTCTTCCATCCTGGCTTCCCGGTGGATATCCGCCACAACGCCAAGATCTTCCGCGAACAACTGGCCCAGTGGGCATCCATCCGCCTCGCGGAGAATCCATCCCGCTGACCCTTCGGTTGTTCGGGCGCTGCCCAACCTGGTACAATGTTTGGTCGGCGTTTTTTCCTTGGCGGCCGACAACCCCTACGGGATTGCCCGCGTTGCCTAGGAACGGGCACCCGGCGGCCCTGGTGGAATTGGCAGACACGCAAGACTTAGGATCTTGTCCCGCAAGGGGTGTGGGTTCGAATCCCACGGGCCGCAATCTCTTGGTTCTCCCCGTCGTGCTTCGCCGCATGGCATCGGTCCCAGGGGGCTCGTCTTGGCGGCGCGGGTTGGCCAAGGATCGGCTTGCGGGGCGACGGAATCGTCCCCGAGACTCGGCCCGCTCGACGTTCGCCCCCCCACCCTCTGCGCGGGTGAACTTGCGTAGCGGAGTCCCTGTAGCGTATCCTGCCTGTTGCATCGTCGCCTCGGCGACCGCGCCGGGCGATGAGGACGGTCTGATCGAGACTTCACCTGAGGAGGAGAACGAACCATGCCGGATCGACGTTCGGCCGTTTCGCGGCGGCGGTTCTTGGTGGCGGCGGCCCACACCGGCGCCGTCCTGGCAGTCCCCCTGTTCGTCCCCGGCCGCGCGCTGGGAAAAGACGGCGCCGTCTCGCCTAGCGAACGCATCGTGCTGGGCGGTCTGGGGATCGGCAGTCGCGGACAACACGTGCTGGGTTGCATGATGGACGAGCCCGTGGTCCAGTTTGTGGCCATTGCCGATGCCCGGCGCATGCGCCGCGAACAGATCAAGAACCTTGCCGACACGAAGTACGGCACCAAGGACTGTGCCACGTATCGCGACTTCCGCGAGATGCTCGCCCGACCCGACATCGACGCGGTGCTCATCGCCACCGGCGACCGCTGGCACACGCTGGCCTCGATCTACGCGGCCAAGGCCGGCAAGGATATCTATTGCGAGAAGCCCTGCTCGATGACCATCGCCGAGAGCCGCGCCCTGGCCGACACGGTCAACCGCTACGGCCGGATCTACCAGGCCGGTACCCAGCGGCGCAGCATCGCCAACTTCATCTTCGCCGCCGATCTGGTCCACTCGGGCAAGCTGGGCAAGCTCAAGACGGTTCACGCGAACACCCTGGCCCCCGGCGTGCGGCACGACTGGCTTCCCGCCGAGCCCGAACCGCCCAAGGACGAGGTCGATTGGGACCTCTGGCTGGGGCCCTGCCCGTGGCGCCCCTTCAACAAACAGTACGTCGCCGGCGGGTGGCGTGGCTTCTTCGACTTCCACGGGGGCGGGATCCTCGAGTGGGGCGCCCACACCGTGGACCTGTGCCAGTGGGCGGCGCA
>DYLT01000021.1 GCA_020721945.1 Blastopirellula marina
GTTGCCGCGAGGGGCGGCGCGGGAGCAGGATTGACCGGGGCCGGGGCCGTTTTCGCACAAGGTGAAGTTCTCGGTGCCGTTCCGCTGCCTCTACAGCAAGGACGTGAAGAACCTGATGATGGCCGGCCGCTGCATCTCGGTCAGCCATGTGGCGCTCGGGGCGACCCGGGTGATGATCACCTGCGGGCTTCAGGGTCAGGCCGTGGGCACGGCCGCCGCGATCTGCAAGCTGCGCGGCACGACGCCGCGGGGCCTGCTCCAAAGCCACGTCGGCGAGCTGCAACAGCAACTGCTGAAGGATGGTTGCTACCTGATCGACCTGCCGAACCGGGATCCCCGCGACCTGGCCTTGTCGGCCAAGGCCGTTGCGTCGAGCACGGCTCCGCCCGAGAGCCTCAAAGCGCCCCGCCTGGTGGTTCACCCCTTGAACTGTGCCCGGGCGGTCATGTTCCAGGTCGCCGGTCCGCGGATCGAGAAGGTCGCATTGCATCTCGTCTCCGAAAGCGACCAACCGATCGAGGTAAAGCTGGGTCTGCGTGCGGCGAAATCGCTGGGCGACTTCAGCGCCGCCGCCGACCTCGCGACGGCCGTGGCCACCGTGCCGCCACAACGCCGCGGTTGGGTCGAGTTTCTCTTGGACGCCGAGGTGAAGCCCGGGTTCTATTACGTCTGGCTTGCGCCGGCCAAGCAGTTGGGCTGGTCGCTTTTCGACCGTGCCCCGCCCGAGACGGCCCGGGCCTACCGCGCCGCGGGCCAGTGGCAACGAATGAGCGAATGCTACACCTTCCAGCTCACACCAGGCCCCGAGGCGCCCGCGGGCGAGGTCGCCAAGACGCCGCCGCGCGAGACGATGTTCGTCGCGTCGAATGTCCACAACGGCTTTGCCCGGGCGATCCGGGGATGGCCCAACGCATGGCGCCCGGATCCCAAAGAGCCGCTGCCGCAGTGGGTCGAGTTGGATTTCGGCCGTCCCGTCGCATTCGACACGGTTCACGTCACCTTCCAGACCAAGGCCGATCGGGCCGTGGATTTCCGTCTGGAGGCGGCCGAGCGCGACCGCTGGAGGACCTTGATCGCCGTGACCGGCAACGAGGACCGCCGCCGGGTCATCGGGTTCGAGCGGACCTCGACGCCGAAGCTGCGCCTGGTGGTCGAGAAGACTGCCGGCGACATGGGCGTCTGCGAGATTCGGGTGTACGACGAAAGGGACGCGGGCCCGGGGACTGGGCTCCCCCAAGGGGCGCCAAAGAACCGTTCCCGGTAAACCGTTGATGGGGGACCGTTCCGGTTTTCGTCTCGAACACGGGCCGAAGAACGAGCCGGTCGCCGGTCTGGCGTGCGATGGGGGCCGTGGGTAGGATGAAGTCGCGCCGGCTCGGGCCTTGGACGCCAAGGCCGGCGGCGCGTGTCGAAGACCCTTTCGCCGAGGAGACGACCCATGCCGGACCATGCTGTCGATCGTCGCGGTTTTCTCGAGCAACTGGGGTTTGGGCCGCTCGGCGCAGCCATGGTCGCGGGTCTTGCCGCGCCCGGCCTGGCCGCCGAGGATCCCAAGCCCGAGACGAAGTACGAGCCGATCTCCGATCGGAAGGTCCGCGTGGGGATCGTGGGCTACGGGGTGTGTCGGTTCGGGGCGGAGTTCGGTTTCCAGGACCATCCGAACGTCGAGGTCGTGGCCGTCAGCGATCTGATTCCCGATCGCCGCGAGGGCCTGATGAAGGCATGCCGGTGCGGCAAATCGTACGAGTCGCTCGAGGCGCTGGTGAAGGACCCTCGGATCGAGGCCGTGTTCGTGGCCACCGACGCTCCCAGCCATGCGCGGCACTGCATGGAAGTGCTCAAGCACGGCAAGCACGTGATGACCGCCGTGCCCGCCACCTGGGGCTCGGTCGAAGAAGGCGAGATGCTGCTGGAGACGGTCCAGCAGACCGGGTTGAAGTACATGATGGCCGAGACGAGCTGCTACCATGCGGCATGCCACGCGATGCGCGTGGTGTATCGGGCGGGCGGCTTCGGCCGGGTCGTGTACTCCGAGGGCGAGTACTACCACTACCTGCCCAAACCGATCGACTCGTTCAACCACTGGCGTCTGGGCAGCCCACCCCTGTGGTATCCGACCCACTCGACGGCGTACTACGTGGGTGTGACGGGCAAGCGGTTCACCTCGGTCTCGTGCCTCGGCTTTCGGGGCACCTTTCCCCCGTACCAGCCCGGCGCGAACAAATACAACAACTGTTTTACGGATGAGATCGCGCTGTTTCAGACGAGCGAGGGCGGGGCCTCGCGCATGTCGATGTGCAAGTCGGTGCCGGGCCGCGTCGAGGAAACCGGCCGCATCTATGGCGAGCGGGGCTGGATGGAGGGCACCCAGTACCACGGATTGCTCGCCCGTCTGCCCAACCTCGAACGGCCGCCGCTGCCGCCGGGCCTGCCGGCGGGTGGCCACGGCGGCTCGCACGGTCACCTCACCCACGAGTTCCTCTCGGCGATCCTCCAGGACCGGCAACCGCTGGTGAACATTTACGAGGCCCTGGCCATGACCATCCCAGGCATCATCGCCCATCGCTCGGCGCTGAAGGATGGCGAGACGATGAAGATCCCCCAGTTCGACCCACCAACGTAGCCTGGCAAGCGTGCACGGGGACGGGCCGAGGTTTCGCGGCGAAGCCTGCGAAGACGGGGCCGTCTCGCTCGCGGCACGGGGGGCGAGTGGCCCGGTCGCCGGCGGCCGCGAACCAAAGTCGCGCCGGGGCCTCGACCCGTGGGAGGATGCCATGCAACTCGACCCGATGCCCTTTTCCGCCTATGGCGTGGCGTCGTGCGTGCCCTCGCCGGTCAGCCGGATGATGGCCGCCTTCGCCGCCGATTTCCGCGATGAGGTCGACATCAATCTCGGCGTGGGTTACGTCAACGAGAACACCATTCCGCGGGACCGCATCGAAGAGGCCCTTCACGCCGTGCTGTCCGATCCGCGGAAGTACCGCCTGGCGCTGAACTACGGCGGGCCGGTCGGGTCGGCGAACCTGATCGCGTCGCTGCGCCGGTTCCATGCCGAGCGGCGCCTCGGCGGGCTCACCGACGACGTCCTGGCCCGCAACGAGATCATCATCGGCCCCAACGGCGCGACGAGCCTTCTCGAGGGCATCGCCCAGGTGATGGCGCCGGGCATCGTCGTTACCAGCGACCCGATGTACTACATCTACACGAATTATCTGGAGCGGAGGGGGTTCGAGATCTGCGCCGTGCCCGAGGACGAGGAGGGCATCGACACCGAGCGTCTCGAGGCCCGGCTGCGAACGCTGGGCCAGCGCCGCGGCGCAGTGCGGTTTTTCTATGTGGTCACCGTGGGCAACCCGACGTGCCGCATCTTGTCGAATGCCCGGCGGCGAAGGCTGGTCGAGATCGCGGCGCGGCTTTCGCGCGAGCTGGGCCGCCAGGTGCCCGTGGTCTTCGACAAGGCCTACGAAAGTCTGATCCACGACCCGGCGGCCGAGAAGCCGGAATCGGGGCTTCTCGGCGACGAGCTGGGCATCGTCTACGAGATCGGCACGCTGTCGAAGATCCTCGCGCCGGCGTTGCGCATCGGCTACCTGATGGGGCGCGCCGGGCCGCTGGTCCAAGCGCTGGTCCAGAAGACGAGCGACGCCGGGTTCAGCGCCCCGCTGGTCACCCAGGAGGTGGCCAGCTATCTCTTGGATCACCACGTGGGCCCGCAGATCGACCGGGTCAACGCGGGCTATCGGGAGAAGGCGGCGGCCACCCGGCGATGGATCGAGGACCGGCTGGGGCCCGCGCTGGCCGAGTGCTGCGGGGGCCGGGCAGGGTTCTACTTCTACTTGACCTTCGGCGAGGTCCAGACGCACGAGCGCTCGGCGTTTTTCCGGTTTCTGTCGCGCACGACGGGCAGTGCCGCGGTGGACGGCCACGCCGGCTCGAAGAACCCCCGGGTGGTGTATGTTCCGGGCGAGTTCTGCGTCCACCCGCGCGGCGACCTGGTCGAGCCCGGCCGCCGGCAGTTGCGGCTCTCGTACGGCTTCGAAGAGCTTGCGCGGATCGAGCAGGCGATCGCGCTGGTCGCCGAGGCCGCCGCTTGGGCACGACGGTAGCCGAACCCACGCCGCGCCGCGGCCGCGTCAGGTGATGCGCACGCGCCGGCCCTCGACGCGCACGCGGCCCTGGGCAATCCACTGGAGGGCCTCGGGATATGCCTCGCACTCCGCCACGAACACGCGGTCGGCAAGAGTCTCGGGCGTGTCGTCGTCGAGCACGGGGACGGCCTTCTGAAGGATCACCGGCCCGTGATCGTACTCGTTGTCGACGAAATGGACCGTGCAACCGCTCAGCTTGCATCCGTACTCGAGCACCGCCTCGTGAACGCGGTGCCCGTAGTACCCCTTGCCGCAGAACGACGGGATCAAGGCGGGATGGATGTTCGTCACGCGGTGAACGAAGTCGGGCGGAACCACGAGCCGTTTCAGGAAGCCCGCCAACACGACCCACTCCGCGCCGGCGGCCCGCACCCGGTCGAAGATCGCCTCGCTGTAGGCTTCGTCGCTGGCATAATCCCTGCGCAACAGCACCTCGGCGGGGATCTGCGCCTGGCGCGCGTGGTCGAGCCCGCGCACGCCCGGCGCGCTCGAAATCACCAGCCGAATCGCAGCGTCCAGCGTCCCCGCGGCGATCCGGTCCAACAGGTTCTTGAGCGTTCGGCCCGTGCCCGACAGCAGCACGGCCATACGAAGCGGGCACCGGGCGGCGGAATCGGGATTCGGCATGGAAGACGAACTCCAAGGCGGTGGAACCGGCACGCTCCGAAAGGCGTGGATGCCTCGCGCAAAGCGCGGGCTAGCGGGCGAGCCGAAGGTACAAGGCCAAGGGCGCGCCACCGATCTTGGTCTCGAAGCGACGGCCCCCCGGCTTCGGGATCTCGTCGTCCGAAGAGGTCAAGCGAAGCTCGACGGCCAGCGTCTCGCGCTTCACGTAGTCGGCAAACGCCTCCAGCGCGCGGCGCAGCTCCTCCGACGGCGTCGCGGCCGCGACCCGAATGCGGTCGGTGTACTGGCAGTCCATCTCCTTGCGGCCGTTCTGGATCACGTGGACGACCTCGCGCGCGAGCCCCTCCGCCACGAGTTCCGGCGTCAGCTCGGTCGATAGCACCACGACCGAGGACTTGCCTTGGGCCGCGGTCCAGCCCTCCTTGGCCTGGAGCCGGACCTGGAGGTCCTGCGCGTCGAGCACCACGGGGCCATCGCCAAGCATGAACGTCACCTGCCCCTCGGCCTCCATGGCCCGGAGCAATTCGGCGGGGTCGGTCTGGGCGATCAATTGCCGCAACGCGGGCAGGCGGCGCCCCAGCCGGGGACCCAGCCGTTTCAGGTCGGGCAGCACCGTGTAGCTGATGTACTGCTCGGCGCGCTGGGTGAACTCCACCTTCTTCACGTTCAGCTCGTCGAGCACCAACCAGGCGTGCTCCTCGAGCCAGCGCTGGTCCGCCGGGTTCGTCAGCACGACCTCGACCTGAGGCAGCGGCTGGCGGACCTTTTGCCGGGCCGCCATGCGCGCGCTGCGCCCCAGCGAGACAATTTCCCGCACCAGCGCCATGCGGCGCGACAACGCTTCGTCGATCGCCCCCGGATCGCCCACCGGATAGTCGCACAGGTGGACGCTTTCCGCCACGCCGCCGATCGCCTCGAACGGCTCGACCGCCAGGCCCTGCCAGAGCCGTTCGGCCAGAAACGGCACGAACGGGGCAATGAGCTTCGCCGTGGTCAGCAGGCACTCGTAGAGCGTCCAGTAGGCGTCCGACTTGTCGGCAGAAGCCTCGCCGCTCCAGAAACGATCGCGGCTGCGCCGCACGTACCAGTTCGACAGCGCGTCGACGAACTCGCCGAGCCGCTGGCAGGCGGTGAAATTGTCGTACGCGTCCATCGCGCGCACCACCGCGGCGGCCGTGCGGTTCAACTCGCTGAGGATCCAGCGGTCCAACTCGCTCCGTTGGGCGATGGGCCGGCAACCCGTGGCGCGGGCCAGCACCGCCGAGTCCAACTGGCCCGGGCGGTCCAACCCCGAGGCGGCCGGATCGAAGCCATCGATGTTCGCATAGATCACGAAGAAGCTGTACACGTTCCACAGGCGCAGGAGGAACTCGGGGATGCTCTCCTTGATCGCCTGCTCGCTGTACCGGATGGAGGTCCACGGCGGCTGATTGGCGAAGAAGTACCACCGCAGGGCATCGGCCCCGTAACGGTCGAAGATCTCGTCCGGCTCGCGGTAGTTCCGCTTGCTCTTCGACATCTTCTGCCCGTCCTCGCCCAGCATCAGCCCGAGCACCACGCAGTTGCGGAAGGGGTGCGGATACGGTGCCGCAAGCGGTGCGCCGGGATCGGGGGCCAAGGCGCTGCGCCCCGCTCCCTGCGCCGTGCTCCCCGCTCCGTCGTGCTCGCTGAACAACAGTGTGCTGATCGCCAGGAGGCTATAGAACCAGCCCCGGGTCTGGTCGAGGGCCTCGCTGATGAAATCGGCGGGAAACTGGTCGGCGAAGCGCTCGCGCGACCCGGGCTGGTGGGGATAGCCCCATTGGGCAAACGGCATGGCGCCCGAGTCGAACCAGCAATCGATCACTTCGGGCACGCGCCGCATGCGCTTGCCTGGGGCCTTGGGCGAATCGTAGGTGATGGCGTCGATATACGGCTTGTGGACCTTCAGATGCTCCGAGAGGCCGGGGTCGGCGCGATGGGCCTCGTCCCAGACTTCGGTGCCCTGGACGCCGGGTTTGGCCAACAGCTCGGCGTAGCTCGCCACGGCTTCGGCGTAGCCGGTCGCTTCGCAGACCCAAATCGGCAACGGGGTGCCCCAGAACCGCTCGCGCGACAAGGCCCAATCGACGTTCGTCTCGAGGAAGTTGCCGAAGCGCCCATCGCGGATGTGCTCCGGCAACCAGCCGATCTGCCGGTTGTTCGCCAGCATCCGCTCCTTGAAGCGGGTGGTGCGGATGAACCAGCTCTTGCGCGGGTACTGGATGAGCGGGTCTTCTTCGGCCCGCCAGCAAAACGGGTACTCGTGCAGGTATTGCTCCTGGTGCAAGAGGGTGCCGTCGGCACGCAGTTGGCGAAGGATGTCGCGGTCGGCGTCCTTGACCCACCGTCCTTGATAGTCCGGCGCCTCGGCGGTGAACTTGCCGTCGGGACCGACCGCGCAGATCAAGGGCGGGCCTTCGCCGTCGACAAAGCGCGCCTGCTCGGCCAGGAGCACCTCGTAATCGACCTCGCCGAAGGCCGGGGCCTGGTGCACCACGCCCGTGCCCGTGTCGGTGGTCACGAAGTCGGCCGGCACGACCCGCCAGGCGATGGCTTCGCGGCCGCCCGCCTTCAGCCGTCCCTGTTGCTGGCCCTGGGTCTTGTAGTAATAGTCGAACGGCGGCACGTAGCGCCGGCCGACCAGATCGGCGCCCCGGACGGTCGAAACGACCGTGAGCTTCCGATGGAGCTTGGCCGCAAGCGTTTCCACCAACGCCGCCGCGACGATCAGCTTGCGCGATTCGCCCTCGACGGCCGCCGTGGCGTACTCGAGGTCCGGCTTGACCGCGGCGAACTGGTTGTTGGGCAGCGTCCACGGCGTGGTCGTCCACACCAAGAGGTCGGTATCGGGCTGGTCGACCAGCGGAAAGCGGACGTAGACGCTCGGATCGGCCACCTGGCGGTATCCCTGGCCCACCTCGCCGGACGACAGGGCCGTGCCGCCCTGCGCCCACCACCAGACGATCTTATGTCCCTGGTACAACAAGCCCCGGTCGAACAGGTGCTTCAGCGCCCACCACACGCTCTCGACGTAGCTCTGGTGGTAGGTCACGTAGGCCTGGTCGAGGCGGATCCAGAATCCCAGTCGCTCGGTAAGCTGTTCCCACTGCTTCGTGTAGCGAAACACGCTTTCGAGGCACTTGCGGATGAACGGCTCGACCCCGTAGCGTTCAATCTCGTCCTTGGCATGAATGCCCAACTCCTTGCAGACCTCGACTTCGACCGGCAAGCCGTGCGTGTCCCAGCCGGCCTTGCGCTCGCAGCGGTAGCCGCGCATCGTGCGATAGCGGGGGAAGAGGTCCTTGATCGCCCGAGTCAGGCAGTGGCCCGGATGGGGAAGCCCGTTCGCCGTCGGGGGACCTTCGTAGAACACAAAGGCCGGCCCTCCCTGCCGGGCCTCGAGCGATTTCTCGTAAATGCGCCGCTGACGCCAGAAGCCGATGACCTGTTCTTCAATCCGAGGAAACGAGGCCGGACTCTCGACGGGACGAAACATGGCGGTTGGCAAGACCCGAGTCCCTAGGAACAAAACCGCTAATAGACCGCGCGGCCAGCGGTTTTTCAACCCGAGTTGGCCACCCGTGCGGGGGAGGCGTTGACAGACGAGGCGGATGTCGCACCATGCGTCGCCGAGAACCGAAACGCATGCGCCCATCGCCCATCGCATGGAAACGTCCGGGTAAGGAGCCTCCGATATCACGCAGGCTGCTCTGTGGCACGGCGAGCATAAGCCTCGCGTTGGGCTGGGTCGCGCGGCCATCGGCGTTTGCCGAGGCCGATCCGAGCGCGGCCCTACGTGTCATCGCCCCCCACACGTGCGTGCCCGCCATGGAGGACTACACGTTCATGGGGTGGGCTTACGGCTGGCGCGGCCGATCGCCGGAGGGAGCCCGTGTGTTGGCGTTTCAAACCGGACGCTTCGGATCAAACCGGACGCTTCGGCCTGGCGCTGGACGTCGATCGGGCGAAGCTCCTTTGCCTTGGGCCGATCGCGCAGCCGAAGTCGTAGGATGCGGCCGCCAGCCGAGTTGGCCATCGAGATCCGATGCGGCCAAGGGAACCATCCAGCACACCTACCCCATCGCCCTGGTTGCAACCGGCGACGAACAGGTCGAGTTCTCGGTGACCGGCGGCCTTGGATACGTGCCGATCACGATCTCGGGCCGGAAGCGACCGCACGGCTGGCAGTTGCTTCAATCGACCACGGGCGTCTGGAAACCGGTCGCCCGAAGCGCCTTCCCCCAAGCCGACTACGACCCCTCGACCCCTACATGGCGCCTGACGTGGAATGTGTCGCTCGATCGGCTGGGCGATTCTGCTGGCGCGGCCACATGGTTCAAGATCGCCAAGACGACTATCCCCGAGGGGTGTATGCGGTGGTCCATTGATGGAGGGGGCTGTGTACGAGGCCGCAGCGAGGCACCGGGGAGATCGTGAGGGGCATTCGGGCTGCGATGGGCTCCACCGATCGAGGGGTCGTTGCCACCGGGCGCGGCGGAGGCGACAGTAGCGCCGAAGCCGACCTCACCGGATTCGTGCGAGACCGAGCCCGGGGGGTTGGGGTTCATAAAGGATGAAACCGTTTCTCCGGCGACGCTCCGATATCCTGGGTGGGATATTCGGTGCCTGCCGCCAGTGTCTCCGTTCTTGATTCAAGGAGCCCCTCTGATGAGGACGTTGCGGTTCGTGCTGACCCTGGTGTTGGTGCTGGTGGTTGCCACGCCCCTGTTGGCTGGCGAGGGCAAGAAGAAGAAAAAGGCTGCCAAGCCGAAGGCCCCGCCTGTCTTTATGCCGGCCCAGTTCCTCGAGGGCCTGAAGTTGACCGACGACCAGAAGGAGAAGGTCCAGAAGATCAAGCAGGAGTTCATGCCGAAGGTCGACGAGCTCCGCAAGAAGATGATGGAGGTGTTGACCCCCGAACAGCGCAAGGCCGAGCAAGAGGCCCGCAAGAATGCCAAGCAGGCGGGCAAGAAGGGCAAAGAGGCCGAGGACATGGTCCGGGAAGCCGTCAAGCCCACCGACGAACAGCAACAGAAGTTGATTTCGCTCCGCAAGGAAATGGGAGCGCTTATGAAAGAGATTCGGGGCAAGCTCATGGACCTGTTGACCGACGACCAGAAGGCCGAACTGAAGGCTAAGGCCAAGGAAAAGAAAAAGTAGACGGCCAACGGCCGTGCGATGCTTCGATGGGACGGACCGGGGCCTCTCGTCGGCCCGGGACGTTTCGTCTTGCTCCGTGACGATGCGAGGGCCGGTCCCTTTCGGGGGAGCCGGCCCTCGCTGTTTTCGCACCGTGGCAACCCCGCCTCGCCCGAGGTACAATACCGCCCATGAAACTCGCGTTCAGCTCCAACGCCTATCTGCGGTTCCCGGTCGAGGAGACGATTCGGCGGATCGCCGGCCTGGGCTACCGGGGACTGGAGCTTCTGGCCGATGTGCCCCACGCCTGGCCCGCCGGACTGCTCGACGAACAGAAACGGGCGATCCGCGATGCCCTGGCCCGGCATCGAATGGCGATCTCGAACGTCAACGGCTTCATGATGAACGCGGTGGCGGACCCCAGGCAGCCGTACTGGCACCCCTCGTGGATCGAGCCCGACCCCAACTACCGCGCGATCCGCCGCGAACACACCAAGCGGGCCTTGCGCCTGGCCGCCGAGTTGGGGGCTCCGAGCATTCAGACCGAACCCGGCGGGCCGCGCGTCGCGGGCCAATCGTGGTCCGAGGCGGCGCGGGTCTTCTACGACGAACTGATGCCCTGCATCGAGGTCGCCGAACAGTGCCACGTCGATCTGTTGATCGAGCCCGAGCCAGGCCTCTTGATCGAACGATTCGACCAATACCTCGAGTTCGTCGGCCGGATCGACTCGCCGCGCCTGGGGCTCAATTTCGACATCGGGCACGCCTATTGCGCCGGCGACGCCCCGGAACGCTGGATCCCTCGCATGGCGCCCTGCACCCGGCACTACCACCTCGAAGACATCGCGCCAAGCCGGGTCCACCAGCACCTCATCCCCGGGCATGGGGCCATCGACTTCGAGGCCACGCTCCGTGCGATCGCCGCAACCGGCTACGACGGCTGGCTCACCGTCGAGCTTTACCCCTATCTCGACAATCCGGACGACGCTGGCCGCGAAGCGAAACAGTTCCTCGAGCGGGTGCTGGCCAGAATCGGGATGAAGCATGAGGAATGAAGGATGAGGGAGGACGCGCGGGACGACCGCGACGATGGGCCCACCGGCGTGGGCGCGTACCTGGAACTGGTCCGGCTTCCGAACCTCTTCACGGCCGCGGCCGACGTGGTGATGGGCTTTCTGGCCACCCATGCGGTGTTGACCCCGGCGGACCACGCGCCGTTCGGGCTGTTGATCGCCTCGTCGTGCGCGCTCTACGGGGCTGGCGTGACGCTCAACGACGTGTTCGACCGCCACCTCGACGCCACGGAGCGACCGGAACGCCCCATTCCCTCGGGCCGCGTGCCCCTCGCCGCCGCCTTGGCGCTCGGCTGGGGACTGCTCGCGTTGGGGCTGATCCTGGCGGGCGCGGCCGCCGTGCTCTCGGGCGAGGCCAGGCCCGCGATCGTCGCCGCGCTCCTGGCCGGCTTGATCGTCGCCTACGATGCCGTCCTGAAGACCACGCCGCTTGGCCCGCTGGCGATGGGCGCGTGCCGGGCCCTCAACGTGCTGTTGGGCATGAGCCTCTTCGAGGCCGCGTGGCTCGGGCCGCACTGGCTCGTCGCCTCGGCGATCGGGGTCTACATCGTCGGCGTCACGTGGTTCGCGCGGAGCGAGGCTCGACCTGGCAGCCGCACCCCGCTCGTCGCGGCCACCGTGGTGGTGCTCTTGGGAATCGGTGGCCTTCTGCTGTTGCCCGGCTGGGTCTTTCGTGAGCTGTTCGTGCGCGAGGTGACCGCCGAGGGATGGTACCTGTTGCTGGCGATCTTGGGCATGCACACCGCGGTCCGCTGCTTCCAGGCCGTTGCCCAGCCCGAGCCCCAGCGGATCCAATTGACCGTGCGCTACCTGATCCTCACCCTGGCCGTGCTCGACATGGCCGCGTGCTTGGCCTTCCGGGGCGTGCCCGGGGCAATCGCCGTGCTCGCGACGTTTCTGCCCGCCGTGGTCCTCAGCCGGTGGATGGCCACGACGTAGGGGCTACCTGAAGTACTCCGGCTCGTTGCCGGGCTTCCATTTGATGTTGCAGCCGAGGCTCGGCCACTGCTCCTCGGGGGCCGGGCGGTCTTCGAGCACGGCATCGAGGGCGCGGCGCAAGTCGGCGCCGGTGATCGGCAGATCGTTGCCCGGCCGGCTCGAATCCATCTGACCCCGGTAGAACAGCCGGCGCTGGCGGTCGAAAAGGAAGAAGTCGGGCGTGCAGGCCGCGCGATAGGCCTTGGCCACCTCCTGGCTGGCGTCGACCAGGTAAGGGAACGTGTAGCCGCGGCGGACGATCTCGTCGCGCATCTTCTCCGGCGAGTCGTCGGGGAACATCCGATAGTCGTTCGAGTTGATCCCCACGATCGCCACGCCGCGTGGCTGGTACTGGCGGGCCAACTGGGCGAAATGATCGGCGATGTGCTTCACATAGGGGCAGTGATTGCAGAGAAAGGCCACCAAAAGGGCCGCAGCGCCGTCGAAATCGGCAAGCGAAACGACCTTGCCCTCGGGATCGCATAGCGAAAAGTCGGGGGCCAAAGTCCCCAACGGGAGCATCGTACTGGCAGTCCGCACCATGATCGCCTCCATCAAGCAGCAAGTGGGAATCGTTCACGGGGACTGCGCCGATGGTCGCAGCACCCCGCGCGGCAATTCTACGCGCCGGCACCCAATCGGAACAGGCGGCGGGCATTGGCCGTGGTCTGCAACGCCAGCTCGTCGAGCGCGACGCCACGAAGCTCGGCGAGGCGCTGGGCCGTCCACGTGACATGGGCCGGCTCGTTCCGCTTCGCCTTCCCGCGCAGCGCCTGCGGGACGAGGTACGGGCTGTCGGTCTCGACCAGCAGCCGGTCGGACGGGACGACCCTTGCCGCCTCGCGAAGCGCCTCGAACTTCTTGTTCGGGTAGGTCACGGCGCCGGAAAAGCTGATCGCCAGGCCCAGCCCCACGCACTCGTCGGCCATCGCCCGATCGCCGCTGAACGAGTGGAGCACGCCCCGCAGCGGGCCCCGGGCTGCCGCCTCGCGGAGCATGGGCAACAGATCGGCGCTTGCGTCGCGGCAGTGGACGATCACCGGCAGGTCGCGGGCCTGGGCCAGGCGCAAGTGCCGGTCGAAGTAATCTTGCTGGACGGCGAAGGGGGTGTAATCCCAATGGCGATCCAGTCCCGTCTCGCCCAGGGCCACCACGCCCGGCCGATCGGCCAGGCCCGCGATGCGGTCCCAGTCGTCGGGGGCGGCCTGGGCGCAGTCGTTGGGCTGGATGCCGACCGCCGCGTAAAGCCCCGCGTGCGTCTGGGCAAGCCGCAGTACGCACTCGCTGGAATCGGCCGAGATTGCCGGGCAGACGATGGCCGTCACGCCCGCCCGCCGCGCCCGGGCGATCACCTCCTCGCGGTCCGAATCGAACGCTTCGGCGTCGAGATGGGCGTGGGTGTCGATCCAGAGAGAAACACGTGGTTCGGCCACAACAACCTGCCAGACGTACAAACGTCAGTCGATTTGAAACCAGAAGTCAACTTCGGAGAGGCACCCTGTCGCTCCCGGACGAAACGAATCCGTCTGCCGGCCCCGGATGGGACTGCACTCACTGTCGATAAGGGACACCCTTCGGCCCGAGAACGCGCTGGCAGCCAGAAGACACCGGCCCAGCCGCTCGCTGTCCAGGCCCCGTCCGCCAAGGCGCAGGACGACGTGCGCGCGCCGCGCCATCATTTGGCCAAGCACGCGCCACATGTCGGCGATCATGTTCCAATACCGGTCGGGGCGCTCGTGCCGGTCGTCTCGAGAGATGACGCGATAGGTCGGATGGGGCGCGCTGCCCAGAAACCAAAGCCGAAGCCATTGGTCCTCCTCGAAATTCGTCACGTCCAAATAAGGCGGAGATGTGATGGCACACTTCACCTTGCCTCTCCGGTCGGGAACGAGTCGAGGCAAGTCCCTCATGTCGGCGTTGAGCACAATCCCCTGCCGAGGCGCCGGGGCACTTTCGTATCGAAACGAGACGCGATTCCGAAGCAATTCAAACACGTCACGCTCCGGAGCCACGAACCCATGTTGCCGCCAGAAGCGTACGGAGTACGCAGGTTTTGTGCTGACCGTGCGAGGCATCTGGTTGCTCAGATAGAAGGGAGACTTCCGGCTTTCGCCGTGCAAGGACCCAAGCACCAAGGCGGCAATCATACAATCGGTGGCCGATGTCTTCCAACGGAGCGCCGATCGGAGGAACAAGACCTGGCGGAGCGTCCGCGGGTGGAAGGCGGCGTGGAAGAACTCTGGCAGCGATCTGCGCACGGATTCCCACGCCGCGGCGCGGAACTGTCTTTGCAGTTGGGTGATCCGCCTTCGCACCGCACCAAGCGGTGGCGTGACGATCTTCGCCCTCGTGACGCAATATGCAACCGGGTTGATGTCGCAGGCCAGCGCATCGCGTCCCATGAGAATCGCCTGAAAAGGCGCCGTTCCCCGGCCGCAAAAAGGATCCAGCACCAAGTCGTTCGGCCTGGTCAGATGAGCGATCCACTTCTCCGCAAATGCCTCGGGGAACATCGCGAAGTATGGGCACAGGGAGTGAAAACGGTTCCGCATCACGACCACTCGCGCAGGCGCCCCAGCACATGCCTGGACCACGCTGTCCATTCTGCCTTGAGTTCCGAACTGGCGCGCTGAGCCAGCCCAGCGATTCGGCAGCGGTCAAAGACGATGCCTCCAAGCAGGCACGCATGAACCCAACGTTGTCGCTCGATTCGGTGGGGAACGAAGAAGCAACGGATTGGAGACACTGCGGGCGCGTCGAGCATCCAGTAGCGGCACCAATCCACCGGCGGAGGCAACTCGGTCATCTTGTTCCGCCAGTCTTGCCCGGTCGCACACTGGCCGAACAGAATCACTTTCCCTTCGCGATGGTCGCTGAACTCTCGCCATGCCACCACGTCGAGCTTCGCGTCCTTCTGTGTGCGAACCAATCGCCGGTTCTTGTGGCAGCCGCGGCCCTCGCCCAGTGCGCGGCACAGCTCGTCGACCGCGTCAGCGAATCCTCTTGGCGCGAGCCGGCGGGGAAAACCAAATACCGCTGAACGGACGTTCGGGTGCGGCCAGCCCAAATAGCTCTTGCAGGCCATCGCGCAGACCTCCTCGAAGAGCTTCTCCCCGTCGAGGTCTCTGGGGCCGGCGTCCTTCCCGAACCACGACAAGAGCGCGAGAAACGTGTAAACGCTGTCCGCGGCATTTGTTCGCGCCGCGACGCTGTCGGCGCCCAGCTCGAAAGGATAGCACTCCGCGTCTTTCCCGCAGGCGTTAAAGCGTTCGTCCAATTCCGCGAAAACGGATTCTGCCAGACTTTCCGCAGCCGTGTCCATCCATTGGCCAAGCGGCTCGTCTTCCGAGTCGGCGAGGATCTCGGAAGCGGCGGCCGAATCGAGGACGCGCATGTAACTGGCGATGGACATGCGCTGGTGCCGGCTCCTCAGGATATCGAGTTCAACGAAATCCGCATGGTGCTCGACCGGAGCCGTCGCCGCGGGAAGGGCACTCGGATCGATCATCTTCCGGCCCGCCTCCGCGTCTTCCGCTTGCGACCGGCCTCGGACGTTCGCGCCTCCATCTCTTCCAGAATGCTCTCAGAGATGAGGCTGATGTTCTTCGCCTTCTCCACGAGGTCGGAGTCGCCTGCGAACCCGGTGGGTATCAAACCAAGCGATTCTTTGAGCTTCTGCTCGGCGAGAACCATTGCCTCGCGAAGGAGACGCTTGTCGCCATGACTGGCCTTCAGGGAGGTCTCCAAAGGAAGCCCCGCGCGCAAGGCCGCAAGGCCGTCCTTGCTTCGAAGCACTTCGTCGAGATTGCGAAGGTCGGGATTCTGGCTCCTGACCAGTGGCGGCCTGTTCTGCTGTCGGCTGCCGTAGAGCCAGACACAGAGTTCCCGCAAGTGCGGCAATCGCGACTGCGGCACTGGATTCGAATGGAAACCTCCGTCAGCAGACAAACCCAGAAACTTCTGAACGCCGGAATAGCCGAGCCCCGTCCATAGATGGGAATACGCGAACCGGGTGTTCCATCGGTCCTTCCTGTCGAACACGCCCGCTCTTTCCGCCTGCTCTAAGACCATCAGCCCTCGGTATAGGCGCCCCACCGTATCGTGCCGGTCGCCGATCGTCTTCGCAATATCCGCAAGCGACACGCCGTACTCGTTGTGGACCGTCGCAATGTACTGGGCCTTGGCGATCGAGTCCCAATCCTGTGGCCCGTTGACATGTTTAAAACCGATAAACTGCCAAACGTCTTCGCGACGGCACTGGATCACGGGCAGGCGAACCAGATTCTGTTTTTGAGTGTCCGACAGCCTCGGTATGCCGACTGCACCGATGCGCCCCTGGAGATTCTCATCCAAAAGCAACTTCACCGCCGCAAGACGGCGATTTCCCTCGAATACGACGAGTCTCTCCGACTCCTTCCCGGCAAACAACTCCTCATGCGTCCAATAGCCGCTCGTTGCAATCGAGTCCACAAGCTCGTTGACGGCGCGATCGGTCCACAGAACCTTGAGAATCTCCTCCTGTTGGTCGAGCGCCAGCCCAGAACCGGCAAGACGAGGGTTCTTGGGGTCGAGCAGCAATCGCTCCACGGGGACCATCTCGGGTGCTGCGGTTCCAACGAGGAGCGAGGAACTCTTGACCATGGGTGCGTTTCCCAGGCGACGTTGACGAATTGCGGCAAACGCGCGATGCAGGATGGCTTTCCTGCCACGGTCTGCGCCGCGGGACCGCCATCGACACCATCGATATTCTATTCGGGCGTTCGGAATCGCCGAATCACCCTTTATCTCTCAGACGCGCCAACGCACCCCAAGGGTGGCTGAAGACCACCCGCCGGGTGTGTCTCAAGCGTGCGTTTCCCACCCATCGGCCGTCACCGTCCCCGGGGGTGCAGCCGCGCCTGGACCCGGATCGGAAGGCCCTGGATCCGCAGGAATCCCTCGGCGTCGGTCTGGTTGTACTGCCCGCCGCCCTCCATCGTGGCGATTCCCTCGTCGTAAAGGCTGTTCGGGCTGGACCGCCGGTCGACCATCAGGTTCCCCTTGTACAGGTTCAGGGCCACCTCGCCGGTGACCGGCTGTTGGGCTTGCCGGATGAACGCCATCAGGGCGTCCATCTTCGCGTGGTACCAGAAGCCGTAGTAGACCATCTCGGCGACCTCGGGAGCCAGGCGGTCGCGCAGATGCACGAGATCGCGGTCGAGCGTCAGTTGCTCCAACAGCCGATGGGCCGTGTAGAGGATCGTCATGCCCGGGGCCTCGTACACCCCACGGCTCTTCATCCCCACAAAGCGGTTCTCGACCATGTCGATCCGCCCCACGCCGTTGCGCCCGCCGATCTGGTTCAGCTCGCGCACCACCTCGAAGGCGCGGAGCCGCTTGCCGTTGACCGCCACGGGCACGCCGGCCTCGAAACCGATGGTCACCGGTTCGACCCGGTCCGGGGCCTGCTGGGGCGAGACGGTCATGCCGAATTCGACCAACTCGACGCCGTTGACCGCCAGATCCTCGAGCTTGCCCGCCTCGTAGCTGATGTGCAGGCAGTTCTCGTCGGAGCTATACGGCTTGGCCGACGTGGCCTTGACCGGAATGCCCTTGGCCTGGCAGTACGCGATCATCTCGCTGCGGCCGGGGAACTTCTTGCGGAACTTCTCGATGCGCCACGGGGCGATGACGCGCACCTGCGGCGCCAGCGCGTCGGCGGCAAGCTGGAACCGGCACTGGTCGTTGCCCTTGCCCGTGGCCCCGTGGGCGTAGGCCTCGGCCCCGACCTCCCGGGCGACCTCGAGGCAGACCTTCGAGATCAGGGGCCGGGCGATCGACGTACCCAACAAGTACATGCCCTCGTACTTCGCCTGCCATTGGAGCACGGGAAAGGCGAAGTCGCGGCAGAGTTCCTCTTGCGCATCGACGATGCGGGCCGACCGCGCGCCGATTCGCTTGGCCTTCTCGAGGATCGCCTGGCGATCTTCGCAGGGCTGACCCAGGTCCACGTAGACCGCGTGGACCTCGTACCCCTCTTCCATCAGCCAGCCGAGAATGACCGAGGTATCCAACCCACCCGAGTAAGCCAGAACACAACTTGGCATAGACCAGGTATCCCATGCGCGGGCCAAAGCAAGGCGGAACCGACTCCGCCACCGGCGAAAGACGTATTGTCGTGATTGCAGCGCGGGCTGACAAGACCCTGACGTCGGACGGCCACCCCTCTTTTCTGTCCGCCGGAGGCGCTCCATAATGCGGTGGTTGTACGCGGGCAGCCGGCGGCATGAGGTCGCTCGCCGGTCGCGGCGGGCGTCTTCTTGGGGCAGTGGCCAAGGTGTGGGACAAAGCGAGGAGGGTTGCCATGAAACGGCGTCGATTCGTTCAGGGCACGGCGGCGCTGGGCGTGGCCCCGTGGATCGTGCCGGGGTCGGCCCTGGGGCTGGCGGGACGCCCGGCGGCCAGCGAGCGGATCGGTGTGGCGTTCATCGGCCCCGGAGGCCGGGGGGTCCAGTTGGTGCGCGAGTTTGCGGGCCGACCGGACGTCGAGCCCTTGGCTATCAGCGACGTGCGCCGCGGCGTGCGCGAGAAGGTCACGTCGCTGATCGAGGAGATGGTCGCTCCGCGCAAGGCGAGCGGCCAGTACCGCGGCTTGGCGGCGTACCGCGACTTCCGCGACGTGCTCGCCCGGCCCGATGTCGATGGCGTGGTGATCGCTGCGCCCGAACACTGGCGACCGATCATGTGCATCATGGCGGCCAAGGCGGGCAAGGACGTGTTTTCCGAGAAGCCGTTCGCCCTGACGATCCAGGAAGGCCAGGCCATGGTCGCGGCCATTCGCCGTTACGGCCGCATCTTCCAGCACGGCACCCAGCGGCGGAGCAACAACGAGGGAAACTTGCGCGACTTCTGCGAGATGGTGCGCAGCGGGCGCATCGGCAAGGTAAGCCACGCGGTTGTCACCGTCGGCCCGTCGCCGCAGCCCGACTTTCCCGACTATGCCGCGCGGCACACCCCGCCCGACCGCGACGAGTTCGACTGGGACCTGTGGCTGGGTCCGGCGGCGTGGCGGCCGTACCGGTTCGTGGGACATTGGCAGGGATTCCGCGATTTCGGTCTGGGCTCGATCGGGAACTGGGGTTCCCACGTGCTGGACATGGCCCAGTGGGCCCTGGGCAAGGACGAGGAGGGTCCCGTCGCGATCCTGCCGCCCCGGGGCGACGCCCCGCTCACCTTCCGCTACGCCGACGGCATCGAGATCCGGTGTCCTCGCACTCCAGGCGACTCGGCCGACACCATGGTCTTCGGCAGCCGCGGGCAGAAGCGGATCTTCGGCGGCCCGAAGGTGCCCGAGAAGTTCGATCCCACCCCGTTGGGTCCGGGCGACGTGCGACTGTATCGTCCCCGAAACAACGACCACAACGGCAACTGGCTCGAGTGCATACGCACCCGAAAGAAGACGATCTGCAACGAAGAGGTGGCCTACCGCTCCGGGTCGCTGTGCATGTTGATCGCGATCATGGATCAGCTTCAGCGGCCGTTGCGGTATGACCCGGTTCGGGGCGAGTTCCCCGGCGATGCCGAGGCGAACCGCTTGTTGAATACGCCCAAGCGCAGCCCTTGGCAGGTGTACTAGATCGCTCAACACGATGCTCCATGCGGAGAACCCATGCATTTGGCCACGGCAGCCGCCGAGATCCCTCGGCTTGTTGAAGAACTGACCGGCCGGGCCCCGCCCGCCTCGCGGAGCGCGGCCGAGTGGGAGGCCGCGTACGGCCGGGTGATCGACGCGATGATATCGGCCAAGGAGTTTCCCGAGCCGGGCCGCAAGTCGTCGCGCCCGCCCAAGGCGATTCTCGACGAGATCGTCCGCCGCGCGATGCATCCCGAGAAGGCTACGGAGCGCACGGCCCTTTCTCGCGCATTGCTTGTGCGGTTGCGGAAGACGACCCAGCTCAACGAGCGGATCTTCTGCCTGCGGCAACTCGCGGTGATCGGCGGCGAGGAATCGGTCGGCCCGATCGCCGAGTTGCTCCACGACGCCGATGCGACCGTGCGCCAATACGCCTTGGGCGCCTTGGAGTGCAATCCGTCGCCGGCGGCGGGCCGGGCAATGGTCGAGGCCCTCCGGGGCGCGGGCGAGCCGGCATGGCGCGTGGCGATTCTCGATGCCCTGGGACGCCGGCGCGACGCGGCGGCCCAACCGGCGCTGGCCGAACGGCTCGCCGACCGGGACGACGACGTGGCCTGTGCGGCCGCCATGGCCCTGGCCAACTTGGGCGAGGCCGTGCCCGAGGAGGCCCTCACGCCCGCCACGCCGCGGCGATCCCCAGCGCGCGTGTCGGCCCAACTGCACGCCACCCTGCTTCGGGCCGAGCGTCTGGCCCAGCGAGGCGACCGCGAGGCAGCCCGGACCGCGTACGCCCGGGTGTACACGACCGCCAAGGCCGCGCATCTGCGGGCGGGGGCGCTGGCGGGACTGGTGCGCACCGCGCCGGAACAGGCCGTCCCGCGCCTCCTCGAGGCGCTGCGCAGCGCCGATCGTCAGCTTCAGGCCCATGCCGCGCGGCTTGCGGGCGAAATCCCCGGCAAGGACGCCGCCAAGCAGTTCTTGGCCGCCTTGCCCCAACTGCCCGCATCGGCCCAAGCCATGCTCTCCGAGGCCCTCGCCGAACGCAGCCAGGCAGCGCCCGAGACGTCGAAACCGTAACATTGCCGCCCTGTGGTCGACCCAGGCCCGAACGGGCGGGCGGGGGTCGTTCACGGCACGGTGTACCGATCATGGAACCCCGACCAACGTGCGAGACCTTCCCATGCGACTGACTCGCGAAGAAGCCCTCCAGCAGCTTAGGGCGTGGACATCGAATCCTTCGCTATGGAATCACGCGCGGGCGGTCGAGATCGCCATGCGTGCCGCCGCAGCGCGATATGGCGGCGCCGGCGACGACGCCGAGACGTGGGGCCTGGCCGGATTGCTGCACGACGCCGACTACGAGCAGTGGCCAAGCGAGCACCCCGCGAAGATCGTGGCCTGGCTGCGCGAGCGGGGCGAAGAGGCGCTGGCCCACGCCATCTCCGCCCACAATACGAACCTTGGCGTCCCGGCCGACTCGCCGATGGACAAGGCCCTGCTGGCGTGTGACGAACTGGCGGGCTTTGTGATCGCCTGCTCGCTAGTGCGGCCTGATGGCATCGCGTCGCTGAGCGCGAAGAGCGTGCGCAAGAAGCTCAAGGACAAAGCGTTCGCGGCCAAAGTCGACCGCGAGGAGATCCGCCGGGGCGCGGAGCGGTTAGGCGTTGATCTCGACGAGCACATCCAATTGGTGATCGACGCGCTGAGGCCGTACGCGGTCGAGTTGGGCCTCAAGCCATAGCCCGAGCGACCGGCCCGGCCCCGCGCCGCCGCCGATCGCGCGGCAAGCGTGGGGTCGGGCGCCGGCGCTGGAAGCCGGGGCCCCGGCGTGGGGCATTCGCGGCGTGGTCGATACACCATCCCGCGCGGGACGGTTCTACTTGCCGGCCCAATCGCGCCACACCGCGACGGCGGCGCGGCGCAGCGCGTCGGGCGTCCAGGTGCCGGTCTCGGGTATTGGGGCCGAGTCGCCGTGGCATGCCACGAGGAACGTCAGCTCCTTCACCCCGCCGGCGGGAATCGCCAGGCGGTACTCGAGTTTGCCGGGCGGATAGAGCGACTGGTCGTTCTGGCCGCCCACATCGACGTAGCGCGTGGCGGAGGCCGTCGCCTCGCCGGAGATCATCCTGGCCAGATCCGGCGTCTTGCTGGCCGGGAAGAACCAGATGGCATTGAGGATCGGATTGCGGTCCGGGGCGCCGGCGGCGGGGCGCACGGTGATCTCGATCTTGCCATCGCCGTTCTGATCGCGGGCGCGGAACACCAGGACGCCCGGCTTATGGCGGCCCCACCGGGCGATCGGGTCGACCACCTCGGCCGGCGCGCCCTCGACCACGCAGAGCATGGGCCGCTGCCCGCGACGCTCCCAGTGGCTCTCGCAGAAGCCCAACGCCACGCCCGCCACGCTCTTCGGCTTGACCGCGAAACGATAGCGGATCGAAACGCCACCCATGCCAGCCCGGATGTTCCGGAATGCCGGGTCGCACTTGCCCTCGGGCCTGGCCCAGCCGGGCATCGACGTGGCCTCGTCGCAGTGGCCCCACGCGCGCTCGATCTGGCCCTCGAGGGTTGCGTGGGGCATCGTGAGGACCGTGCGCGGGCCGAGTCGGACGGTGCGCAGCCCGACTTGTGCCGCCGGAGGCACCTCCAGGGCCACCGTGACGTTGGCCGCCTTGCCCTGCGCCTCCTCGACGCGCACCGAAAGCACGTCCACGCCCGAGGGAAAGGTCGGGGCGCGGTAGGCGGTCCAGGAAAGTCGCACCGCGCCGCGTGCCGAGACGGCTTGCGCGGCAGGGACGATCCCCTCGAGCTTGACCGCCTTGACCTCCACCGGCCCGTCGACGACCCCTTCGCCGCGGAGCTTCACCCCCACGGCGGCCCAGTCCTCGAGCAGGCGGCCTTGGGCGTCCATCTGCGAGGGTGGAAAGCCTGGCGAGTGGAACGAGACGGGCTCGCCGGCCGCCACGGCCCCCGCAAGGACGGCGGTCCAGCCGGCGGCCAGGACGCGGATGAACAGGGCGGTTCGGGTCATGCCTCACCTCCGTCGGCGAAGGTCGAGAACCGCGGCGAGTGGACGTGCCGGATCCCGTACAGCTCGCAGAACCCTTCGAGCACGCGCCGGTGATTGCCCAGGGTGACCACCTGGTGGAAACCGCGCACGTCGCGGCAGTCCTCGATGTTGTCCATCTTGATCTCGACCGAGGTGCGGCACCCGCCGGCCGGGGGCGTGTTCACATTTCCCGCTAGCTTTCCCGTGTCGATGATCATCTCGTTGGCATTGCTGAAACGGACAAGGGTGACCGGCTGGCCGACCGGCCAGAGCACCTGGGGGGCGACCCCGATATTCGACTCGGCGTGGCTGCGCAGGATGAACGGTGCCGGGGGCTTGTCGAACCCCTCGATCCGCGTCCCGCTGGTGCAATGGGCGGCGATCAACACGTTCTTGACGGTCTCGGGCACCGGGTCGTTCATGTAGCCGGGCCGATCGAGGAGATAGCTGGTGGTCATCAGCGACACGGCGCCGAACAGGTCGGCCTCGCACCCCGCGGTGATGCCCTGGTCCTGCAACAGCATCCAGCCGGCGCAGGGCGGGGTGGGCACCAGCTTGGCCCCCACCATGCCCAGGCAGTCCATGGTCAGGGCATTGGCCTGTTCGGCCGCCAGGAGCCGTTTGGCCGTCACGTAGGCCCGGGCGGCGTTGAGGAGGTCCTTATCGTTCGGCTCGACCACCTTTTGGGCACGTTTGCGGAGGTCGTTGGCCACGTCCTTGACCTCCTCGGTCACGGGCTGCCGGTCGAACTCCTGATTGAAGGTGTCGCGGGGGATGGCCCGGACCTTCATCCCCAGGCGCTCCATGACGGTTTCGTTGCGCTGGTTGCCGTGGATCCATAGGACCCGGGTCTCCTCGAACATCCGTTTGGCGCGGACCATGCGCAGGCCGGCTTCCACCGCCGACCACTCCAGCGAGGAAATGATGTGCACCCGGGGGAGCCGCGCCGCCCCGCCGACGTGGCCGGTAAAGGTCGTCCCCACCGGCGCAAACACGATGAGGGGCAAGCCCGCCTCTTTGGCCACCCGGGGAACCCAGTTCCAGCCGTGCATGTGCTGGAGCATCACCAGCAAGGCATGGGGTGGCTGAGCCTTGACCTTGGCGATCCACTGGCCCAGTGCTTCTTCGGAGTGAATGGGCTTCGACTCGAGGCGGACCTGCACTCCGGTCCGCTGCGCCGACTGGGCCAAAAGGGCCGAGTACTCCTTCTGGTGCGCGTCGAGGTCGTAGGCCGTGCCGGGCCAGCCCAGCCAGTAAGGCCGGGGCAGTTCGAGAAAGGTGGCGGCCACGCGGACCTCGGGACGCGGCCGCAAGTTGGCCGGATCGATGAAGTCGGTCTTGGCCGGCGCGGCCTTCGGTTCGGCGGCGTCAAGACTCGACGTCACAAGGCTTGCGCCCAGCGCGGACATCGACAGGACCTTCAAGCACTGCCGGCGGCTCAGGCAGCAGTGGCTGCACGTGGGTTGGGTGGTCATAAAGATTCCTCCGTTTTTAGGTGAGATGAACGGGACGGGTGGGAATCCCCACGTCCGGCCCTGATTGTGGGCGAACGGCGCGGGGGAGGCAAGACCCCAGGGTCCTTGTACCTCGCTGCCGGTTGGGTAGAATGAGCGACGTGCATCGATTGAGGGTACGCCTTGGGGAGTCTGCACGGATGGGCTTGGAGTACCAAATCTTGGCGGTCCGCAACGAAGGATCGGTGACGGTGGCCGCCCTGCCGCTGGCCCAAATGACCGGCCCGGTGCCCGTCCAAACGCTCCGCGAGGATCTCCAGAAACTGGCCGACGAGGCGACCACGCCCGTGGTGCTCGATCTGCGGCCGGCCGAGCGTATCGAGGTCTCGCTCTTGCCGGAGGTGCTTCGGTTCAATCGCCGACTGCGCGAGCGGTCGTTGCGCTTGCTCGTCTGCGCCTCGACAAGCGTCAAAGAGGTGCTCACCCTGGCCCGGCTGGACCGGGTCTTCGATGTGGCCGAACGCTACGACGGTTGGCCCTGGCCGGCTACCAGCTCAACATGATGCCCGCGTGCGGGCCGTGATAGACCACGTTGCCCTCGGTCACCAACTGGGCCGGGCCATCGGTCAGGATGTGGACGTCGCGGTTGAAGTTTTCCGACGCCAAGGCGAGCCCGTCGACCCAGATGGCTTGGTATCCCAGACGCGTGGTCAAAAACGGCGACCACCGGTAGACGAACGTCAAGGCGAGGTCGCCCACGAAGGCCGTGCTGTCGTCCTTGCGGCTGCCGAACGAGACCGTCTCGAAGCCGTCGGTCGCATTGCGGTACTCGGTTGCCTGGCCCGCACGGTTGTTGCACAGCGCGCCTTTGATCTCGAAGTTCACCCACCAGCGGTTCTCGGCGTAGAACTCGAAGAGGGCCCCGATCTGGGGACCGACCAGCACGTTGTCGGTGTCGACACGAACTTCGTTCGTTGCGATGCTGCCGCCCGGAAATCCACCGCTGGCCGCTTCCGTCGCGTACTCGAAGCGTTCGGGAATATCCAGGTAGCGCACACCAAAGAGGATCGACGTGGTCAGCTTGCCAGCGGGCATCGGCATGGCGCGGCGGACGTTCAGCTCCACGTTGTCCAGCGAGGAAACGTAGTGGATCGACGCGAAGCGGTTGTAGTCCAAACCGACGACCGGGGGATTGCCGAAGTCCGTGAACGGCGAGAACAAGTTCCCCTGTCCGCCGATGTCGTTCTCGGTCATGTTACGGATGGCCCGCGCCTCGTCCCACTCGCCCAGCGTGAAATAGACGCCCTCGACCTGGAGGCAATCGTTGATCGTGTGGCCGACCAGCACCCGGGCACCGCCGCTGAACCGGTCGTCCAGGTCGGCGGTCGAGAGGGCCACGCTATACGGGTTGTTCAACGTGGCGGCGTGGAAATGCCCAGCCGCATCGCGGCGGATCGCCAAACCATCGCCCACCACGTACCACGGACACCGAGGCGGCGTGAGGTAGAAATCGTGTTCGTCTGGGCACAACGATTTCGCGGGATCGCGCTCGGACTGCGGACAAGGTCCGGGACAAGCATCGGGCAGCGGGCCGGGAACCTGCGCCGCCGCGGGCACCGACCACGTGGCGCACCACGCGAGCGCCAGAACTAGCCATCTCCATCGCTCTCGGAAGCTCCCCATAGTAGCGGCCCGAAGTCCAGAGGGTGTGCAAGACCGAATGCTCGGCATTACTCTATTCGGCCATTCGGCCCGGCATCATCAGAAGAATCGGCACAATCCCCACCATCCTCCAACTTGTCCGATCTTGTCCATCACACCCAAACTACCCTATCACTCGCCCGATAGGGTGCTTGTTTTCGAGGGGCGCTGGCCCGTATACTGGGCCCAACTGGCTGTGATGCCCCCACCTCTTGAGGAGCCCACCTCGCCATGACACCATCGTCCTTGCGTTCTCGCCGCCATTTCTTGATCCACGCCGCGGTTTCCGGAGTCTCGTTACCCTACCTCGTGCCGCGCACGGTTCTCGCAGCGCTGGGCAAGCCCGGAGCGAACGAACGGGTGACGATCGGCGTCATCGGCACCGGCGGCCGGGCGCGCCTGCTGATCGACCAATTGCCCGAGTCGGGCCAAATTGCCAGCGTGTGCGACTGCTATCGGAAGCGGGCCGAGGATGTTGCCAAGCAGAAACAGGCCCGCTGGCGCATCCATCAGGACCATCGGCGTCTGCTCGACGAGAAGGATATCGACGCGGTGCTCGTGGTGACGACCGACCACGGCCGCGTCCTCCCGTCGATCCATGCGTGCCAGGCCGGCAAGGACGTTTACGCGGAGAAACCGCTGACCTTGACGATTCGCGAGGGCCGGGTGCTGGTCCAGGCGGTGCGCAAGTACCGCCGCGTGTTCCAGGTGGGCAGCCAACAGCGCTCGATGGAGATGAACCGCTTTGCCTGCGAGTTCGTGCGCAACGGCGGCATTGGCAAGATCAAGCTCGTGCAGGGCATCAACTACACCGGCCCGAACCGCTACCAGGGCCTTCCCGAGCAACCCATCCCCGAGGGCCTCGATTGGGACCGCTGGCTGGGCCAGGCCGAGATGCGTCCTTACAACGCCGCCTTGCACTTTGGGTGGATGGGGTGGCGCGACTTCTCCGGAGGGGAGATGACCAATTGGGGGGCCCACGGACTGGACCAGATCCAATGGGCGCTCGGCATGGACGACAGCGGTCCGGTCGAGATCTGGCCGGTGACGCCGGGGCCCAACGGCAAAGTCTCGTACCGGTACGCCCACGGCATCGAGGTCCGGCTCGAGCTGGAAAGAGGCCCGCATGGCGGGGCGATTTTCACGGGCGAACACGGCAAGATCGAGATCAACCGGAACAAGTTCACGACCAATCCCAAGGACCTGGTCAAGAACCCGCCGCCCAAACACCTGGCCGACAAATGGCGCGACGAAGTGGCCTTGTGGCAGGCCCGCTACCACATGGAGAACTGGATCGACTGCATCAAGACGCGACAGCGGCCGGTCGCCGATGTCGAGATCGGCCACCGCTCGATCACCGTGTGCCACCTGGCAAACATCGCGCGCGAACTCGGGCGCCGACTCCAGTGGGATCCGCAAAAGGAGCAGTTCGTGGGCGACGACGAGGCCAATGGCTACCTCAGCCGTCCGCGCCGCAAAGGCTACGAGTTGCCTGAAATCGTCTGAAACGCTGGACAGCTTAGACGTGAGACGAGTCACGGGGTGGCCCCCTCGACCGTAGCGTCCGGGCGACTCCGCGGACACGAAGTCATGACAAAAGAACGCTGATGTGAGGCACGCTCCCATGCTTCGACCTGCTCATCCGACGTGGACGCTCCGGGCGGCTTTGGCAATCGTCCTGGTGGTCGTGCTTTTTGGGGAGATTGCCTTTGCTTCCGGGGGAACTCCAGCGAAAAAGTCGTTCCGCGCGGGCGCTTGCGCCCTCGACATCACGCCGACGAAGCTCCCGGTGCTGGTCAACGGCGGGATGCTCGAAGGCAAGGCCGACAAGGTCACCGACCCGCTCTACGTGCGGTGCCTCGTGCTCGACGACGGCTCGACGCAGATCGCCTTGGCGGTCGTGGATAGCTGTGTCGTTCCCCGGCCGCTGATCGACGAGGCCAAGGCGAGGGCCGAGAAGGCCACGGGCATTCCCGCCGGACACATGCTGGTCTCGGCCACCCATTGCCACTCGGCTCCGTCGGTCTTCGGCGCGCTGGGGACGGGTGTCGATGAGGAGTATGCCCGGTTCCTGCCCGGCAAGATCGCCGACGGGATCGCCCTGGCTTGGAAGAACCTGGCCCCGGCGCGGATCGGCTGGGCCGTGGGCAAGGACCCCAAGAACGTGTTCTGCCGGCGGTTCCTCATGAAGCCCGGCACCGCGGCCACGAACCCCTTCGGCGGCTCGAAGAACGACCAGGCCCAAATGAACCCGGGCTACCAGAACCCCAACGCGGTGCGGCGCACGGGGCCGGTCGACGACGACGTCTCGGTGATCTCCGTGCAGACGCCCGAGGGCCGGCCGGTGGCGGTGTTGGGCAACTACTCGACCCACTACGCTGGCGCGCCACCCTTGTCGGCCGACTATTTCGGCGTGTTCTGCCGACGGATCGGCGAGCGGATCGGGGCCGGCCCGGGGTTCGTGGGCATCATGTCCAACGGCACCAGCGGCGACGCCAATTGCTGCGACTTCGTCAATCCGCCGCGCAAGTTCGACCGCTTCACCGTGGGCGAGGACGTGGCCCAGGCGGCCTTCGCGGCGTACAAGACGATCGAGTATCACGATTGGGTCCCGCTGGTCGTCGAGGAGAAGTCGCTGGTGCTGGGGGTGCGCATGCCGACCGCGGAGGAAGTGGCGGCTGCCCGGGCACACCTCGCGGGCCTCAAGGAGGGCATCCTGCGGAGCGTCGCCGACGTGTACGCGCGCGAGACGGTGCTCTTGAGCGAACTTCCCTCGACGCGAGACGTCAAGCTCCAGGCAATCCGCATCGGATCGCTGGGCATCGCGGCGATCCCCAACGAAGTCTTCGGCAGCACCGGGTTGGCGATCAAGGCCAAGAGCCCTCTGAAACCCACGATCAATATCGAGCTGGCCAACGGCTACTACGGCTATCTGCCGCCGCCCGATCAGTTCCCGCTGGGCGGCTACACCACGTGGCGTGCCCGGAGCAGTTGCCTGGAGGTCGAGGCCGAGCCGAAGATCGTCGAGGCCCTCTTGGAATTGCTGAACAACGTCGCGAAACGGCGAAAGGACGCGGATCGCGGCGACCCGCGATGACGAGAACGGCTCGCGCCGACTCGACCTTGCCCGGCATGCGGGCGCAAGGCAGAATGCGACGTATGCGGCGTCGATCTTCGCGGCACGTGCGTCGTCTGGCCCGGCGGCTGATGGGGGTCGCCGTGGTCTTGCTGGCCGTCTATCTGCTGGCGGCCTATGTGGTGGTTCCCGCGTGCTGGCGGTTCGTCGAGGGCTATCGCCCGGCCCTGGAGGACGCCCCGACACGCACGCACACGCGCGACGGAATACCGGGCGATCCGGTGAATATCGCGCTGGCGGGAACTGAGGAGGAGTTGACCACGTCGATGATCGCGGCGGGATGGCATCCGGCCGATCGAATCACCCTGGCCAGCGCGCTGCGCATCGCCGAGAGCACCGTGCTTCGCCAACCTTATCCGGACGCGCCGGTGAGCCATCTCTACCTGGGGGGCAGACGCGAGGATCTGGCATTCGAATTGCCCGCCGGGCACGACGCCCGCCGCCGCCATCACGTGCGATTCTGGCGCTTCGATCGGGCCGATCCGACCGGGCGCCCGATCTGGATCGGGGCGGCCACGTTCGACACGCGCGTCGGATTCAGCCATACGACGGGCCAGATCACGCATCATATTGGCCCCGACGTCGATGCCGAACGCGACAAGCTCCTGGCCGACTTGCGCGCGGCCGGCCGACTGATCCACACGGACTGGATCGACGACTTCCAACCCGCGCGCCAGGGGCGCAACGGAGGCGGCGATCCCTACCATACCGACGGGAGGCTGGCCGTCGGGGTGCTCACGCCCGAGGGACGCTTGGGGCCGTTCACTCCCGCGCCGCGCGAAGACTGAGGATCAGTTGGACTTCGCCGACGGGCGTGCCCGTGCGCCGGGCGATTTCGGCGGGATCGTATCCGTAGTCGGCCAGGGTGTAGATCGGCTCGTAGCGCTGGTCGGCCCGAGGCCGGGGGCCGGCAAACGACTCGGCGCCGCGCGGCGTCGGGGGCGCGCGGTCCGTGCTGCTGGCCGCCTTGAGGGCTTCGGCTTGGCTGACCGGCGGACCGATCGGTCGGTCGAGCGGCAGCGATGGACGCTG
>DYLT01000331.1 GCA_020721945.1 Blastopirellula marina
AGTTGGTCCTCAACGGCGACACGGGGATCAGCGCCGGCGTGAAGGACGACCTCGCCTCGATCATCGGCCAGCCGCGCATCATCCCGATCTTCCGGACGGTCGTGGGACCGGGCAACAATGCCCAGTACACCATCGTCAAGTTCTGCGGCGTCCGGGTCATGTACGTGAAGCTCACGGGAAGCATGTCGAGCAAGAAGGTGATCGTCCAGCCCGCCCGGATTTGCACCCGCGGCAGCATTCCTTCGACTTCGTCCACGCCGCAGAGCCAGTTCGTCTACTCGCCGGTGTGGCTCGTGAAGTAAGCCGGCATGGCGCGCTGCCGACCGATCCCGCCGCCCCGCTTCGTGCGGGGCGGTTCTTTTCCCTCCCTTGGCGTTCGCGGCGGGAAAGCGTAGGATGGAAAGGGGGCGCGTTGGCCCCGAGGGTCTCAGGTTCCGTAGCCGTTCAGGGGCCGGGGAACGGTTCCCACGTTCCAGGAGTGCAATGCCAACATGTCGATTACGTTGACCGAAACCGCCGCGGGGGAAATCCAACGGGTGATGGCAGCCCAGCAGCTCGAGCCCGGGATCATGATCCGCATGGGCATCGCGGGGGGCGGGTGCAGCGGGCTCCAGTACTCGCTGGCCTTCGACAACCGTTATGACGCCAAGACCGACGCCCGCTACGAACAGCATGGCGTGACCGTCGTGACGCGCAAGAAGTTCGATCCGCACCTCGACGGAACGGTCATCGACTTCCAAGACAACCCCATGGGCCGGGGCTTCACGGTCGACAACCCGAACTATGCCCGGTCGGGCGGTTGCCCCGGGTGCGGCGGCCACTAGCCGAGGCCGCTACCCCCCATGCCCGCCGCCTCGCGGGTCATAGCGTCCACGGGGCGCGCATGTCGCGGTGCATCAGCCGGGCGGCCTCGGGGTCGCCGACGATGGTGGCCTTCTTGGGGTCCCAGGTGATCTTGCGCTTCACGCGCACGGCGATGTTGCAGAGCTGGCTGATGAGGTCGCTCCGCACGGCGTCCTCGAGGTTGCTGACGGCCCCTTGGCGCGACTTCACCGCGTCGACGAAGTTCTGGTAGTGATTCTTGCTGTCGATCAGGTGGACGTCATTTGGGCCGATCTTCGAAGTCAGTAGCGATTTCGGCTCGGCGTCGATGCCCCCTCGCCAGATCCGCACCCAGCCTTCCGGCCCAAGGAACCTGGTCGAGTCGCCGCCGGGCGTGAAGGTCATCTTCACGCCGCCGGCCATCTCGATCTTCATATCCCAGTGGTAGACGGTGTCGTACAAGCCCTCGGTGGGAATGACGCCCGTGCCCTCGATGGTCATCGGGCCGGCCGTATCGGCGTCGCAGCCCCAGACCATGATGTCCAAGGGGTGTGCCCCCCAACCGCCCAGGTAGCCGATCGAGTAGTCGTAAATCCAATAGGTTCCCGGCGGCTTGCAGCGGTCGGCGGTGTAGGGGCGCACCGGCGACGGGCCGCACCACATCGGGTAATCGAGGTTCTTGGGCACCTCGACCACCTGCGTGGATCCGCCCGCGCCCCCGTCGGGAGCGACGACCTCCATGGTGTGGACCTTGCCGATCCGGCCGCTGCGCACCAACTCGCAGCCGAAACGGCAGTGGCTGGAGCTGCGCTGCTGGGTGCCGTACTGGAAGATGCGGTGGTGCTCGGCGAAGACCTTGCGCGCGGCAAGGCACTCTTCGACCGTCACGCCGAGCGGCTTCTCGACGTAGGCGTCCTTCTTCGCCCGCGCCGCGGCCAGGGCGATCGGCACGTGCCAGTGGTCGGGCGTGGCCACGACGACGGCGTCGATGTCGTCGCGGGCCAATAGCTCGCGAAAGTCGCGGTACGCCTTGCCCTTGCACATCTTCGCGTAGGCCTCGCGACGGTCGGCATAGCAGTCGGCCACGGCGACACTCTGCGCCCCTTTGCACGTCTGGAAATTGCGGAACAGAAAACCGCCTTGCCCGCCCGTGCCGATGTGGCCCAAGGTCACCCGCTCGCTCGCCGCGGGCTTGTCCGCATTGCCCAGCGCGGCGGTCGTGATCACATAAGGCGCGGCCAGCGCCACGGCCGACTGTCCGCAGAATCGTCGCCTGGAGATGCGAGGATGGCTCATCGCGGTGCTCCTCTTCGGTTCGAGTCCGGAAAACGCAACGTATCGCATGCACGTCGCCCGCACGCGGCCAGCATAGCCGAAGCGCCGTGGTGCCGCAAGCGCGATCGGACCGCGCGAAAGGGCAGGCGCACGCTCGGCCCCGCCTATTTGCTCGATAGCGCGATCACCCCGTCCCACTGGGGCGGCGGCGTGCGATGCTGTTGGGCGATATAGACCGTCAGGAAGTCGGCCACGCAGTCGTCGGCCGGCAGCCGGTGCAACAGCTCGTAGGCTCGGGTCCACTGGCCCGCCAAAAAGGCGTCCAGGGCCGCTTCGCTCGTGGCCAGATGTTCGTCGCTCAGCAGGGGATGCTCCGACGCCGGCGGCAACAGTTCGCTCACCTCCAGCGGCGTTTCCATGCCGTAGGGGCGCACGACCGCCAGGCGTCGCACCCGGGCGACCTCGGGGGGCACCGTGCGCCGCACCGCCTGGGCCGTCGCCGGGTCGAGCAAGATCGGGGCGCGCAGCACCTTGGTCATCCCCTCCAGCCGCGACGCCAGGTTCACGACCGGCCCGAAGACCGTCACCTTGACCTGGTCCACGGTGCCGATCTTGCCGGCCACCGCGCGGCCCGTGGCGATACCGATGCCCACGCGAAACTGGGCCAAGGGAGAATGGGGGTTTCGGGCCGCCACTTCGAACTCGCGGCGGATGCCCAACGCCGCGCGGCAGGTGCGCAGCGCGGCATCGACCTGCGGCAACGGCCAGCCCCAAAACCCCATGGCCGCGTCGCCCTGAAAATCGCCCACCACCCCGCCCTGGTCGAGAATCTGGTGGGTCATCACACCCAACGCCTTGCTCACCCGGTTGAGCAGTTCCAAGAGGCTCCCGGCGTGCCGCTCGCTCTCGCGCGAAAACCCGCGCAGGTCGCAGAACAGCACCGAGACCTCGGTCTCGCGCGGGGCAAGCACCACCTCGGGGTCTTCGATCGCCAGCGTGTTGAGCACCACCGGCGAGAAGAACTGGCTGAGGCTGGCGTGCTGGCGCGACAGGGCCTGCATCTGCCGCAGCGAATCGAGGGCCGAGGCCACCAGCTCGGTGAACTTGATGTCCTCGCGCAGATCGCTGGCATCGGACGAGGTGGGCATGCCCGGAACCTCGACGTGGAACCGCCCCGCCACGTAAAGGCACCATCCGCGGCATGCCGCTCCGGCCGTCGGCGTGCAATAGGCCCAGTCGAAATGCCCCCGGGCCGTGAACGGCTGGAGCGCGCCCGACTCCTGCCCCTGCCAGACGTGGAGCACGGTCTGCCCCAGACGAACCGCTTCGAGGATCAGCCGCTGGCTGGGTTGGAAGTCCTTCTCGATCAAAAGCCGCTGGTCCCAATGCAAAACGCGGATCGAGGGTGCCGCCTCCGTTCCCCGCCCGCCCTCGATGGGTATCTCGCCGCCGGCCGATGGCTCCACGGCGACCACGGCGGCCGTGTCGGCACGCGGCAACCCCGCCAACAACATGCTCACCAGTCGCACGCACAACTCGCCAGGGCTGCTCGCCCCAGAGATCGCCTCGGGCAGCCGGCTGAGGACTTCGATCCGGTAATCGGGATTCCGAAAGCGAACTTGCTTGAGATACTGCGGGCTGTAGGCCTCTTGCTGCACGGGTTGCGGCGCGTCGGCCGTCACCGCGGCCCGCTGATCGGCCAGCGTGAACGTGGTCCGCCCGATGACGAAGTGCTCGCCAGGCCGCAGGGCGAACCGGGCGGCCTCCTGCCCTCGGAAGAAGATCGGGTTGCGCACCCGATCCGCCTGGCACACCTCGAGCTGCTCGCCGTTCCAAAACAACGCGGCGTGCTGGCGCGAAATGTGCAGGTCCCAGGGTACGGCCCAGGCCCCCGTCGCGCGGCCCAACAGCACACGCTCGCCCACCGGCAGCGCTCGCCGCCAACGCTGTTGCGGTTCTTCGCCCTGGGCGATCAGATCGGCCATACGGCCCGGCGAGACATCGAGGAAACCAAACCCAACCCCGTTGCCATTTATTTTAACGCCGCGTCGCGCCGCCCGGCAACGCCAGCACCGCAGGAACCCGACGCGCCCGCGAGGGTCGATTTCCCCACACGAACCCGACGCGCCCGCGAGGGTCTCGTGTCGGCAGCCCTCGCGGGCGCTTCGGGAAAATACTGGTGGGACCCGCGCTGGCGCTTCGGGTCAGTGGGGGGCCATCGCGGGGACCTCGACGAGTTGCCCGAGGCTCGTTCCGCTGATGGGCTCGGGGAACTCCACGGCTTGGGCGATCCAAACCCCTTGACGTGCGACCTGGCCGACGACCCGGCCCTGCCGAAGCGCCTCGGGGACACTCGCCAGGTTGGCCTTTCGATGGTAGAAGATGCCGTACCGGCACCCCACGGCTTCCTGAGGTCTCGAGGCATCCCAGCCGACGAGCTTCACGTCGCGCTCGATCAGCGAAGGCGATGCGATTTGGGTTCCCGGCACCTGGTACGGCGCGAGGTTCGGGCCGAAGAGCAGTTTCCCTCCCGCCGCGTTGTCGGCGGCCTGGCTCAACAGCGATTCGGTGATTCCGCCGCCCCAGTAGTCGACTTCGAAGCCTAGCCGTTCGGCGCCGGCGAGCCCGCCGACGAGCAGACTGTAGTGACTGAGGTAGCAGGGATGATACAAGACGAGCCCCAGTCCCTGCGCGGCGATCAGGGCACCGACGGACACGGTCCGGGCCTTGCGCCCCCAGGACGGCCGTCCCGGATGTTCGATGAGCCACTTGGCGCCGATTCCCACGAAGACGGCCCAAAGCGGGAAGGCCATCAGGAACAGTCGCTCGCCGTCGTACACGGGGGTTTGGGGAAACGAGAAGACGGCCAGCACGAACGCGAGCAACGCGGCGACGAGGCCTGTTCCTGGCGGCGCGTGGTGCCAACGGCGGCGTGCCCACAGTCCCAGGATGCCCAAGATCAGAAACCCGAGCGGCAAGACGACCGCGAAGGTCACCACGGCGTAGTGGCGCGGCACGTCGTGGTCGGCCCAGACGCGGCCCAAGTAGCACACCTGAAGCGCTTGGCGCTGGGTGCCGGTGGCGAGGTACTGCTTCAAGTTC
>DYLT01000332.1 GCA_020721945.1 Blastopirellula marina
GGCGGGGTCGCCGGGCTTGGCCAGCGCGTCGAGCCGCCGCTGGACGTGTCGCCGGTAAGCGTCGAAGCTATCCTCGATCCGCTCGATCAGCAGCTTCTCTTCGGTCGTGAACGCGCTGACGCGGGCCTCTTCGAGCGACTCGCAGAACGCCGCTTCGTCTTCGACCACCGCCTGCCGGTTCTCTCCGTCCTGGCGATCGGGCGGCTCCAAGGCGGCGGCGTGCAGTTTCCAAAGGGCATCCTGCATGGCTCCAGCCGCCCGGATCGTGCTCATGTTCTCCGACAGGGCGCGACTGTACGAGTCGGAAAGCCACGTGATGTACACGGTCGTGGCAATGCTCACCGCAATCCACAACACGCTAATCAGCGCGGTCGGCGCGATCACCCGTTTCCACATCGACGTGTCTCGCTGGCTCCACCAAGGCCTAAGGCAAGCCTGCGTGCTGCCACGAACAATTATCTCCCGAACTCCGTCTCGCCAGCAACCGATGAGCACGGCGCGCCGGCGAGTGTTCCGATAGCAATCGCGGTGCCATCGAGCACGCCTCGTCATTTAGATCAGGTCGTAACTTGAGGCGCCTAGAGAACTTATTTGCTTTGGGCAACCTCCTCAAAGCCCCCTGCTGGCGGGCTGCTGAGGAAATCTTCTAACCGCTCGAGCAAGGTTTTTTCCCTCACGGGCCCGGGTACGACAGAAAACTCATTTCTCGAGGATCGTCCGGCGATCTTCGTAACCCGTCCCAGAACAAGGGGTTCCACGGGCCAGGGGGCCGCAGCACGCGGCTTGGCACGCCACGTGCAAGAGATGGGTGGCTCGAAGGCTGTGCCGACATGCCGCACCCAATCTGGTCGCTTTCCCTAGACTCCCGATGCCTTACCAGCCGGAGCGGACACGATGCTCGTTCTCAGTCGAAAAGAGGGCGAAGAGGTGGTGGTTCCTGGGTGTGGGCTGACCGTCACGGTGCTGAATGTGGGCGGCAACCGCGTGCGTCTGGGATTCTCCGCACCGCCTGGCTTGGGAATTCTCCGTAAGGAACTCTGGCGGGACGAATCTGCGAGCCCGAGCGCCATGGAGGCTTGCGACGCGTTGCCGCGGCTGTTGATCGCCGATGCGGACCGGTCGCTCTTGGTCTGCTATGCCGACTATCTGAGCGCGCGGGGATACCAGGTGGCGACGGCCGCCGACGCGCTGGAGTGTCTGGACCGGCTCCGCGAGTTGCATGCGGACTTGCTGGTACTTGACCCCTGCCTTCCCTGGGGCGGTGGCGACGGCGTGCTGGCGGTGATGCAGGAGGATGCCTCGATCGGGCCGATTCCGGTGATCGTGGTGACCTCCCGCCGGGATCCCGGCCAGCTCTACCGGCTGGCGGCTTACCCGATCAGTGACCTTCAATTCAAGCCGTTGGGCGCGAGGCGTCTGGTCGAGCGGATCGCCGCGGTGTTGGGACCACGCCGGCTCCGGACCACGGGCGCCCGAGAGGCGGTGCGCGGTCGGACGACTTGCCCGGCCTCGGACCAACCGCGTTAGGCATCTCGCGAGGACAACGTACGGGTTTCGCGGGGCGCGAACCCCGCGCCCGCTTGCATAGGAAAACGTCGAGATGAATCCCACCCAGCCCTTCATGTTGTTCGACTGCGGCTTGGCGCGCTGTGCCGTGGGCCGGGCGTGCTCCAACCTGCGGGAACTCTTCGAGGCGATCCGCACCGTGCCCGAGGCGGTCCTCGAACACCACATGATGCGCTGTGCCCTGGAAGATTACTTCGAGTTGAACGAGTTTCCCAACGACCTGGCCCGATGGTGCTGGGACGGGCTGGGCGACCACATCCTGGGCGAACAGATCGGACTGATCGACCCGTACCAGCACCCGACCATCGACGCGCTGCGCGCGGCGTTGCTCAACACGGTGGAAGACCGGCTCTGGGGGATGGAGCGGATTCCGTGGTGCCGGCCGGGCATGGAGCTGCACCTGGTGGAATCGCGGTTGGTGGCCTACGACACGGGCGAGCGTGTTCCCACGCCCGCGGCGCTGGCCGAGGCCATCGAGCGGATGTCCATTCGATCGCTGTTCTACCACGTGCACGAGGCGCGGCGGCGCACGGGCGGGCAGACCGACGACTTTTCGGCGTGGCTGGAGCATGTCGACGCCAGCCCCACGCTGGTGGCAAGGCTTCGCGCGATCGACTTCTATTTCCTCAACTTGACCCAACTGCGCCAGGCGCTGCTTCAGGTCTTCCAGCAGCACTTGCCCGAACCCACCGCAGCCCTACCGGTAAACGCATGACCCTGTTGGAGCGATACGAGGAGGTGATCGGACACCGCGAGATGGTGCGCCTGCGCCATTTGGCGGATCGTCTGGCCGGGCGGCGCATCGTCCATATCAACTCGACGCGCACCGGCGGGGGCGTGGCCGAGATTCTCCGGTGGATGGTGCCCTTGATGAACGAGCTGGGAATGGTGACGCGGTGGGAGGTGATCTCGGGACCGCCCGATTTCTACCGCGTCACCAAGGCGTTCCACAATGCGGTGCAAGGGCTGCCGGTGACCCTGAAGAAAGCCGACTTCGCGCTGCACTACGAGGTCAACCGCGAGAACGCCTCGCGCCTGGACCTCGACGCCGACGTGGTGTTTGTGCACGACCCCCAGCCGATCTACCTGCCGACGTTCCTTGGCACAAAGCGGGTGGAGCGTTTTGTGTGGCGCTGCCACATCGACGCCTCCCGCCCGCAGCGCGAGGTGTGGAAGTATCTCGAGGCCGCGATGGCTCCGTATCAGGCGGCGGTCTTTTCGATGGCGGCTTTTGCCCGGCCCTTGGCCTGCCCGAAGTTCATCATCCCCCCCTCGATCGACCCATTGAGCGACAAGAATTGCCCGATCTCCGAGGCGGAGCGTCTGGAGACACTCGGCCGGTTGGGCATCGATCCCGAGCGGCGGATGTTGCTCCAGGTCTCGCGGTTCGACCGCTTCAAGGATCCGCTCGGGGTGATCGCGGCATACCGGCTTCTCAAGCCGTACTACCGCGACCTCCAGCTCGTGTTGGCGGGGGGCCCCGCCGAGGACGACCCGGAAGGGGCCGAAGTGCTCCGCGAGGTCCACGAGCAGGCCGGCGACGACCCCGGCATCAAAGTGCTCATGCTGCCTCCCGATGCCCATCGGACGATCAACGCGCTTCAACGCTCGGCTACGGTCGTGCTTCAGAAATCGCTGAGGGAGGGTTTCGGGCTGACGGTCACCGAGGCCCTGTGGAAGGGTCGGCCCGTCATCGGCGGGGCGTGCGGCGGCATCACCCTCCAGGTCCACGACTACCACACGGGGTTTCTCGTCCACTCCCCGGCCGGCGCCGCGTACCGCATCGCCTACTTGCTGCGCTACGGCGAGAAGCGGCTTCGCATGGGCCGGACCGGTCACGAGTTCGTGCGAGAACACTTCTTGCTTTCGCGCAATTTGCGCGACTACTTCACGATGCTGTTGTGCCTGGAGCACCCAGGAAGCGGGGCCTTGATCGTTTGAAGGAGGATGCCATGCCTTGGACCAAAGACCGCCTCGAAAGCGTGGTGCGCGAGCGGCTCGACGGCCTGAAGGTCGTGGTCGTCGCCAACCGCGAACCGTATGTCCACACCTACGACGGCGATGCGATCCGCTGCCTGCGCCCCGCCAGCGGCCTGACGACCGCGCTGGATCCCGTGATGCGGGTCTGCGGCGGTACCTGGGTGGCCCACGGCAGCGGCAACGCCGACCAGGCCGTCGTCGACGAACGCGACCGCGTGGCCGTTCCCCCGGAATGCCCCTCGTACACGCTCCGGCGCGTCTGGCTCACCAAGGCCGAGGAGCAAGGGTACTACTACGGGTTCGCCAACGAGGCGCTTTGGCCCCTGTGTCACATCGCCTACACCCGGCCGAAGTTCGACCGCGCCGATTGGGTCCAATACGTCGAGGTCAACCGAAAGTTCGCCGACGCGGTGCTCGACGAAGTGGGCGACGAGCCGGCGCTGGTGTTCATCCAGGATTACCACTTCGCCATGTTGCCTCGGATGCTCAAGAATGCCCGCGACGACCTGGTGGTGGCCCAGTTCTGGCATATCCCCTGGCCCAACCGCGAGACGTTCCGCGTCTGCCCGTGGCAGGACGAGATTCTCGACGGCCTGTTGGGGAACGACCTCTTGGCGTTCCACATCCAGTACCATTGCAACAATTTCCTGAACACCGTGGACCGCTCGCTCGAGTCGAAAGTCGACATGGAGCACTTTTCGGTGACGCGGGGCGGACGCACGACCCTGGTGCGCCCGCACCCGATCAGCATCGCGCCCGAACTGGTCGCCGCCGCCCTGCCGGCCGATGTGGCGCCAGAGGCGATGCGGTTCCGCCGCCGGCTGCGCCTGGGGAGCGTGCCGCTTCTGATCGGCGTCGACCGCGTCGACTACACCAAGGGCATTCCCGAGCGGTTTGCCGCGGTCGACCGGCTCCTGACGCTCTATCCCGAGCTGCGCGGCACGTTCACCTTCGTCCAGGTGGGGGCGCCCAGCCGGGTCCATATTCCCGCCTATCGCCACCTCAACGAGGACATCGCGCGCCAGGTCGACGAGATCAACTGGCGGCACGGGCAGTTGACCTGGCGGCCCATCGTGCTGCTGAACGAACACTTCGATGCCGGCCAGGTGGCCCTCTTGTACCGCATCGCGGCGGGCTGCGTGGTCAGTTCGCTGCACGACGGGATGAACCTGGTGGCCAAGGAGTTCATCGCCGCGCGCGACGACTGCCTGGGAACGCTCGTCCTCTCGCCGTTCACCGGCGCCGCGCGCGAGCTGACCGACGCCATCCTCGTCAACCCGTACGCCGTGGACGAATTCGCCGAAGCCCTCCGGCTGGCCCTGACGATGCCGCCCGAGGAGCAAGAACGGCGCATGCGCCGGATGCGGGCTCAGATCGCCGACAATAACATCTACCGTTGGGCGGGGATGCTTTTGTCGGAAGCCGGTAAACTCGCCGGCGCGCGCCAGCCCGTGGGAGAGCCCGTATGACCGAGCTGTCCGATGTCCTCGAACGGTGCGCTCTGGCCCGCGCGTGCGGCCGGCGCCTGCTCTTGCTGTTCGACTACGACGGCACGCTCGTGCCGATCGTCGATCGCCCATGCCGCGCCCGGCTGCCTTGGGCGACCCGCCGCCTGCTGGGCCGGCTGGCT
>DYLT01000333.1 GCA_020721945.1 Blastopirellula marina
CACGCCGCACACGGCCAGGATGGGGGGCATCGAGATGCCACGCCGAGACTATCTGATCCGCCTGGCCGAAGCGCTCGACGTGCCCGTCTCGTTCGGCGAGCACCTCGAGCCGTAACCGTTCTCACGATGGGGCACGTCGATTTAGCGCGGTTTGGCCCAGCCGGGCACCCGCGCCCCCGAGGCCGAATCCGGGCCCGGGGTGAACGGCTTCAGGTCGAGCACCGGGGTGTCGGTATCGGCGTCGATCTTCTCGACCTCGAGCACGTTGTCCTTGACCGACACGATCTTGCAGAGGCTCAGGGCGATTAGATTGGGCCGCACGGGCGAGCGCGTGGCGAACACACCGGTCAGCGGGTTGTCGGGGTTGCCACGCGGATGGACCTGGAGGATCGACCGCTTCTGGGGCACGTCGTTCTTATGGAACCACCAGATTACGTGGACATGCGAGAACTCGCCGAGTCCCAAAAGCCCCGGCTCGTACTTCTTGTCGAGCACGATCAGGGTCCGGCCCTCGGCCTTGCGCACGTAGCCAATGGGACAAACCGTGTAGCGGGGTCCCGACGACTCGGCGGCCATCGCGGCCATGGAGCCGGCCGAGACCAATGTGAGCACGAGCAATGCGATGCGCATGGCAACCTCCAACGATGCCCCGACCCATGATAGTCAAGTAGTCAGGATACGGGTAGACCTCGCCGGTGGCCCGGCGCCCCCTCCCTCCGAATCGGACGTGCGGATTTTTCGTCGCCTCCCCGCTTGCGCGGCGGTGCCCACGAAAACCGAAGAACCCAAGTGGACGGTCGCACGCGGCGTGACCTTGCCGGTTTTAGGGTCTGGCCGGGGGGGAGGGGGTAGCCTGGGTGGCGATGGCTTCCAGTGCTTCGCCGGTACCGAGACGGCCGAGGTAGTCGCTGCCCTCCAGGGTGAACGGCCGGTATGTGAACGACGAGTAGCCCAGACGCTTGTAGTCGCCATTGAGGTGGAAACCGTTCCGCGAGACGAACGCCTTGACGAAGATTTCCAGGTAGCGCAGGGCCCGATCGGGCTGGGCGGCGCGGGCGGCCATCGCCGCCATCCACGAGAAGCTGTATCCGCACCAGGCGCTGGTCCCCAGCCGCTCGAGGTGGTCGATCGAGGCCTCGACGATTTGCCGCTGGGTCTGGCCCCCCTCGACGGTGAGCGTGCCCAAGGGGTGAATGGGCAGAAGATGCGAGAAATGGCGGTGCGAGACTGTCAGCATTTCGTCGGGCGCGAGCTTGAGCACCCGCGTCTTTTCGTCGATGGCCAGCGGGTCGAGGCGGTCGAGTGTCTTGCGCCACTGGGCGGCCTCGTCCGATTTACCGAGGTTTGCGGCCATCTCGGCCAGCGCTCCGAAAAGCCATCGCACGAGCGACAGATCGAAGTTCGAGTTCGGCGTCAGCCAAGCCTTGAGGCTATTGTTGTGGATCTCGGGCGAGGTGGATAGGGGTAACTTGAGCTTGCCGTCGGGGCTTGGCTTCAAGATCGCTTCGAGACATCGGCCGATCTCGGCGCCATACGGATAGGCGCGCTCGGCGAGGAATCGCTCGTCGCCGGTATAAAGCCAGTGCCAGTAGAACGCCTGGGCGACCCAGGCCCCCATGGTGGGCGAAAGCGAGTACTGTCCCCACCCGCCCATCGGCTTGCCATCCAACGCCATCACGCCGGGCACGGCCGCGCCGGGGGCGGCGTAGAAGTCGCGCGCGAACTTCCGATGGGCCGGCAAGAGCCGCCACATGAAATCGACGAAGACCTGGCCCTCGTCGAATCGCCCCGAGGCGAGGTAGGCCCAATAGGTCAACTGGGTATTCAGGTCGTGGTGGTAGTCGCCGTGCCAGGGAGGCAAGGTGCCCTCGTCGGCGGTCCAAACGCCCTGGAGCGGGATGGGCGGGGCGCCGGGCCGCGAGGCCGCTCCGTAGAAATACTGCACCAGGTCGTATTGTTGCTGGATGGCGGGGTCCGGCACGCGCACGCCGGAGCGGTTCCAGAATCCTTTCCACCACGCCGCGTGCCGCTTCCGAAGCGCGTCATAGCCGTCGCGTAGTGCCGCCTGGACCCGTTCTTGGCCGCGCGGAAGCACCTCGGGCGCATCGGCCGACGAGACGATCGTCAGGGCGATCTGGGTCTGGTCGGCGGCGCGCCGGCTCTCGGCCACCACGCCGTACGTGAGCCCCGTGGCCGTCTGTTGCAGGAACCACTGCCGGGGACCTTTGCTGCCGATCTGGGGGGCGGGATACCCGAGTTGCTTGACCGAAGTCGGCGGAACGAGGTTCCACTGGGGCGCGGGCCCATCGACGCGGATCATGGCGACGGGGCGTGCGATCGGCTCCGAGGCGTCGAAGAACACCTCGACGCCGCCGGAGGGCGTCTTCGCCCGGCCCACGGCCGTCTTCACGTCGAGCGCGAAGGCGGCAATCGGTTGCGAGGGATCGAGGGTGATTTCCAGGCGACCGGCGGGGATCTTGGTCGGATACGGTGTGGCGTCGTAGGGGGCGTCGAACCTCTTGACGAGCTGGGCCTGGTTCTTCTCGGCCACGAGCTTCTGCATCGTGGCGTAAGTCCAATCGTCGCCGAGCAGCGTGTCGGGCGTGCGCAGGTCCCACAGATCGCCGCGGTCCAGCGAGAGCTTGATCGAGTTCCCTCCGCCCCAAAGCAGCCCGCCGGTAAGACCGTTGCCCCGCGGGATGGCTTCGTCCCATCGGTCGATCGGGGCGGCCAGTTCGAGGTTCGAGGAGGGGGCGGGGCCCAACGCCGAGGGTTCTGCCGCCGTTGTCGGAAAGGCCCGCAAGCTCGTGGCGACGATGCCGAGGACAAGGAACCGGAGCATAGGCCACCTCGCGATCAATCGGTCGTTTCGGGCGCAGAGGCCGTGGCGCGCGAGGCATTGCTGACGAGGAAGGCATCCACGTCGTTCGCCACGATCACGCCGTAGTTGACGGCCCCCAACCAGCCGGACATGATGATTCCCACGCTGCCGGCATGGTACAACCCGGCGATCTGTTGGGGCAATCCCCGGCTGACGGCCAACCCCTCGAACTTCGTGCCGAAGCTCGCGCCGCACCAGTGCCCCGTGTAGCGCTCGAACGTGCGCGGCGTGGCGCAATCGATCCAATCGGCCTGGCGGCGGATGTCGGGCACGTATTTCGACACGGCGTCGAGGGTGGTTTCGATCAGATCCTGCTTGCTTCGGCGGTATTCCTCCGGCGGCAGGCTGGCCCAATCGTCGTATCGGGCGTTCGTGCTCGAGACGATCAGATAACGGTCGCGTCCGGGCCGGGTCTTCGGGTAGTAGAACGAATAGGTGCGGCTGGTCACATGCCGGCTGGTGAGCATCTCGGTGCAGAAGCGCGGCGCCGTCGAGCTGAACAACAGATCGCCGCAGGTCTCCTCGGCGAACCGCTCGCCCGGCCGCAAGGCAAGGTACACCTGGGCGCTCGAGTTGTTCAGGCGCACGGCGCGGGCCTGCTCGACGAACTCGGGGTCGAATGCCTCGGGGCCCACCAGATGGAAGATCGTGCCTTTGAGATTACCGTTGGAGAGCACGGCGCGCGCGGCGATGCGCCGACCCCATACGGTGACGCCCGTCACGCGCCGGCCCTCGACGTGAATCCGCTCGACGGGGCAGCGGATGCGCACGTCCACGCCGTTGGAGCGCAACTCGCGTTCCACGAGGCCGATCAGCCGGTCGGTGCCGCCCTCGAACGTGTACACGCCCTTCGACATGAAGTTCGAGAACACGATGCCGTACGTCAGCGCGGGGTCTTCCAGGGTCGAGCCGTTGGCGTAGGTAATGGGCTCCATCAGCAGGCGCACCACGTCGTCGCGCCCGGGAAAGAACCGCGCGAAGAGGTCCCGGGTGGTCAGCGCCTGGTCGTCGTAGAAGTTCATGCGGCGTGCCGTGTCGAAGAACGCTTCGACCGTCGCCGGGGGGATACCGAACCGGCCCGTGAGCAGCCGGGTGAAGTCGGGGCGGTCGAAGGTCGTTTCGAGCGCGAACATCGGGTTGTCGAACCGGATGTGCTCGAGCTGGACGATCGCATCGGCGATCTCGCGCGTCCAATAGCGGCGGCAACTCTTGACCATGCCGTAAGGAAATCCATGGAGGGACACGTCGAAGATGTGCCCTCCGGGTCGGCGAAACCACGTTGCCAGACCGCCCAGGCGGTAGTGCTGCTCGAGGAGCAAGACCGAATGCCCCGCGCGGGCCAGCGTATTGGCCGCGGTCAGTCCGGCCAAACCAGCGCCGATGACGATCACATCATATTGGTCGCGGACACCCTGAAGGAAATCGCGGGGCATAAGGATCGGGTTGGACGATCGCGTTCTCAAAAAAAGGCAAGACCACCGATGCCGGCGAGGTCGGGTCTAGGAGTTGGCGCGTATCAGGCGGCGGTTGGCGATCGTAATGCCGCTGATGAGTGCGCCGACGATTCCGACCAACCCCTGATCGGTGCCGCACAGGAACAAGTTCTCGACGCCGGTCGCGCCATCGTAGCGTTTGGCCGGCCCGCCGTACACGGCGCCGTTCTCGTGCCCGGTGAAGCGTTCGATGGTGGTCGGCGTGAACACGTCGGCGTGCAGCACATGCCCGCGGAAATCGGGAACGAACCGCGCCGCGGCGGCGGCCATGCGCTGGTAGCACGATTGCTTCGCGAGCCGGTAGGTCGAGGCATCCAGGGCGGCCCAGCGATCGTAGTTCGCCAGGCACGTGACGCGGACGAGGTTCTCCTCGACGGGCGATGGGTAATCGAAATTGTCCGGCGAGCAGACCACGCCGCTGCGAAGATCGATGGTCTCGTCGGGGCGGGCATAGTGGAAGGTGGGCGAGTCGTTGTAGAACACTGCCGTTTCGTTCATGCCGAGCGTCGCGGGCGGAACGTCCAGGACCGAGATCGACTCGACGAACGAGATCGGCCCGGCCGGCGGCAGGTCGCCGGCCGGCACCCCGCACAGCCGCAGGGTCTCGCGCCATCCGATCGACGAGAGCACGCATCGCGCGGCGATCTCGGTGCCGTCGTCGAGCACCACCCCCTCGGCCGCGCCGCCGCGGAGCACGATCCGGCGGACCCCCGCGCGCAACCGCAACT
>DYLT01000022.1:0-27643 GCA_020721945.1 Blastopirellula marina
GGCTGGATTGGCCGGCCTCGATCGCGCACGGTTTGGCCAGGTCGCGTGTCACGCGGGAGGTGCCGTTGGGTTTCCTTGGGTGGCGCTGAGTTCCTGCACGGCCTCGACCAGGGCGATCACGTTGTCGACCGGCGTTTGCGGGAGCACGCCGTGGCCGAGGTTGAAGATGTGGCCGGGGCGGGCGCCGGCCTGGTCGAGGATCTGTTGGGCACGGCGGCGGATTTCGTCGCGAGGGCCCAAAAGCGCGGCCGGGTCGAGGTTGCCTTGAATCGCCTTGTCGGGGCCGATGGCGCGCCATGCGTCGTCCAGGCGAATCCGCCAATCGACGCCGATCACCGCTCCGCCCGCCTCGCTCACCAAAGGCGCCAGGGCCGGGTTACCCGTGAAGAAACTGATCACCGGTGCCCCCGGCGTGATGCCTTCGACCACCGCCCGGGTATGCGGCAGCACATAGCGCCGGTAATCGTCGGGGCCGAGGCACCCGACCCAACTGTCGAAAAGCTGGACCGCCTGGGCCCCGGCAGCGATCTGGGCGTTCAAGTACCGCGTGACCGCCCGGGCCAACCGGGCCATGAGGGCGTTCCATGCCCCGGGGTCGCGGTACATCAGCGACTTGACGTGCAGGTAGTTCCGGCTGCCCCCGCCCTCGATCGCGTAGCTGGCCAAGGTGAACGGGGCCCCGGCAAAGCCGATCACCGGCTTGTTGTCGGCCAGTCCGGCGCGGGTCTTGCGCACCGTCTCGAACACGTACTCCAACGGGCCGACGTCGTCCAGCTCGCGCACGCGGTCGACGTGTTCGGCACTGCGGATCGGGTGGTGCAACACCGGTCCTTCGCCCGCGGTGAACTCGAGCTTCATCCCCATCGGCTCGAGAATCGGCAACAGGTCGGCGAAAATGATCGCCGCATCGACGCCCAGCCGATCCACGGCGGTCAGCATCACCTCGGCGCACAGCTCGGGGTTTTTGCACAGGGCCAGAAACGTCGTCTTCTCGCGGACCGCGCGGTACTCGGGCATGTAGCGACCCGCCTGGCGCATGAGCCAGATCGGCGTGCGCGGGACGGGCTCGCGCCGAGCGGCCTTCATGAACAAGCTGTCGAGCCAAGCAGGTCGCGAAGCCATGGGGATCGGCCCTTCGGGGGACCGCCAACCATCCCATGCGGGACTCAGGGAGGCCACGTTTCCTCGGCTTCCCCGCGTTACCCTCGCTCGGGATAGATGGTCCTGAGGAACTTGTAATGCGCGGCGTAATCGCGGAGCACCCCATGCGGGGCGGCGGCTTCGATCTGGATCCAGCCGCTGTACTCGATCTGATCGAGAACCTGGCGGACCTCCTTAAAGTCGATCCGCCCCTGGCCGAGCATGTGCTGGCCGTCCTTGAAGTGGAACTCGCAGATCCGCTTCCCCAAGCGCGGGATCTCCTTGAGCACGTCGCGTCCCTTGTCGGTCGAGTTGCCGACGTCGTAGTAGACTTTCAAGGCGGGCGAGGCCACGCGATCGAGAAGGACGAGGTTGTCTTCGGCGCTTAAGTAGCTTTCCAGGCCGATCGTAATGCCCGCCTTCTCGGCCTTGGCCGACGCCCGCTTGAGCACCTTGACCAGGTGATCGATCTCGTCGGTGCGCGCGAGATCGAGGTCGCCCTTGAAGAAGCAGGCGGGCATGACGATCGAAAGGCCCAGGGCCTTGCAGACGTCGATCGAGTCCATGAGCCACTGTTCGGCGCGGGGATCGCTCTTCAGCGGCACGTTGTTCATTTCGCCGATGGCCAGCGAGCCGATCTCCAGGCCGGTGCGCTGGGCCGCTTCGAGATAGGCCTTCTGGACCTCGGGCTTGCGCAAGTGCATGTCGTTGGCCACCGAGCCCATGTTCACCTGGACGCCGTCCAACCCGATCTGTTTGGCCACGTCGAACGACGTGGGGTCGGCCTTGCCCAGGTTCCACTCGCAGGCCCCGATCTTGAACCACCGCGAGCCGGGGGCAGCCACGAGGGGGCCGAGGCGCGAGGCCATTGCCGCCCAAGCCGCGGCTTGGGCACCGCGGGCGAGCATGGTCCGCCGAGTAATCTTGCCGTGAAGACGATTCATCTGCGAAGCTCCTCTCGGGAAGTCATAAGCGTTTCAAGCGCGTGACGCACGAGCCTGGCATGGCCCCACGATGCGCCCAGTGTATCCGCCGGGGCCGACGCTGGCCAGCGTCGGCCGGTTCGATTTGACACCTCCGGCCCGCGGGACGTACAGTGGAGGAGGCTTGGGATTGGGTCGGGGCGAACGTGCGCCCGTTGCATCGAAGGGTCTGGCATGACGTTGCTGTACAGCGATCCGCGGTTCTTTCGACACGAGACCGGAGCCAACCCGGAACGCGCCGAACGGATCCGCCGGATCGGCCCCCGATTGGAGCAGGCCGGCCTGGACCGAAAGTGCCGCCGGCCCACCTGGAAAGCGGTCTCTCGCCAACGGCTTGGTCGAATCCACTCGCCCCGGTACATCAACGAGGTCTGGGCGCTGTCGAAGTCGGGTGGCGGCGATCTCGATACCGACACGGTGATTTGCCCCGCCTCGTACCATGTGGCCCTGGAGGCGGTCGGAGCCGTGTGCGATGCCACCGAACGGCTCGTTCGAGGGGAGGACACCACGGCCCTGTGCCTCGTCCGGCCGCCGGGGCACCATGCGATGGTCGCCCGGGCCATGGGCTTTTGCGTCTTCAACAATGTGGCGGTGGCAGCCCGGGTGGCGCTCGACGAGCTCGGCCTCGACCGCGTGCTGATCGTCGATTGGGATATCCACCACGGCAACGGAACCCAGGCCGCCTTCTGGGAAGACCCACGCGTGGGGTTTCTCTCGATCCACCGTTGGCCGTTCTATCCGGGCACGGGATTGGAGGACGAGACGGGTAGCGGGCCGGGACTCGGATACACGATGAACCTCCCCGTGGCATACGGTACGCCGCGCAACGACTATCTCGCCCGGTTCGCCAACGCCTTGGAGCGGTTCGCGGCCCTGGTGAAGCCCCAACTGGTCTTGCTCAGTGCCGGCTTCGACACGCACCGGCGCGATCCCGTGGGCGACCTGGGGTTGGAGACCGAGGATTTCGTCCCGCTGACGACCTTGGTGCTCGACGTGGCCGATGCCTATGCCCAGGGACGACTGGTCAGCGTTCTCGAAGGCGGTTACGACCCCGAGGTCGTGGCCGAGTGTGTCGAACTGCACCTTACCGAGCTGCTCAAGCGCCGCCCTGGCGCGTGACGGCCTTCACCCCACCCCTTCGCCTTCATCCTTCGTCTTCATCATGTCCTGGCACGGCATTCTCGGGCACGACCGCGTGGTGGAGCAATTCCGCCGGGCGATCCAACGCGGCAGGCTGGCCACGAGCTTCTTGTTCGTCGGGCCCGAAGGCATTGGCAAACGGACGTTCGCCCTGCGTCTTGCCCAGGCGCTGTTGTGCCACGAGCGACCCGAGTCGGCGATGGACCCCTGCGGCCGATGCCCGGCCTGCGTCCAGGTGAAGGCCGCAGCGCACCCCGACCTCGAACTGGTCGCCAAGCCGGCCGACAAGTCGTTCCTGCCCTTGGAACTCCTGATCGGCGACAAGGAGCACCGCATGCGCGAGGGGCTGTGCCACAACCTCGGGATGAAACCCTTGATGGGCCGGCGCAAAGTGGCGATCATCGACGATGCCGATTCTCTGAACGAGGAGGGTGCCAATAGCCTGCTGAAGACATTGGAAGAGCCGCCGCCGCGATCCGTATTGATCCTGGTGGGCACCAGTCCGGCGAACCAGTTGCCGACCATCCGCTCCCGATGTCAACTGGTGAGGTTCCATCCCCTGCCGCCCGACACCGTGGCCCAGTTGCTCTTGGCGCAAGGCCTCGTGGCCGATGCCGAGAAGGCCGCTCGCCTGGCCCAATCGTGCGGCGGCAGTCTGCGGCGGGCCGCGGTGCTGGCCGAGGACGAACTGTGGGAGTTCCGCACCCGGCTGGTCGAGGTCCTGGCTTCGCCTCGCCTCGACAGCCCCCGCTTGGCCCGCGCCGTGACCACGCTGGTCGATGCCGCCGGCAAACAGGCGCCCGCGCGGCGGGCGCGGCTAAGGGAGGTGCTGGTGCTGGCCGCCGAGGTCTACCGGCAACGGATGCGAGAAAACGCACAGGCCCCACGGTTTGGTCAAGCGGCGTGGGCGGATGGCGAGGGAACGCGGGCGAAGTGGCCTGGCGACCTCGAGACCGCCACGACCTGCCTCGATCGCTGCCTCGATGCCCTCGAGCAGGTCGACCGCAATGCCAACCAAACCACGCTGATCGAGTGCTGGGCCGACGACCTGGCCGCCCTCCAACAGGGCGCGGGCCCGGCTCGTTGCCCTTACTCCTCGACCGGCGGTTGACGCACCGACGCCGACGACTGCGACTCGCCGTGAACCGTCAGGACCAGCCGGCGCCGGCCCCCATTGCGGCGGTGCTCGCAGAGGAAGATGCCTTGCCAGACTCCCAGGCCCAGTTGCCCGTTGCGGATCGGAACCGTCACCGAACTCCCTAAGAGCGAGGCCTTGACGTGGCCGGGCATATCATCGGGACCCTCGACCGTGTGATCGTAAGGGAAGTCCTCCGGCGCGAGGTGAGCGAGGACGCGGTCCAAGTCGGCCGGGACATCGGGATCGGCGTTCTCGTTGATCGACAGCGAAGCCGACGTGTGGCGGAGGAACACGTGAAGCAGGCCGACCTGCAATCGGCGAATCTCGGGAAGGGCCTCCACCACCTGCGACGTGATCAAGTGGAATCCTCGCGGATACGGGGGCAGTTCGATTTCGCGCTGGAACCATGCCACGGGAAGACCTCGTGAACGAATGGATGAACAGGGGTCGCCGGCTCGATCGCTCCGTCAGCGTCGATCAAATTCTTATGCCGTGCGACTTGACAAATCATGAGAAAGCGTGATAATGAGGTGTTTTACGCCAATGCGTCACCTTACCAGTTTGCCCAGCCTTCCTTTCTTCCCATTCCAGCGCGATGGTTAAGTGACGCCAACGTCTGGTCGACGACCCGTGCATCGCCTCATTGGGCGGTGATCTGTCGGCCATGGGTGGTTTGGTTCTTCAGGGAGTGTCAGCCGATGAGGAATGTATTTGAAGCAATTTTGGAGTGCGGGCACGACGAGGATTTCGTGCCCGCGGAAACCAACGAATTCGTTCCCACCGATGCCCCGGCCGGGTCGCGGGCCAAGCTCGACGTGTTGGCCGAGCGGGTCCGCAAGGGTCTTCCCCTCTGGCATCCTGCGGATCGCTCCGACTACAGCGGATTGACCGGGGGAGTGCGTCCCCGCGATTAGGCGCCGCCCGCCACCATCGGCCTTGGGCGCCGTAAACGGCGCCCCAGGCGCGATCTCTTCTGCGTGGGTGGCATCGTGGAAGCCTCGAGGGCTTCGCCCGGCTGCGGTTCTCTGTCACGGCTCCAGCTCGATCCGAAGGCGGTTGTCGCCGTCGCGGGTCAGGGTCAACCGGCGGTCGACGGTGCGCCCGCCGTGCGCGACCTTCACTCGGTAGTCGCCCAGGAACCCCCGGGTCCGGGCCGCGCCATCAGGGCCGGTCCGAACCTCCGCGCGCGTCCACCAGGTCCCCTTGATCAATTGCCGCAGGGCCTCGTAGGCCGGCTTGGGGCTCATGTCGGCGCGGAGGAAGCCGGCCGGCGCCTGCTGCCACGCACGGCGGTCGCTGAAATCCCACCATGTGATCGCCTCGACCGCCGGGTGCGAGAAGAGCATCGTGTAGAACCGGGTCACTTCGCGGGCCTGACGCGCTTCGCCCTCGGGGGTGGTGCGCCAGGGCCCCTTACGCTCCCAGCCCGCGTCGCCCGAGAGAATCGTCGTCTCGGTGAAGTGCAGCGGCACGCCGAACCGTGCGAACCGCTGGCACGTCTCCCAGATCCTCGCATTGGACCATACGCCGCCGTGCATGTGGCTCTGGATGCCGATCACGTCGTAGAGCCGTTTGCCTTGGGCATCGACGAGTTGTTCGATGAGCTTCGCATAGGCCGGGTCGGTGCGGTAATCGTTGATGAGGAGGGTTGCCTTGGCCCCTGCCTTGCGCGCGTGCTCGAAGCACTCCCGCGTGAACTCCACTTGGCCGAGTTCCTTCCACAGCCGGCTCATCTTCGGCGCCCGCTTGAGAAACTCCGCGCGGCCGAAGTGCGTGGCCTCGTTGACCACGTCCCAGCGGTCGATCAGCCCGGCAAAACGCCGGACACAGTCCTCGATCCGCTCGATCTGGAGCCGGCGCACCTCCTGGAGGTCGTCGGGAAGCCACCGCGGATCGGCGAAGTTCCAGGCCAGCGGGTGTCCCTTCGTGGCGATGCCGTGTTCCTTGCACCACTGGGCCACCTTCTCGGCGTACTCGTGCTCGGGCTGGCCGCGCCGAGGCTCGTACGACGGCCAGTAGAACGGCAGCGTGGCGTAGTTGAGCAATTCGGCGAACCGGTCGCGGTAGGCGGCTTCGGCCTGGTCGTCGCCCACGCGCCCCCATAGGAAGAGGTTGCACCCGAACAAGAACGCGTGCCGCGTCTGCGCGAACGAAACCGTGGCCCCCGGCACCGGGTGACCCCGGAGGGTCACCACCACGGTGGCATCGGCCTTGCGGTGTTTCTCGATCCGCGCGTTGACCTGGGTCCAAAGATCGGTTTCCGAGGGCTCGGCCGAAAGGCCCACCGAGTCCCAAAAGGCCCCCAGGGCCATTAGCGCGAGGAAACCAAGCGTTCGTTGGGTCATCATGGGTTGCTCCCGATGGCTTAAAGACCTTGAACTGGGTGCCGGCCTTGCGCCCCGAAGCCGTATCGCTGGGGATCTACCGTCGCGCTGGCCCGACGGCCGACGCCTCACGGCGCGCCGCGCTCGAACAACCATCCGACCAAGCCCCCGATCGCGAGGATCGCACCGACCAAAGCCAGTGGGAACCCGACGAACACGGCCAGCGGGCGGAACATCGAAACCTCGTCGCCCGATTCGTCGGCAACGGCATCGAGCCGGGAGGCCGTCGCCTCGCTGGCCGACGCAACCGGGTGGGTGACCTGCGAGGCCTGGCTCGTAGATTCCCTTGGTCCGGGCGCGGCCTCGGGCAGGTCGGGAAAACCCGATTCCGTGTCGTCCATCTCGTCATCGATCGGGCCGGCTGGACCCGGACCACCGGGTGCCGATCCGGGAATTCGCCCAGCGGGCACCGCCGCCGACACGCGTTCCGGAGCGCCCACCCACGGCCCCAGCCGCGCCACCACCGCGGCCGCCGAAGGAATCCGCTGTTTGGGGTCCTTGGCCATCATGTCGGCCAGAACCTCGACAAAGGCGGCCGTCAGGTTGGGGTTCAGCCGCCGCGGATCAAGCGGCCGAAGTCGCAAATGCGCATTGGCCTTGTCGCGCGTCGATCCGCCCGGGAATGGCACCTTGCCGGTGACCGCGTAGTACAGCGTGCAGCCGAGCGAGTAGATATCCCACGCGGGAGTGGGCTGCCAGGGGGCCTCGATATGATCGGGCGAAAGGAAATCGGCGGTGCCGACGATCCGGCCGAACCGCGGATCGTTCTCCACATCGCCCCCCAAGGGGCCAGCCAGACCAAGATCCGAGAGCTTGGCCACGCCGTCGGGCGTCACGAGGATGTTCCCCGGCTTGACATCGCGATGGACCAGACCTTGCTCGTGGGCATGCTGGAGTCCCCGGGCTGCCTGCGCGATGATGCTCGCCGCCCCCTCCATCGTCATCGGGCCCTTCGAACGCACCAGTTTGCGCAAGTCGGCGCCGGGAACGTATTCCGTCACCAGGTAAACGACTTTTCCATCCTCGCCCGAATCGATGGCCCGGACCAGGTTCGGATGGCACAGCCGCGACTGGGCCTCGATCTCCCGCTTGAAGTTGGCGACGGCCTCGGGCGTGGATTTGCTTCGCGGGAGGACCTTGACGGCGACAATCCGGTCGAGCAGGGCGTCGCGGGCCTTGAACACCTGGCCCATCCCGCCCCGGCCGATCGAATCGACGATCCAGTAAGAACCGAGATTGAATTTCGACCGGCCCGCCAACAATTGCTGGGCCTGCCAGCGGTTGATGCAGCCCATCTCGACCAGCTTGTTGGCCAGGCGACTCTCGAGCGAAAGCAGTTCGGCCGAGGGGTCTTGATCGGACAAGTCGACCTGGGCCCAAGCCGCGTCGAGTTGTTCCCGAGTCAGCAGGCGACTGACCAAAGCGGCCCGTTCGAATACCGACCCGCCAAGCATATCCATGGCCGTGGATGCCTCCTTTGCCTGCTACGTTAACTCCCCGTTTCGTCCGCGCCAAGACACCTCGGCCACGCCGCGCCACCGACCCATGGCCAGGCATGGTGCGGGCCTCGCCGATCCCTGGCCTTGATCCTTGATCCCTAATGCCTAACCCCTAATCCCGGATCCCGATCCCCAGCCTCTTCCAACTCCGCGGCACCGGCGCGATCATCTCGACGGGCCGGTCATGGATCGGGTGTTGCACCACGAGGCGGCGCGCATGGAGGGCGATGCCCGAAGCGAATGGCCGTCGACTGCCATACTTGACGTCGCCCACGACGGGAAACCCCCGGGCGCCCAATTGCGCGCGGATTTGGTGCTTTCGTCCCGTCTGAAGCAGAATCTCCAGAAGCGACAGGCCGCCAGCGGTCTTGAGCCGGCGATACGCCAGCACCGCCTGCTGGGCCTCCGGTCGCTCGGCGGCAACCACATGCACCCGGCGGTGCCGTGGGTCGTGAACCAGCCAATCGACACATTCGGCCGTGTCGGGACGAACCACCCCCTCGACCACGGCCCAATATTCCTTGACCACATCGTGGCTCCGGAATTGCTCGTTGAGCCGCCGCGCGGCCTTCGACGTGCGGGCCAAGAGGACCACCCCGGTGACCGGGGCATCGAGTCGGCTGACAACGCCCAAGTATACGTTGCCTGGCTTGGCATACCGCTCTTTGATGTACTGCTTGGCCCATGTCAATAGGGACGGTTCGCCTTCGGCGACCCCCATCGTGGGCAATCCGGCCGGCTTGACCAAGGCCAAGAGGTGGTTGTCTTCGAAAAGCACGTCGAGCTGCCGCGTGGCCATGTGGGTCGGTCTACCCGGCCGAGGAGGGGGCTGATAGAATTCGCCCATCATTCATCGCTGCTCTTGACCCCCAACGACAGATTGTAGCGGAGGGCCTGCGATTGAACGAGTTGCGCGAGAAGCCAGTTCCGTCAGCCGAGCGACCACGCCTGATCCTCGCCAGCCGGTCACCCCGCCGGAGGGAGTTGCTCGCCGAGGCCGGCTACGTGTTCGAGGTCATCCCGCCCCACGAGGAATCCGAGGACCGCGTGAACGACGACGAGGAGCCGGCAGAACTCGTGGCCAGACTCGCGCTTCAGAAGGCCGCCGACGTGGCAGCCCGAGTCGAGGCCGGCCTCGTGTTGGGATGCGACACCGTGGCCGAATGCAATCGAACGATCCTCGGTAAGCCGGTCGACGCCACCCAGGCCAAGCGAATGCTCGAAACCCTGCGAGGGCGCAGGCACCACGTGTACAGCGGCCTGTGTCTCTGGTTGAAACCGGGCGGCAGTCCCGTCGTGAGGGTGGAACGCACCGTGCTCCAGATGGACGACGTGACCGACGCGGAGATCGACAAGTACCTCGCCAGCGGCGCTTGGCGCGGCAAGGCCGGCGCATTCGGCTACCAGGACCGCTTAGGCTGGGTCCACGTCGTGGAAGGGAGCGAATCGAACGTCGTCGGCCTTCCGCTGGAGCTGCTGGCGCATATGATCGAGGCACTTCTGCCGGACCGAACGTTGGCCCAACCGAAGTCGAGCGCGTAGCGCGGGCCAAGCCGTCAGCCTTGGATCGCAGCGACATGGCGCGGTCTACCGACCCCGCCCGACGCGCGACGGTCGAATAGGCCAACACGGCCGGAACCATGGGCGTCGCGCGACAGGAACTTACCGGACTTGGATACCGAAGCGCGGGCGTCTGGCCTGCATTGCCGGGCGTGGACAAACCGCCCGGGCTTCGCCCAATCCGGTGCTTCCTGTCGCGCAACGCCTGGGCCGGACTCGATCGATTCGAGCCCGACTACGGCCTCGGGACCATGTCCTTCAGCGCTTTCAGGGCGCGGACCTTCACCTTCACCGAGGCTGGCTTGGCAGGCCGATCCTCGATCTTGCCGGTCAAGCGGTTGAGCACACCCTTCTGAGCGGGCCGGGCAGGGACCTTCTTCTTCTCGATCTTGACCAAGCCGGGGATGACGAACACGCCCGGTCCCTTGGCGCCGAGGTTCTTCTTGATCTCCTCGGACATGGCCGCCAAGACCTTGGCCACCTCTTTCTTGTTCACTTCGGCGATCTGGGCGATGTTCGCCATGACCTGCGCCTTGCTCAGCGGCTTGGCCGTCTTCTTGGGAGCTGCTTTGGCCATCGACAGTTCCTTCTTTCCGAGGTTGCTGATGCACACAGAACGTCCGTCCGCACGAAAGGGACGGCGATGATTTAATACGGTTTTCCGGAAAATGCAACCGGGCAGACCAAGAAAACCCCGAAAAAATCGGCAAAACGGCTCCCGAACCGAAAAATCGCCCTCGAAAACCCACATGGGCGAGGTCCCAGGGCAGGACATACCACCCCACTGCGGGATCGTCCCGATTCACAAGCGGCCCTGGAACGGTTCACTGGGAGCGTCCCCATCTTCGCGGTGACGCCCGCGAGAAGATCCCTCCGGCAAGAGAGAGCCTAATTTTTTCTGTTGCAAGGGGTTATGGCGGCATCGCGCTTCGCAAATGGCATCGAATGGGGTAAACTGGAAAAGACGCAACCGCTGGCGGTTGGTCCTGTGACCGTGGATCGGAGAGACTGCCATGACTCCAAGGAAATGGGGTCCCGTCGTGATCGTGGCGCTTGGCGCGCTGGCGGCGGCATGGAACGGTGTCGTGTTGGGGGCGCAGGCCGCGCCGCCGCCTGCCGGTGCCCCGGCGCCCCAAAATGCGGAGGCGCCGGCCGACCGAGGGCGCGGCGTGTTCGTCCGTCCCAGCCGCGAGTTGATTCAGAACCTCCAGCTCGCCCGGCAACTCGTCGCGCAACGTCGGTACGCCGAAGCGGTGGGCTTGCTCGACACGATTCTCGACGCGGGCGAGGACTACTTTCTGTTGGACCGGAAGTCCGAGGCCAATGTCGGGTTGAAGGCCGAGGCCCAGCGCTTGCTGGGCCAGATGCCTCGACAGGGAAGGGAACTCTACGAGTTGCGCTACGGCGCCTGCGCGCGCCAGATGCTGCACGACGCGGCAGCGGCGGGCGATCCGAGCGGACTGGCCGACGTCTCGCGGCGTTACTTCCACACGCAGGCGGGCTACGAGGCGACCTTGCTCTTGGGGCTTGATCATCTGGATCGGGGAAGCCCTCTGGCCGGCGCCCTGACGCTCAAGCGCTTGCGCGAGGCGCCCGAAGCGGCGGAGCAGTTCGAGCCGGGCCTGTCGCTGGCGATGGCGGCCTGCTGGCTCCGCGCGGGGATGCCCGACCTCGCCAGGGCGACCCTCGACGCGGTCCGGCAGAAGTACTCGAAGACCCACCTGCAAATCGCCGGCGCCGAGACCGCGCTGGCGGGCGACCTGGCGCGTCTGATCGGCTCGAATCCCGGGGTAGACGCCGGGTCGGCCGAGGCCTCGTCTTGGGGCATGTTCCGCGGCAACGCCGCGCGCAACGCATCGGCTTCGGGAGGCGGGCCTCTCTTGAGCGTGGCCTGGCGCGTGCCCACGACCGAGCATCCCCACGTCGACGACCTGGTCACCCAGATTTCCCGGTCGTACCGCCAAGGCGACGAGTGGGCCCTGCCCGCGCTGCACCCCTTGGTCGTCGGCGACACCGTCCTGGCGCGCACGGTGCGGAACCTGGTGGCGGTCGACTTCGTGACGGGGAAACTCCTTTGGGAAGTGCCCACGGACGATCCCTTCGAGTCGTCTAACGACTCGCCGGTCGAATCGCCCTTCTTTCAGCCTCAACCACCCGACCTGCGGTTCGGTCTCCGCTACCGGCTCTGGGGTGATGCGACCTACGGCACGCTCAGCAGCGACGGCGAGAGGGTTTTCGCGGTCGAGGACCTGTCGCTGGACCTGAGCCCGTCGCCGTCGCAGAACTTCGCGTTCAACCCGCGCGAAACCCGGCCCGACCCGCGCGCCTTCAACCGACTGGCCGCGTACGACATTCGCACGGGAAAACTGGTTTGGCACGTCGGCGGATCGCCCGAAGAGCCGGGGTTGCCGCTTGCGGGCACCTTCTTCCTCGGGCCGCCGCTACCCCTGACAGGACAGCTCTACGTGCTGGCCGAGGCGAAGGGCGAGATCCGTTTGTTGGTCCTCGAGGGGAGAACGGGGGCGCTTCAGTGGACACAGCAACTGGCCGTGGTGGATCAAGACCGCGATGTCCTTTTCGACCCGCTGCGTCGCATGTCGGGCGTGTCTTGCTCGTACGCCGACGGCGTCCTGGTATGCCCTACCTCGAACCGGTCGATCGTGGCGCTCGATCTGGCGACGCGCTCCCTGCGTTGGGGGTATGCCTACGACGACGAAAAGAACCCCGAGGTCCGCCAGGGGCTGTTCTTCGGGGCTCGATCCGTCGGCCTGGAACCCGAGCCCGCGGCGCGCTGGACCGACTCGAGCGTCACGTTGGCCGAAGGAAAAGCGATCGTGACGCCGGTCGACGGGGATTTCATGTTCTGCCTGGACCTCGTTTCCGGCAAGCTCCTCTGGAAGGCGCCCCGCGAGGACAGCCTCTACGTGGCCTGCATCTACGACGGGAACGTGGTCGTGGTGGGCCGTCGCGGAGTTCGCGCGTTCGCGCTCGGGGCAGCTCGGCACAGCCCGAACCACGGCGAGGGGGACGCGGTCCCGGAACCTGCGTGGGACGGGCGAATCGTCGAGTTCCCAAGCGGCAGTATGCCCAGCGGCACCGGTTTCCTCAGCGAGGGCCTCTATCATGTCCCGCTCAGCGGCGGCGAGGTGCTTGCCATCGACGTGAAATCGGGCACGGCGGCGCGCACGTACCGGTCGCGTCGCGGGGTCGTGCCCGGGAACCTCGTGTGCTGCCGCGGCCGGATCGTCTCTCAGGGAGCCAACGCCGTGGAGCTGTTCTATCAGCTCGAAACGCTGCGCAAGGCGGTGGAGGGCCGCCTGGCGGACCACCCCGACGATCCCGAGGCGCTGGCCCAGCGTGGAGAGATCCTATGGGACGAAGGCAAGCTCGACGAAGCGATCGCCGCGCTGCGTCGGGCATACGAACTGGGTAGCGGACCCCACCATCGCGCGCTGCTTCGGGAGGCCTATCTCGACGGGTTGCGCACGAATTTCGCCACCTACCGCGCCCAGCTTGCCGAGATCGAGACGCTTCTGGACGAGCCCCAGCACCAGAAGGCGTACCTGCGCGTGATCGCCGAGGGATTGGTCGCGGCGGGCGAGTACCGGCTTGCGCTTGATCCCTTGCGGCGTCTGATCGCGCTCGACCGGCGCCAGCGCGCGATGGAGCGGCTCGACAAGGTGCATCAGGTGCGCGGTGACCGCTGGATCCAGATGCAACTGGCGGCGCTCCGCCAGGCCGCTCCGCCGGACGTCCAGTCGGAGATCGACCGCCTCGCTCGAATCGAGTTCGAAGCGGCGACGAAGTCCGCCGACCCGGAGGCGATTCCCCGGTTCCTCGACTACTTCGGCGGCCTGCCCGTGGCCGACCAGGCCCGATGGTCGCTGGCCGAGAAGCACCGCCAGGCGGGGCGATACCTTCGGGCCGAATTGCTCTTGCGCCGACTGGAGCGATCGTCGGACCGCGCGCAGGTGGCCCGGGCAGCAGCTCGGCTGGCCACGATGCTCCGCGAGGCGAACCTGCCCGAGCATGCGGCCCGAGCGTACGCCCGGCTTGCCCGCGACTTCGGCGACGCGGTGTGTCTGGAGGGCAGGACGGGGCGTCAACTGGTCGACGCGCTGCCGGCCGGCGACCCCGTCCGAAAACTGCTGGAACCGGACGAGCCCTGGCCCGTGGGAAAAGTCGCCCTTGCCAAGGAGCGTCCCAAAACCCCCCTCCCGCCCGCGTTTACGACCGCGGTGGTTGCGACGCCCGAGGGGCGCCCCTACCACGGCGAGATGACTCTCGAGTTGCAGCAGAGCACGCAAAGTCTCGTGGCCCGCAACGGGTGGGGGAGCCAGCTCTGGCAAATGCCCGCGGGCGACCTGATGCGCCAGGCGCGGTTCTCGATCCACGCGGGGTCGGCGCGGGCGGGGTTCCAGGACCATTTGCTGTTGCTGTCGATTGGCTCGGGGATGGTCGCGGTGGACACGTTCCCGACCGCCGGTGGAGGTGTCCCGGCACCGCTGTGGAGCGTCGACCTGGATCAGCCGATGCGGCTGCCCATGCGCGTCGCGGGCGTGGCGAACCGCCGGGCGCTTCAGCCGTTCTTGGCATCGCCGAGCGGCCCATCGTTCTCCGGGCCTTTCGCCTTGAGCGAACAACTCGTATGCTACCAGCGATTTCATGAATTGCACGGGGTGGACCCCGCCACAGGACAAACCCTCTGGATCCGTGAGGACATCCGGCCGGAAAGCACCGTCTTCGGCGACGAGCAGTACCTGTTCGTCCTTCCACTGGACGAGCGCGTCGCGACGGTTCTCCGGGCCGGCGACGGCACGGTGCTGGGCACGCGACCCATTCCGCCGGGCCATCAAACCGCGATCGGGCGACTTCTGGTCGTCTGGAACAACGAGGCCGAGTCCTCAGGCGGCGAACATGCCGAACTGTCGGTTGTCGACGCGTGGACCTCCAAACCGATCTGGCCTCCTCGCAAGTTCCCGGCCGACGCCAAGTTCGCCCTTTTGGAGCACCAGGCCGCGGGCATTCTCGATCCGGCTGGCCGGTTCGTGCTGGTGCGTCTGGCCGATGGAAACGTCCTGGTCGATGCCAAGATCGCCCCCGAGCGAGCCCTTGCCGACATCTATCTCTTCGAGTCGCCGCATGGCTACTTGCTGATTGCCAACGGGTTGGACCGGACGGGCAGCACGCCGCCCCAGATCTACGGGATCCACGGCGTGCCCGGCGCGCAGATCACCCGCGCCCGCATCTACGGCTTCGACCACCAAGGCACGAAGCTCTGGAACGAGCCGGCGGTCGTGGAAGACCAGTTCCTCTTGACCCACCAGCCCGTGCGGCTCCCCGCCTTGCTCTTCGCTTGTGGGACCAACGAGCGAAGAACCACCGCCTTGGGTCAACAACGCGTGGCTTGGGTCGCTGTGGACAAGCGAACCGGTCGGGTAATCCGACCGCCCCAGAGCGCCGACGGCAGTACGAACCTCCGGCTGATCGGCGACCCCGAAAAGAAGACGATCGATATCCACCTTCAGCGGGAGGTGGTCAGGTTGACATTTACGGATCAACCGATCGAACCAGAACCACCCCCGGCAAAAACCACCCCCATCAGGGCCCTCTGGAAGGCACTGATCCCCGGTCCGTAGCCCCCGAATCTAGCCCGAAAAGTTTCCCTGAAGCGAACTGGGCACCATAATGGAGAGAGCGGGCTGAAACGATGGAGTCAGGGAGGTTCCTCAAGTGGAACGGCGAAACGAGGCGCGACCCCCACGGATGGGTATATCCATCCCTCTACTGGCGTCGGCCGCCTTGGCCATCACGATCGCTCCGGCGGCGTGGGGGGCGGGTCGGCCCAAAGACCCCGACGTTCAACGGGCCGTGCAACGCGGCCTCGACTGGTTGGCCAGTCATCAATCGCGCCGCGGTCACTGGAGTGCCAACGGCAACCGGTATCCCACGGCCATGACGGCCATGGCGGGCGTGGCCCTGTTGGCCGAGGGTTCGACGACCACCCAGGGAAAATACGCCCCCAACATCCGCCTGGCTACCGACTACCTGCTCGACCGCAGCCGCCCGAACGGCTTGATCGGCGATCCGAACAACGACGACCGGTACACCTATGGCCACGGATTCGCCATGCTGTTTCTGTCCCAGATTCTGGGAGAGGAAGAGGATGCCGATCGCCGCGAGCAGTTGATCGACGTGCTGAGCCGGGCCGTGGTGTTCTGCGGCCAGGCCCAGACCGAGGCGGGCGGCTGGGGCTACGTCAGCGCCAAGGACGGGGCCGGGTTCGACGAGGGATCGACCACGATCACCCAGGTCCAAGGGCTTCGCGGCTGCCGCAACGCGGGCATGGCCGTCCCCAAGGAGATCATCGACAAGGCGATCCGCTACATCCACCAATGTACGCTCCCCGACGGAGGCGTGCAGTACAATTCGAAAGGCGGCGGCGGCCGGCCCGCGATCAGCGCCGCGGCCATCGCCTGCCTGTACAACGCGGGCGAGTACGACAGCCAGTACGTCCCCAAGATGAAGGACTATTGCGCCAAGAACCTCGGCAATATCGCCAACGAGGGCTTCGGCCACTGGCATTACGCCCATTACTACTATGCCCAGGTCTGTTACCGCGAGGGCGGAAAGACCTGGGAGGAATACCGCAACAAGATCTTCGCGCGCATTTTGTCGGAACAGGCGCCCGACGGCTCGTGGAGCCAGGGATACATCGGCCCGGTGTACACGACCGCGATCAACCTCACCATCCTCCAGTTGGAAAACGCCGCGCTGCCGATCTACCAGCGTTAGGGCCGTCCCCGCAACGATTGCCGTATCGATCCTTCCAAGGAATCTCTCATGCCGCAGCACGACGGGTCTACCTCCCACGAATCCGCCGCCCTCGATAAACTCGGCGCCGCCCGGGAAAGAATCCTCGATCAATTGTCCCATGTCATCGTGGGCCAGCATCAGGTGATCGAGGAGCTGTTGATCTCGCTCTTCAGCCGGGGGCACTGCCTCTTGGAGGGCGTTCCCGGGCTGGCCAAGACGCTGATGATCAGCACGCTCAGCCGGACGTTGAACCTGTCGTTCAGCCGCATCCAGTTCACGCCGGACCTCATGCCCGCCGACATTACCGGCACCGAAATCATCGAGGAGGATCGTGCCACGGGCACGCGCGGGTACCGGTTTCTGCCAGGCCCCTTGTTCTCGAACGTGGTCCTGGCCGACGAGATCAACCGGACGCCGCCGAAGACCCAGGCCGCACTGCTGGAGGCAATGCAAGAGCGGCAGGTGACCGTGGGCCGGGTGCGGCACAAGCTGGCGGATCCGTTCTTCGTGCTGGCCACCCAGAACCCGATCGAGCAGGAGGGCACCTACCCGCTCCCCGAGGCCCAGCAAGACCGATTCATGTTCAAGGTCTTCGTCAAGTACCCGAGCTTCCAGGAGGAATTCGAAATCGCCCGCCGCACCACGGCCCTGGCGACCGACCAGGTGCAGCCGGTCCTCGATGCGGAAGACATCCTCGAGCTTCAGCGCCTGGTGCGCGGCGTTCCGGTTTCCGATCACCTGATCCGCTACAGTCTGTCGCTGGTCCGCCAGACGCGGGTCGGCGAGGCGGGCGCGCCCGACTTCGTCGAAAGCCAGTTGAGTTGGGGCGCGGGGCCCCGCGCAGTGCAGTACCTGATCCTGGGAGCCAAGGCCCGGGCCTTGCTGCACGGGCGCACTCACGTGACGTGCGAGGACCTTCAGGTGCTGGCCAAGCCCGTGCTGCGCCACCGGCTAGTCTTGAGCTTCACGGCCGAGAGCGAAGGGGTGACGGCCGACGAGGTCGTCGATCGGATTCTGGCCATCACCCCCACCAAGGAAGACGAGCTGACCCGCGATGCCCGATTCCAAAAGATTTTTGCATCCTGAGGCCATCCGGCGGATCGCGCGGCTCGATCTCCGCGCCCGGCACGTCGTCGAGGGCTTTCTGGCCGGCATGCACCGCAGCCCCTACTTCGGGCAGTCGGTCGAGTTCGTGCAGCACCGGCAGTACACCTGGGGCGACGATCTGCGGTACGTCGATTGGAAGGTCTGGGCCAAACAGGACCGCTTCTACGTGAAGCAGTTCGAGGAAGACACGAACCTCCGCTGCACCCTGCTGGTCGACGTCTCGGGGAGCATGCAGTACGGGTCGCGGGGCATGACGAAGTACGAGTACGCCGCGACGATCGCTGCCTGCCTCGCCTACCTGGTGCTCCGGCAGCAGGACGCGATCGGGTGCGTGGCCTTCGACGAGACGGTCCGCATGGCCGTGCCCCACCGCACCCGGCGCAACCACCTCGATTCGATCCTCCAGGCGCTCGAGGTCAGCCAGCCCACGAACAAGACCGACCTGTACCCGATCATCCGCCACGTCGCCGAGTCCTATCCGCACCGCGGCATGGTCGTGCTGATCTCGGACCTCTTGGTCGATCGCCAGGGGTTGTTCCGAGGGCTGAAGCTGCTCAACAGCCGGGGGCACGACCTGTTGGTGTTCCAGGTGATGGACGACGACGAGTTGGATTTCCCCTTCAGCGGTCCGACGCGCTTCGAGGGACTCGAACGGCCCGAACAGTTGGCTTGCAATCCCCGGGCCCTTCGGCAGGGGTACCTCCAGGCGCTCGGTGCGTTTCTCGAAGAGGTCCGTCGTGGATGCACCGCGCACCAGGCCGACTACGCGCTCATCCGCACCAGCCAACCCATGGATGCCGCCTTGGTCGCGTACCTCAACAACCGGAGATCCGTGCGCCGACGATGACGTCCCGTCGGTGCTTGTTCATGTCCGACGCCTGAGAGCCTTGCGTTGTCGATGTTGTCCTTCCAGTTCAGCACCCTGGTCTGGCTCGGCCTGCCCCTGGTCGGGCTGCCCGTGTGGATCCATTTGATCAACATGATGCGGCACCGGCGCGTGCGCTGGGCGGCGATGGAGTTCTTGCTGGCCAGCCAGAAGAAGAACCGCACGTGGGTGCTCTTGAAACAGCTTTTGTTGCTCTTGATGCGCATGGCGGCCATCGCCGGGGTGGTGCTTCTCCTCGCCCAGCCTGTGGTCACCCGTGGGTGGGGCCGTCTGCTCGGCGGGGGCGCGATGCACCACATCGTCCTCTTGGACGACAGCTTCTCGATGTCGGACCGCTGGGGAAACACCAGCGCCTTCGATCAGGCCAGGCAGGTCGTCCAGCGGATCGGCGAGGATATTGGTTTCGAGGGCGAACAGACGTTCACGCTGCTCCGCTTCTCGCAGGCCGACCGCGGGGTGCGCGGCACGCAACCCGACTTGCTCCAGCGGCGGGTCGACTCGGAATTCCTCACCGACCTGGGCAACAAACTGGCGGCCATGCACGTGTCGCAGTCCGATGCGGGGCCGCTGGCCGCGCTTCGGGCGATCGGCCAACTCCTCGGCAAGGAAGGCCGTGCTGCCCAGAACGTCTACCTCGTCTCCGATTTCCGCGCCAGGCAATGGGACGAACCCGGCGACGTGACCCAGCACCTGGCCGATCTGCGCCGAGCGGGGGCCCGACTGGATTTCATCCACTGTGTCGAGGCGATGCGCCCCAACCTGGCGATCGAGCAGCTTGCGCCCGGTTCGGGCACCCGCGCTGCCGGCGTGCCGCTGCCCATGGAGGTGACGGTGCACAATTTCGGGCCGGGGACGGTCCGCGAGGTTCCCGTGCTCGTCGAGACCGACGGCCAGGCGCAGCCCGCGATCAAGGTGACCGAGATCCCGCCAGGCCGATCGGTCAAGGAGCGTTTCCAAGTGCGCTTTCCCACGCCGGGCCCCCATCGGATCGCCGTACGCTTGGAGGCCGATGCGGTGGCCGCCGACAACACGCGCTACGCGGTGGTCGATTTTCCCAGCGCCGTTCCCGTGCTCTTGATCGATGGCGACCCCAGGGCGATCGATGCGAAATACGTTTCGGCGGTCTTTGCCGTAGGCGGGCAGGTGACGACGGGACTCGGCCCGCGAATCGAGTCGCCCCGCTTTCTGGTGTCTAATCCCCTCGAGCCGTTCCGGGCGGTGTACCTGTTCAACGTCGACCACTTGGAGAAATCGGCCATTGCCGCCTTGGAACGGTATCTGGCGGCAGGTGGCGGCGTGGCGTTTTTCGTGGGCGAGCGCACGCGGGCCGATTTCGTCAACCAGTTCCTCTACCGCGAGGGCCAGGGGCCATTCCCCGTGCCGTTGGGCTATCCCGCGGAGTTGCTGCCCGACTACCTCCAGAAGGCCCCGGATCTGGAAGTCACGAAACACCCCATCTTCGAGTTCTTTGCCGGCCAACGGAACACCTTCTTGCCCATGGTCATCGTGTCGAAGTATTACGGCACGGCCCCGGCCTGGAAGCCCGAGTCCGATCCCGCCGTGGAGGTCATCGCCCGGCTGCGCAACGGGGCTCCCTTGGCGGTGGAGAAGCGATTTGGGCAGGGCCGGATCGTGGCCTTCCTGACGACCGCCGCCCCGGTGTGGAACAACTGGGCCCGCGACAACCCGAGCTTTCCCGTCGTGCTCTTAGAGCTTCAGGCGTTCCTGGCGTCGCCCCAGAGGTCCGACGCGACCCGTCTGGTGGGCTCGCCGCTGGAGTTGACACTCGACAGCTCCCAGTACGAGCCCCAGGTCCACTTCGACACCCCCGAGGACGACTCGGCCCCCTTGGCCACCGTCGACGCCATCGCGGGCCCCGATGGCCGCCTGGTCGCTTCGCTGGCCGACACCGACGCGAGTGGTTTCTACCAGGCGCGCCTGGCGCGCAAGGACGGAGAGGAGGAGACCCGGTGCTTCGCGGTCAACGTTGAGGCCGCCGAGGGCGATCTTCGAACGCTGCGCGGCGAGGACCTCTTCGCACGCCTTGACGGAATCCAATTCGAGTACCATCAGGCCGGCTCGTTCCAGATCAACCGCCAAGAGCAGGCCGGGTATCATTTGGCCGACATGCTGGGGTACCTCTTGCTCGGCCTGCTGTTGGCCGAGCAACTGCTGGCCTGGTCGGCCAGCTACCATCCGCCCCGGCTCCGCGGGGGCCTGGTCCCGGGAGGCGTGCGCTGATGTCCTGGCCTTGTCTCCTCGCCGCCGAAGGCTCGGTCCATACCCGGTTCGAATGGGGACGGATTCACGCGCTGTCCGAATGGATGACACCGGCCGCCGCGTGGACGCTGGTTTTCACCGCGACGGTTGGCATCTTGCTCTGGGTGGTGCTCGTCTACGTCCGCGACGTCAGGGAACTCCATCCCCTTTCGGCCACGGTGCTCGTTGCCCTGCGTGTCACCGCCCTCTTGGGTTTGTTGGTGCTCTTCCTTCAGCCGCAGTGGCGCACCCAGCGCGAGGTGGTTCACCCGTCCCGGGCGGTCGTGCTGGTCGATAGCAGTCTGAGCATGGGGTTGACGGATCGGGCCTCGACCCCCAGCGCGCGCCGCGGCAACCGCGCGCAGCAGGCGGCCGAAGCGCTCAACGAGCACGGCTTCGTCCGGCAGTTGCGCAAGACGCACGACGTGTTCGTGTTCCGCTTCGACGAGTCGTTGGTGCCCATCGCTTCGCTCGACAAACAGCCGGGCGAAGACGCCAACCCGGCTCGCCAGGGGCCGAACGACGACATCGATTGGGAAACCCATTTCAAGCCGACCGGGCGCGAGACCCGGCTCGGTCAGGCCCTGCGCCAGGTGATATCGGACCAGCGGAACGCCCCGCTGTCGGGTATTGTGGTCTTCTCCGACGGCGGCCAGAACGCCGGGCCGCCTCCCGAAACCGCAGTCGAACTGGCCCGTGAGGCCCAAGTCCCCATCTACACGGTCGGCTTGGGCTCTCCCGATCGCCCCGTGAATGTGCGCGTGTACGAGGTCGAGGCCCCCGAGCGGGCGCAGCCGGGCGACCCTTACTCGGTGACAGCCCTGATTCAGGCCCAGGGGCTAGCCGGCCAGGCCGTGACGGTCCAGTTGGTTCTGGCGACGCCGGGCAGAGAGGGCGAGCAGCTCGCCGAGAGCCGGCAGGTGATCCTCGCTCGCGACGGCGACGTCGTGCCCGTGAAGTTCCAGGTCACCCCCACCGAGACCGGACGGCGTCAACTCTCGGTTCGCGTGCTCGCCCCGCCGGGCGACCACAACCCCGACGATGACCGCGGCGAAGCCGACATCGACATCGTCGACCGCAAGACGAAGGTCCTGCTCTTCGCTGGCGGGCCGTCGCGCGAGTACCAGTTCGTCCGGACCCTGCTCCATCGCGACCCTTCGGCCACGGTCGACGTCGTGCTCCAGACGGCCGAGGGCAACATCTCGCAGGAGGCCGACCGCATCCTGGACGAATTCCCCAAGACCCGGGAGGAACTGTTCGCCTACGACTGCGTGGTCGCCTTCGATCCGCAGTGGCATACGCCGCCGGGAGCCCGTACGCGCGGGCTGAGCCCCGCCCAGGTCGATCTCTTGGAAACCTGGGTTGCGGAGCAAGGCGGTGGGTTGATTCTTGTTGCCGGGCCAGTGCATTCGGGGCAGGCCTTGGGCGGCTGGATCCAGGATTCGGAGATGGCCAAGATCCGCGCCCTGTATCCCGTCGATTTCCCACGCAACTTCACCGTGCTCGAGCGGAACACCTACGTGGCCAAGGAACCCTGGCCGCTTCAGTTCACCCGCGAAGGGCGCGAGGCCGAGTTCCTGTGGCTGGCCGACACCGCGGCGGAAAACGACCGCGCCTGGGCAGCCTTTTCCGGCGTCTACGGCTACCAGCCGGTTCGCGGACCCAAGGCCGGCGCCACCGTGTATGCCCACTTCTCCGACCCCCGCGCGGCCCAGGGCGACCAAGCCCCGGTATACTTTGCCGGGCAGTTCTACGGATCGGGCCGCGTGTTCTACATGGGTAGCGGCGAGATGTGGCGCCTGCGCCGCCACGACGACGCGTACTTCGACCAGTTCTACACGCGGCTCGTCCGCCACGTCTCGCAAGGCCGCTTGCTCCGGCAGTCGAGCCGCGGGTCGTTGCTGGTCGACAAGGACCGCTACGTGCTCGGGGCCACCGCCGAGATCCGCGCCCAGTTGACCGGCGCCCAACTCCAACCGCTGACGGTGCCCTCCGTGCCCGCCGAGGTCGTTCAGCCCGACGGCAAGGTGCAAACCATCACGCTTCGGCCCGACGCCAGCCGAGCCGGCATGTATGCGGGGCAGGTGACGCTCCTCCAAGAGGGGGCCTACCGGCTGGAACTCCTGGTGCCCGACAGCGACAATGAGCGTTTGACGCGCCGGCTCCAGGTTCGGTTGCCCGACCTGGAGCGAGAGACCCCCCAACGGAACGACCCGCTCTTGACACGAATCGCCCAGGCTACCGGCGCGCGATACTACCCTCAGATCGAAACCGCGGTCGCCGCCGATTCGTCGGAGTCCTTGGCGAGTCAACTTCGAGATTGCACCAAGACGAGTATCCTCACCGATGCCCGCAACGAACTTTGGGAAGCGACGTGGCGACGCTGGATGATGTTCGCCTTGTGCGGTGTCCTGTGTATGGAATGGCTTCTTCGGAGACTCGCGAAACTCGCGTGACATCCGTGACCGGCAATCCTCCGCCTCTGGCACCCGACATCGCCGCCCTGCTCGACGCGTTGCGCCGCCGCATCCGCCGCTACGTCTGGGCCGAGGGCGTCGCGGTGGCTGCCGTCTGGGTGGGACTGGCGTTTTGGGTCAGTCTGGCCGTAGATCGCGTGCTGGAGCCGCCTGCCGCGGTGCGGGTGGCGTTGTTGGGGCTGGCCGGCTTGGGGTTCGCCGCCGTGGTGGTCCGTTGGATCGTCCTGCGGATCACGGTCCCCTTGCGCGACTCGAGCATGGCTTTGCTCGTCGAACGCTATTTCCCAGAGTTTCAAGACGCCCTGCTGACGGTCGTTGAACTCGGAGGCCGCCGGCCCGCTGCCGACGAGGTCCATCCCGAGATGCTTGCCCGAACGTGCACCGAGGCCCTCCGGTCGCTGGATCGCGTCGACCTGCGCCGGGTGTTCAACCGGCGCCCCTTGCGAGTGACGCTCGGGGTGGCGGCCCTGGTGCTGGGGTCGATGGGGGGGTACTCGCTGGTCGCGCGCGACGCCCTGGGCGTCTGGGCACGCCGGATGTTGCTGTTGTCGGGCGAGCGATGGCCGCGGCGCACCGAACTGGTCGTGCAGGGCTTCGAGAACGGCGCTTGCAAGGTCGCCCGGGGAGCGGACCTCGAGGTTGTCGCCTTGGCCAGCACGGCCAAGGAAGTGCCCGACCTGGTCGAAATCCGCTACCGGACCGCGGCGGGCCAGCGCGACCGCAAGTCGATGGACCGGCGCGGCGTGGCCGACCCCGGGCGCGACCCGTACCAGGAGTTCTCGTATCGGTTCCGCGGCGTGCTGTCGCCCGTCACGTTCGACGTGTTCGGTGGGGACGACGTGGTGCGCAACCTGCGCATCGAGGTGGTCGAGAACCCGGCAATCGTCGAGATGTTGCTCGATCTGGAGTTCCCGGCCTACATGGCGCGCGAGCCGCGCACGGTGCTGGCTTCCGGGCTGGTGCAAGTTCCGCAAGGCACGAAGGTGCGGGTTCGCGCCAAGGCCAACAAGCCCCTGGTGCGTGTGGCGGTCGAGCCGGACCCCGACGAGCCGGTCCGCGCGCCGATCCCGCTCGATCCCGACCCGGCCGATCCCTCGGCGTTCCAATACGGCTTGCCCGCGCTGGAAAAGAACACCACGCTCTTATGGACGCTCCACGACGCCGACGGAATCAAGAGCCGCGAGCCGGTGCGCCTGGCCATCGCGGTCACCGAGGACAAACCGCCGGAGTTGGCGGTCCGTCTGGAAGGCATCGGCACGGCCATCACGCCCGAGGCGTCGCTTCCCACGGTGGGGCGCATCAGCGACGACTACGGCATTGCCGGCACGTGGTACGAGTACGAGGTCGATGGCGGAAGGCCGGCGCGGCGCATGATCGTTTCGCCCGGCAAGCCCGCCGCCCAGCGCGACATCCACGACGCCTTCGACGTGCGCCCGCTGGGACTCAAGCCGGGGCAGACGTTCCAGTTCTGCGTCAAGGCCGACGATTTCTACAACCTCGGCGCCCAGCCGAACACGGGTCAGAGCGAGCGCTGGGCCCTGGCCGTGGTGACGCCCGACCAGTTGCGCACGATGCTCCAAACCCGCGAGTTGGTCCTTCGCCAGCGGTTCGAAACGGTGATCCAGGACGTCGAGGCCACGCGCGACCTGCTCGGGCGGGTCGAGTTCGGCGAGGCGCCGGGCGGGGCCAAACCCCCGCGCGCCGCCGCCGAGCCCGGCGACCAGGCCGACCCGCCCGCCGACCTGCGCCAGCAGCTTCTGGCGCAAGCGGCGTTTCGGGTGCAATCGGCCGTGCAGAACGGCCGCAAGGACACCGGCGAGGTGCTCGGCATCGCCCGCTCGTTCGACGACATCCGCGCCGAACTGATCAACAACCGCATGGACACCCAAGAGCTGAAAGACCGGCTCGACGGGGGTATCGCCGCGCCGCTGCGGCGGATCGGTAACGAGATGTTCCCCGAGTTGGAGCGGCGCCTGGACGACCTTCAAGCCGTGCTCGGCAACCCCGAGACCGGCCTGCCGGCCCGCCAGCGCGCCATCGCCCAGATCGACGGGATCCTCAAGGCCATGCGCGAGGTGCTCGGCCGGATGCTCGAGCTGGAGGACTTCAACGAGGCGGTCGAATTGCTGCGGGGCATCATCGCGGCGCAGGAGAAGCTCCACGAGTTGACCAAACAGCGGCACAAGCAGAAGGCGCGGGACCTGACGGAGGAGTCGCCGTGACACGCAACGGCTCGGGACGATTCGCCCTCGGGATGGGCGCGATGCTCGTGGCGGTCTGCCTGCGCGCGTGGGGCGCCGAGGCTCCGGCCGCGGCGAAGAGGGCGCCGACGCCCGAGAAGCCTGCCGCCGGCAAGCTCGATGCCCCGGACCAGCACGAGGCCAGCGCCGCCGACCGGCTTGCCGCCGAACAGCAGCAGGTCGCGGACCGCTACCGGCGTCTCGAGGAGGTCCTCTTGCGCATGGCGGAGGTCAGCCGCATGACCGATCCCCGGCGCGCGGCCCTCTTGCGCCAGGCCATCGACGAAAGCAAGCAGCGGCTTATCGGAGTTCAGTTCGAGAGGCTCGTCGAGTTGCTCCAGAAAGATCAGCTCGCCCCGGCCATCGCGAGCCAGGGCGACCTCGATGGCGACCTTCGGGCGATTCTCCAACTGCTCTTGACCGAGCGTCGCTCCGAGCGCAACCGCTCCGAGCAAGCCCGCCTGCGCGACTACATCAAGAAGATCGGCGAGATCATCAACCAACAGCAAAGCATCCTGGGCCGCACGGCCGGCGGGGGCGAGCCCAAGGGGTTGGCCGACGAGCAGAACCGCCTGGCCCACCGCACGGGCGAATTGGCGCAAACCATCAAGGAGAACGAAGAAGGCAAACCCGGCGCGGCCAAGGGCGCCGACGGTTCCCAACCCAAGCAGACCCAAGGTGCCCCGAGCAGCGCCCAGGAGGCCCCCAAGGCGGAGCAAGGCAAACCCGGCGCAGGACGAGGCAAGCCCGGGGAAGGACAAGGCAAGCCCGGCGACGCCCAGGGCAAACCCGACGTAGGCCAAGCCAAGCCCGGCCAAGGCCAGGGCAAGCCCGCGCAAGGGCAAGGCAAGCCTACGCCAGGTCCATCGAAGGGGCAGCGCAAGGGCGGCGAGAAGGACCCAACCGAAGGGGCCGGCCCGACCCAAGAAGACCAGGCCATTCCCGCGCGCCAGCGTCTCGAAGCCGCGCGCCAGCGCATGCGCGAGGCCGAGGACAAGCTGCGCAAGGCCCAGCGCGAGGGCGCCAAGGACGCGCAGGAGAAGGCCCTCGACGAACTCAAGCAGGCCAAGGCCGACCTCGAGAAGATTCTCCGGCAGCTTCGGGAGGAGGAGATCGAACACGTGCTGGCGGCCCTCGAGGCCCGACTCGCCAAAATGCTCCAGATGCAGCGCGCCGTGTACGATGCCACGGTCCGCCTCGAGGACGCGATGAAGAAGTCTCCGGGTCGCGAGCACGAAGTCGAGGCCGGCCGGCTCAGCACGCGCGAGGCCGAGATCGGCCTGGAGGCCGAGCGCGCGCTGAACCTGCTCAAGGAAGACGGCACCTCGGTCGCGTTTGCCGAGGCGCTCGAGCAGATGCGCGCTGACATCCAGCAAGTCGACGACCGGCTCAAGGCGGCCAAGGTCGATGAGACGACCCGAAGCATCGAAGAGGACATCCTCGCCGCGCTGGAAGAAATGATCCAGGCCCTCCAGAACGAGATGCAGAAGCGCGAGCGGCGCAAGGGCCAGCCTCCGCCCCGTGGCGAGCCGCAAGACCCGCCGCTGGTCGACATGCTGGCCGAGCTGAAGATGATTCGGGCCCTTCAGATGCGGGTCAACACGCGGACCGCCCGGTACTCGAAGCTCCTGGGCGACCGCGAGCAGGCCGAGCATCCTGACCTGATCGAGGCCCTCAAACGACTCGCCGAGCGCCAACGGCGGATCTCCAAGATCACCCGGGACCTGGAAATGGGAAAGAACCCATGAACACGATACGGAACCTGCCAGGCGATCGTTTCCGGGGACGGTGTGGTGTCATGGCGTCGATCGGCGCGGCGGTCTTGTTCGTCGGCGTCGAGCTGGCGCGGGGCCAAGCGTCGGGCTCGCTGAGCGGCCCGTCATGGCAGCCGCCCGCGCCCGAAACCGTGCGGGCTCAAGCGATGGCCTGGCTCGAGCGGCGCAAGGTCGATGCCGCCGTGCAAGCCAAGGCCGCCGCCCTTTGGAACGCCCAACCCGCTCCGGCTGGCGGAGCC
>DYLT01000022.1:27660-29622 GCA_020721945.1 Blastopirellula marina
GGCTGGTGCGGCCCTTCGCCCTGGCCGATGAAAACGTCGCCAGGCTCTTGGAGTCTTGCGCGACGCCGCGCGCCGCGGCCGCGCCTTCCGCCCAGCCATGGCTGACCTCCACCGGCACGCCGCCGCTGGTGGCCTCGAACGTGCGACTGTGGTACGCCCGTTGGCTGATCCACCAGGCCCTGTACGACGAAGCGGCCGAGCAGCTTCAAGGGCTTCAGCCGCAGCAGGTGGTCGATCCCGCGTCGCTGCTGTTCTACCAGGCAGTGGTCCATTATCGGCTTCTGAACCGCGACGCGGGCATGGAGGCCCTGGCCGCGCTGCTCGACGGGGCCGACCAGGGACCGAATCGTTACGTGGCGCTGGCGCGGCTCATGGAGGCCGACCTCAAGGACCTTCAGGAGGATTCGCTAGACCACATCGCTCGTCGCATGGAGGATATCGAGCGGAGGCTCGATTTGGGCCGGGCAGGCAAGAAGGTCCGCTCGATCGAGGACGGCGTGATCGAATCGCTCGATAAGCTGATCCAACAACTCGAGGACCAACAGCAGGAATCCCAAAGCGCCGGCGCAAGCAACCTTCAGCCAAGCCGGCCGGCCCAGGACAGCCAGATCATGGCGGGCAAAGGCAAAGGCGAGGTGGAGCGCAAGCGGATCGGCAGCCAGGGCGGCTGGGGGAACCTGCCCCCGCGCGACCGCGAGGAGGCCCTCCAGCAGATCGGGCGCGATTTTCCCTCGCACTACCGCGATGTGATCGAACAGTACTTCCGCAGACTGGCGGCTGAGGGCAGCGAGTGAATGCACACCGCGCGATTCCCGCGCAATTGGTCCAACCGTACCCATGACCGTCGATCCTCGACGTTGCACAATGAACACCGCGTTACTGGTCGTTGTCCTTGCCGTCCTTCAGCCGGTCGTGGACGTGGAACCGCTTTCGGGGGAGAACCTCCGGGGAACCCTCGTCCAGCTCGACGCCCAGGGCGTGACGCTCCAGACGCCGAAAGGCCGCGTCGCGGTCGAGATCGACCGGCTGGCCGGCATCTTTCTGGCGCCCTCGTCGATCCCCGCGGCGCCGGCCGCTCAGCCAGAGGTCTGGGTCGAACTGATCGACGGGTCGTTGATCGTGGGCACCGGACTGACCGTGAAGGACGGCAAGGCGTCCGTCGCGCCGTTGGGCCCCGAGGCCGCGCGGTGCGAGATGGCGACCCAAGACATCCGGTGGGTGCGCTTCCAGCCGCAGGCCGAGGCCCTTTCGGCCCAATGGGAGCAGGTCCTCGCATCCGAGGCCCGCGCCGATATCCTCGTGACGCGCAAGGGCGACGTGCTCGATTTCTACCAGGGGGTCGCCAAGAACGTCACCGCGGAGGTGGTCGAGTTCGACTTGGACGGCGAGACGCTGCCGGCCAGGCGGGCGAAGGTCTACGGGATCGTGTACCATCATCCGGCCGGACGCCCCGTGCCCAATCCGCTCTGCTCGGTGGTCGAGTCGAGCGGCTCGCGGTGGTCGTGCCGCGAGGTCGTGTTGCGCGACGGTCGGATCGAAGGGATCACCTTGTCGGGCGTGAAGCTCGCCCGGCCCGCCAGCGCCGTGACTCGAATCGACTTCTCGCGCGGCAAGATCGTCTATCTCGGCGATCTCAAGCCCGAATCGGTCGAGTGGACTCCATATTTCGGCCTCGGCAAGGAACTTCCGATGCGGGCCGCGTTCTACGGCCCGCGCGTGGACCGCAGCACGACAGGCGGCTTGCTCGAACTGGAGGGCAAGACCTACAAGAAAGGGCTATCGGTCCACAGCAAGACGGTCCTGGTGTACCGCCTGCCCGACCGCTTTCGCCGCCTTACGGCGACGGTGGGGATCGACGACCGGGTGCGTCCGCGCGGGCACGTGCAACTGGTCATCCGCGGCGACGATCGCGTGCTGTTCGATGCTCCGGTCAGCGGATCCGACCTGCCCCGATCGCTCGAC
>DYLT01000334.1 GCA_020721945.1 Blastopirellula marina
CCGTACCCGTACCTTACGACACCACGAAACCAATACAAAAACGCCTTGCGGAAAACGACTTCGGCTTAAGGAAGCGACATTCGATACAGCACGTACGTGCGGAGCCCCGGCCCAAAATGCCCCTGGACGTGCGCCGGCAGCGGGGCCGTCCGGCTGGTGCCTTCCGGCACGAGGTAGCGCAGCCGCCGGTGCCAGATAGTATGGGCCTCGACCTTCAAGTCCTGGACCACAAAGTCCTCGTAGCCGTTCTGCTGCGTCCCCTCGGGCAGCCCTTCCAGAGGGAGGGGGATGGTTTCATGGATCGTCAGCTCGTCGGTCTTCTGGCGTTTGGACGAACCGGGCCGCTTGCCGCGACGCTTCTTCTCGTGCGACGGATCGGGATGCGGAGCATTCAACGTGCTCGGCCGGATCCTCGGCCAACGCGGCAGCCCTTTCAGCCTGTCGATCTCGTCCCGCAATCGCCTGTTCTCCGCCTGCAACGCCTGGATCACCCGCAACCGATGATCGACCAGAGGCGTCCGCTCTTCCGCAGACACCTCGATGCCCGCAATCCTGATCGGCTCGGCTCCATCCATACCCTACAAGAAACACCAAAACCGCCCTCCGACTAAAGACCGATTTCACGGGGCTATTGAGAACTTACCCTCCTTGCGCCGTGTGTCGATCCACGCGCTACCCACCGAGTTCGTGCCGACATCGATCCCCAGAATGATTGGCATGACCCCCTCCTTCTATCGAACAATGCCGCGGTCCCTGGTTGACGCTCGATGGCCCCCGTGTTAACCTGTGGTGCTGTGTAGCCAACCTCGGCCCGCGGATTTTTCCGCAACAAGAGAAATTCGCAGGCACCGCCTACGGGCGACCGCCGCAGCCGTGCATCCCACGACCTGCGGCCTTTTTGTTTCCGAGGGTGCCGCCGGGTAGATCGGCAAACATGGGGCACGAGAGCAACCGGAGGAGACCGTGATGGGCTTCGTGCGATCCGTGGGCGCTGCGGCCGTCTTGGTGACGTGTCTCGGCATGGCCGCGACTGCGGAACTTGGCGCGGCGGAACCAGCGACCGGGGGAACGATCTTCGTTTCGCCGGTCGGGCGCGACCCATGGACAGGGCGTCTGGAGCAAGCGGCCCCCGACGGGCGCGATGGTCCCGTGGCGTCGCTGGCCCACGCGGTGGCGTTGTCGCGCTGGGCGCAGGCCGGGCGGCCTCGGCGCATCGTGCTTGCTGCGGGAACCTACCTGCTCGACGAGCCGATCGACCTGGGCCCCGACGATTCCGGCCTTTCGATCGAGGCCGCTCAGGGCGGCAAGGCCATCGTTTACGGCGGGCGACGCGTGACCGGGTGGCGCCGCGACGGCGAGGCATTCTGGGCGGCCGCACTGCCTCCGGCGGGGCAGCGCCCCTGGGATTTCCGCATGGTGGTGGTCGACGGCCGCATGGCCTGGCGTGCTCGGCTGCCCAAGGAAGGCACCTTCACGCACCAAACCGAGTTCAACGTGCCTTGGATGAGCACCACCGGCGGCGGCTGGAAGCGCAAGCCGACCGACGACGAATTGCGCACGATGGCGTACCGTCCCGAGGATCTCGGTCCGTGGCTCGACGTGGCCAACGCCGAGGTGACGGTCTATCACATGTGGGACGAATCGGTCGTCGGGGTCGCGCAGAACGACCTGGCGCGCCACACCCTGCGCTTCTCGACGCCGTGCGGCCATCCGCCGGGCGCCTTCGGCGTAAAGAAGTACGTGGTCTGGAACGTGCGCGAAGGGATGAAGGAACCGGGGCAATGGTACCTCGACCGGACTGCGGGGAAGCTCGTGTATTGGCCGCTGCCGGGACAGGACATGGCCAAGGTCGAGGTCCTGGCCCCGACCGTCGAGTCGATCGTGCGTCTGCGCGGTCAGGCGGGCCGGCCGGTGCGCGACGTCACCGTGCGTGGGCTGGTGCTGTCGGTGACGAATACGCCGCTGCTGGCGGGCGGGTTTGGCGCGGGCAAGTTCGCCGGGGCCATCGAAGTCGCCCACGCCGAGCACTGCACGCTCGCCGGCCTCGAGATCACCAACGTCGCCGGACAAGGCGTGCGGGCCTCGAATGTCAAGGACCTCTCGATCGAGGGTTGCCACGTGCACGACACCGGCGCCTGCGGGCTGAAGTTCAGCGGCCAGTGCCTGGTGCGCAACAATCACGTCCACCACGTCGGCCGGATCTACCCCAGCGCGATCGCCGTGTGGGGCGACGGGCGCGGCGGGCGCGCCTGCCGGATCGAGCACAACACGGTTCACGACACGCCTTACACGGCCGTCGCCTGCGGCGGCGAGGACCACCGCATCGAATCGAACCGCATTGCGCGCGCCATGCAGGTGCTCCACGACGGAGCGGGCATCTACATCACGTTCTGCAAGCGGATCGTGCTGCGAGGCAACTACATCCACGATATTGTCGACACGGGCGGATACGGGGCCTCGGCCTACTACCTCGACGAGCAGGCCGAGGACTGCCTCGTGGAGGGCAACCTGAGCGTGCGCGTGGCCCGGCCCTCGCACAACCACATGGCCCGCAACAACACGCTTCGCGGCAACGTGTTCGTCTGCGACGGCGATGCCACGCTGACGTTCCCCCGCTCGTCCGGCTACCGAGTCGAGAAGAACGTCGTCGTGGCCAGGGGCGCGATCCGCATCACCCGGCCCGACGCCATTGCCCAGGCCAAGGATAACGTCGTCTTCAGCGGCGTGGGCAAGGTCGAGGGCGTGCGCCTGGAGGACTATCGGCAGGCCGGCACCGCGCCCTTGCCTGCGGGCGCGGGTTGGCTGCGGGTCGATCCGCATCTTGCGTCGTACGAGAGCGGTCGGGTCGAGTTCGCACCCTCGGGCCCCGCAGTCTCCATCGAGTTGCCGGCACTCGATGTGCGCGGCGCGGGATGCCGGCCGTAGGGCACGCTACTTGGAACCGATTTCCGGCCGGGGACGGGCTGGTGGTTCGGCCCCTTGCGGGCCGAACGACGTGCCTGTTGGCTTCACGCCCGCAAGATGGTGCGAATCGACTCAGGGGCTCTCTTCCGGGCTGAAGCGACGCGCCACGACGGCCGTCACCGACCGGCCGACGCGCGCCAAGATGAGCACGGCCGCCCGGTCGCCGCGGAGGCCGAGGCGCCGCCGGAGCGAGTCCGGGTCCTCCGCCACGCCGCGCTTCTTGATTTCCAACCGGCCGATCCCCCGCGCGCGGAACACCGACTTCAGACGCTTGAGGTCGAAGGGCAACACGTCGGTCACCTCGAAACACGCAAGCGCCGCATCGATGGCCGGACGATCGCCGGTCAGGTACGCGGCATGTGCGGCGATCGCCGACAAGGCGTGCTGCGCGGCGACGACGCCGACGAGCCCCGCGGCGACCACGGCGGGGTCGGGGTCGAACACGTAGCGGCCCAGCCGGTCGGCCACGAGAGGCTGCACGGCGGCATCGCCGACCACACTGCACCGAGAAGAAGCTTTGGGCGCGTGGCTTTCGAGAACCGTGGCCCGCCGTAAGCCCGGATGCTCGGCCAGCCGGCCAAACCACGCCACCAACTGCCGGCACTGGCGGTCGCGGCTGATCCACTCCAGTTCGGCCTGGTGGCGCCAGGCGTCCGGCGGCCGGCAGGCCGGAGCGAGTTTGATGGCCGCGTGCGGGTTGACCGTACGCATCCGCTCGATCGTTGGCAGGTTGGGCTCGTGCCGATCGAGTCGTGTGGTGCGCCGGCCTTGGGGGCGGCGGTCCGGATCGATATGCCAGGCAGCCAGCTCGGCAAGCGGAGCGTTCGTGGCGTCGGCAACCACGACGGTCGCCCCCGGCCGCTCCTTGAAGCGCGAGATTCCTGGGGCACCTTCCGCCCAGGGGACTCGTTCCAAGCAGCAATGCGCTACACCCGCCGCGCGCACGTTTTCCACAGCCAGAAGTGCGACGAGTTCATCGCGCTCGATGCCCAGGGCTGGGCCGCGATGTGCCAGCGCGCTCAGGTCGCCCCCCAGACCGCAACCCAGGTCGGCGACGGGCTGCTGGGAGGGAAACCGACAGGCCTTGTACCCGGCGACCCACTCGTCGCTGGCTTGTTCGAGCCCAACGCGCGTAAAGAACATCCGTTCGGCGTGGGCGAATTTCGCCCGGGCCCGGGCACGCAATTCCACCTGGTCGAGGATGAGTGCGGCCCGCTCCACGCCGATCGACGTACGCAGCCAAGCAAGGCGAGCGGGAAGCGACCGGGTGTCGGCCGCGGCGCGCACCAGCCACTGGGCCCCCTCGGGGCCGACCAGCCAGCGGTAATCGTCGAGCGAGAGGGCCATGGCGATTGCGTCGCTGGTATCGTTGCTGCGGATGCTGCGGGGAAACATCGGCAGAGACACTCGGGGGCAAGTCGCGGCCGTGCCGCGCCGATTCACCACGGTAGGACACGCCGGCGGCCCTGCGCCATTGTACCGCCCGTGCTGCCGGGGCGTCGGCTTGTGCGATCCGATCCGTTTACGGCGTTGAGGAAGCCCATGCAGCGAAGGCTGGTCTTGGCGATCGTGCCGGTTCTGGCGATTGCTGGACCGCCGCTGGTTCTTTCGGCGTACCAATGGTGGTCCAAAGCCGGCGCGACCCGATGGCCCGCGTTGTCGCTCTCCGCGGGTCCAGGGAATCTCGCCGAAGCGCCCCCCGGCGGCGCGGGGTCACCTGGCGGCAGCGCCGATCTGATCGCTGGCTCGGCGGTGGTGAGTACGCCCACGGACCAACCCCCGCGCGTCCCCGTCGGCGATCCGGCGCTTCGGTTCGAGGGGCCCCGTCCTCTGGGGCTGGCCGAGGCATTCCGGTTCGACATCACCACGGGCTGGATTCTGACGCGGTGGCCTCGCGTTTCGGCCGGTCTGGCGGAACTTCGGCTGCAAGGATACCGGGTTCCCCTGGTCACGGGAACCGAGCAAGACGACCTGGCTGGGGCCCTGACCTATTACTTCAATCCTCGGCAGCAAGTGCAGCGGATCACGTTCCAGGGCACGACGGGCGACGCGCGCAAGCTCGACGAGGGCCGGAACAACGACGTGCTGGCGCG
>DYLT01000335.1 GCA_020721945.1 Blastopirellula marina
AGCCTGCCGGTGACCCCCTTGTCGGGTCGCGCGGCACGACGCGAGAATGGAGAGTCCGCGATTCGGCGTCGCGCGACTCCGACGCTTCGTGACACGAGGAGCCACGTTCATGGGACTGAACGACCAGTCGGCATTGGTCACCGGAGGGGGCAGTGGGATTGGGCTAGGCATTGCGCAGGCCCTGGACCGCGAAGGCTGCCGCGTGGCGATCGTCGGACGCGACGAGGCGAAACTTCGCGCGGCGGCCGCCGCGTTCCGCCGGCCGCCCTTGGTCCGGGCGTGCGACGTGGCCGACCGTCAGGCCGTGCGCGACCTGTTCGCCTGGTTCGAGTCGCAGGGGGGAACGCCCGATATCCTCGTGAACTCCGCCGGCGTGAACATCGCCCGGCGCCAGATGAGCGAACTCGATCCGGCCGACTGGGACCAGGTGATGGCCATCAACGCCACCGGCGCGTTCCACTGCATCCACGCGGTGTTGCCGGGCATGCGACGGCGGGGTTCGGGCTTGATCGTGAACATTTCGTCGATTGCGGGCAAGCGGGCGATGAAACTGGGCGGAGCGGCCTATTGCGCGGCCAAGTTCGCCATGACCGCCCTGGGGACCACCGTCGGCCTGGAAGAGCGGCCTCACGGCATTCACGTCACGAACATTTACCCGGGCGAAGTCGCCACGCCGATCCTCAAGCACCGTCCCACGCCGGTGCCTCCGGAACGCATGGCCCAGATGCTTCAACCCGAAGACATCGCCGCGCTGGTCGTGGCGATCGCCAAGCTGCCTCCCCGGGTCTTGGTGCCGGAAGTGGTCGTCACCCCGCTCTATCAGGAATACGCATAGCTTGGCGCGATGGGGATTGTCCCGTTTTCGCGGCTTGCGCCACGAGAATCGGGATCGATCGCGGGAATGGTCGCCACCGCGAGTGCCGCGCGGGTGCGGCGCGGCGTTTTTTCCTCTTCTGCCGGAATTGCCCCGGCCGATAGACCCACTGTGCGCTACCGTGATCCGTATCAGGAGGCCCCGGATCTGCCCACATGGAAGTCCTTACCACGCGTTTCGGACGGATCGAGTTTGCAGCCGACGACATCCTGTGCTTTCCTGAGGGATTGCCGGGTTTGACGGATTGCCGCGAGTGGGTGCTCTTGGCCGATCCGGAAGACGATGCGGTGGTCTGGATGCAGAGCATCAGCCGGCCGGAAATCGCCCTGGCAGCGGTCAGTCCCCGGCGATTCGTGCCGCACTACCAGCTTCGGGTGTGCCGGCGCGAACTCGAGCCGCTCGAGCTCGGGCGGCTCGATTCGGCTTGGGTGCTGGCCGTGGTGAGCAAGAGCGACCGCGGATTGTCGATCAATCTGCGCGGGCCGCTGGTGATCGACACCGATCGCCGCGTGGGCCGCCAGGTGATCGCCAATGGCGACGCCCCGGTGCAGTACTTGATTCCGGCCGCGGCGGTGCTGCGGAAAAGCGCGTAAGCGGCTCCACGGAAGGAGACGGCCCGCCAGACCGCCTCACGATCGGCCGGTGCGCCGGCCGGACAACGAGCGAACAAGGAGCGATCGATGTTGGTCTTGTCCAGGCAACGTGACGAGAGCATCGTCATCGGCGACAACATCGTTGTGACGATTGTCGACATCCGCGGCGACAAAGTGCGGCTGGGAATCGAGGCCCCCACCGAAATCCCCGTGCACCGCCGCGAGGTCTTCGAAGCGATCCGGCGCGAGAACCTTCGAGCCAGTCAGCTCGACCCCAAAGAGACCCGCGCCCTTGGGGCCAAGCGGCCAACCGAAACGGGAGCCCCGGAAAACCACTGAGGTCCGCGCCCGTTTCAACTCTGACGGTTATATCGAACCTGACGGCCCCGGCAGCACGGTTCGGACGCTGCCGAGGCCGTTTTTCTTTCACAACTCATTCAGGATGCCGAGAAGATTGACGGGGGGGACGAAGGCGAAATACGCAACACGCCGCAAGTTGCCTAAAGCGCGTATCTTCCCAAGTCCGATAAGCCCCCTAAGGTAACATTGAAAGGTGACCGTTGCGCGGGCCTCGGCTCGTGCAAGCGACCGGCCGCAACGATCCTAAGGAGACGGTCGCCACCTTGGTGCCGATTCGCTTGGACGAAGCCCTTACATGAGAGAGGTGGTCTAGTATGACCCGTATCAACACCAACGTCAGTTCGTTGATCGCCCAGAAGACCTTGGCCCGCACGAACAACCAGTTGCAGCAGGCCCTGACCCGGTTGAGCACGGGCTTGCGCATTAACGTGGGCAAGGACGACCCCGCCGGCTTGATCGCCAGCGAGACGCTCCGCAGCAACATCGTCAGCACGCAGCGAGCGATCACCAACAGCGAGCGGGCCAACCAGATGATCGCCACCGCCGATAGCGCGATCGGTCAGGTCAGCAGCCTGCTGAACGACATCCGCGGGCTGGTCACCGAGGCCGCCAACCAAGGCGCGATGAGCGCCGATCAGATCGCGGCCAATCAGCTTCAGATCGACTCGTCGCTGGAGGCCATCAACCGCATCGCCCAGACCACCAGTTTCCAGGGCAAGCGCCTGTTGGACGGCAGTCTCGACTTCGTGACCACCGCCGACACGGTTTCGTCGATCACCGACCTCGAGATCGACCAGGCCAACCTGGGGGCCGCCGGCCAGATCACCGTCGACGTCGAAATCTCCGCGGCCGCCACGCAGGCCACCATCACCTCCTCTTCCGGCTCGGCGACCGCGACGGCCACGCTGAACTTCGCCGCCCGGGCCACGTCGACGATTACCGCTGTCACAAGCGGCACGATGGACATCCGCGCCAAATCGCTCAGCCCCGAGTACGACGGCGTGTCGATCGTCTTCAACGGCGCCGCGAGTTCCGCGTCGGCCAGCTACGACTCGGAGAGCAAGATCCTCACGGTCAATTTCGACGATGGCACGAGCACCGTGGCCGAGGTGGAGGCCGCGATCAACGCGACCAACGAGTTCGAGGCCACGGCCGTCACGGCCGCCGGGGCGATGACCGCTGGAACGAACGTGACAACCAACCAGGAATACTTGACCATCACGGCCCCGTCGGCCGGCACCGCTTACAACGGGGTGGAAGTCAGCGTCCAGACGAGCGCCGCGGTGGCCGCCGGCTCGCCCACCGCGGTGTATTACGCCGACACCAAGCGCCTGGTGCTGACCATCAACGACACGAACGCGACCACGCTGACGGCCCTGGCCAATGCCATCACGACTCAGACCGATTTCACCGGCGCGGCGAGCGTGGGCGCCACGAACATCTACGGCAGCGGAACGGCCGACAAAAAGGCCCTAACCAGCACCCTGGCCACCGGCTACTTGACCTCGGGCTTCTCGTCCGCCACGAACGCCTACGGGACGTTGAACTTCGCGGCCGGCAAGGCGTTTACTTTGACCACCAGCGGTGGCACCGCGGTGATCGACATCAAGGCCAAGTCGGTGGGCACGACCGAGAGCGGCGTGACGGTCATCCTCGACGGCTCGAAGACCTCCGCGTCGGCCAGTTACAATTCGGCCACCAAGACCCTTACGGTCGAGTACAACGACACCACCACGACCGTCGACCAACTCGTTGCCGCAATCAACACGGTCAGCCAGTTCGACGCCCGCATGAGGTCGGGTACTGGAACCGACACGGTGACCACGTCCTCGGCCACGGGGACCACCGGCGCCGATTCGATCAAGGTCACGTCGCTCATCCCGGGCGCGGATTTCAATAACATGAACATCCGCATCGAGCGTCAGGATGGGCTGGGCGCCAGCAACGCCACGGCCTCGTACGACTCGGCCAACAACGAGCTGACGATCACCATCGACAGCACCGCGGCCACGACGCTCGCCGAGATCGCCAGCGCCATCGACGCGGTCGAAGGCTTCAGCGCCGCGTACTCGACGACCGGTGCGGGCGTGGTCTTCGGCGACAACACCGAGGCGACCGTCACCGCCAATACCGGCAGCACCGGCGGCAATACCCTCATCGCCGACACCGTGATGGAGATCGCCGGCAACAAGGGCATGGAAGTCTTCAATTTCCAGGCCGGAACGTCGGTCAACCAGATGGTCGCCGCCATCAACCTCGTCAGCGACGCCACCGGGCTCAGCGCCAGCCAGAGCCTCGGGGTGATGACCCTTACCTCGTCCGACTACGGCAGCACGGCCCTGGCGGCCGTCACCGTCACCAGCGAGGGATCGGGCGGCACCTTCAAGAGCGCGCTCAGCGCCACGCGGGCCAACGGCACCGACATCTCCGCCCAGATCAACGGCGTCCAGGCCAATGGCGGTGGGAATACGATGTCGATCAACACGGCCACCCTCGACATGAGCGTGACGGTGGCCGCCGGGACCACGGGCGTGCTCGAGTTCGTCATCAGCGGCGGCGGCGCGCTGTTCCAGCTCGGCCCCGATGTGGTCAGCAACCAGCAGGCCCGCATCGGAATCACCAGCCTCAACACGGCTCGGCTCGGCGGCAACAGCGGCAAGCTCTATGAGCTGGCCTCCGGCGGCTCCGCCGCGCTGGCCACCGACTCGACCAAGGCGGCCGCGATCGTCGATGAGACGATCACCAAGGTCACCAGCCTCCGCGGCCGGTTGGGTGCCTTCCAGCGCACGACGCTGGACACGAACATCAACTCGTTGACCGACACGGTCGAGAACCTCACCGCGGCCGAAAGCGCCATCCGCGACGCCGATTTCGCGGCCGAAAGCGCGGCGTTGACCCGGGCCCAAATCCTGGTGCAGTCGGGCACCGCGGTGCTGGCCATCGCCAACCAGAACCCGCAGAACGTGTTGGCCCTGTTGCGGTAAGGGCCGAGAGAATCGCCGTAACCCGACGCAGCCGGTCCGCCGCCGTGGCGGACCGGTTCGTTTCTTGGCGGATGGCTCCCCGCCGTGGTCAGGCGGGGGATCGGCCCCGTGACCGGCTGCCCGTCCCGAAATGGGGTTGCACGATTCTGGGAAATGCCGGAGCGCGGGCATCTTGCCCGCACCGATGCGG
>DYLT01000336.1 GCA_020721945.1 Blastopirellula marina
CGGCTTGCCGGAGGCGGCGGCTCGGCCAGGCCGTACACATCGTCCTCGTGCGGCGGAGGCCGGACCCCGGGCTTGCGTCGACTCGGCTCCATGGCGATCGCCTCCGGGGACCCAGCAAGGCAACGGCATCAGTCTACGCACCGGGGGTCTCGGAGGCAACCAGCCGCGGGGAATCGACGCCGCCACGGGCCGAGAGGACGGTTGACAGGCACGCGCTGCCGCCCCATACTGCGGTGGACCAACGCGGGCGACAGGTTTGGGAAGCCACACGGGCACGTTGCGATTCCAGAAGGACGACCTTCGATGAAATGCAGACTCTCGCTATTGGTAGTCCTGGCGGTGGTTCTTGGCGCTCTTTCGAGCGGGCGCGGCGCCGACGATCTCCCGCGGCTGGCACCGATCGGCCAGGGCAAGGGCATCCACCCGGGCCGCGTGGTGTGGGTCCACGACCCCGCCGTGCTCGACTGGAAAGGCCCGGCCGATGGTCACTGGTGGGAAGGCAACCACGTCAAGCAGGACCGCGTCGATGCCATGATGGCCCGCGCCGTCTGCGCGTTGACCGGCCAGCCCACGGTCGCCGAGGCGTGGTCGAAGCTGTTTCGCCATTTGAATAAGGCCCGCGGCAAGGGCGACGTGGGCTACCGGCCCGGCGAGAAGATCGCCATCAAGCCGAACTGGGTCGGCATGATCTGGCGCGAAGGCCACGCCAGCGGCGAGACCTACACGTTTGTCCGGCGCCACGATTACATGAATACCTCGCCGCAGATGATCGTCGCCCTGCTTGGGCAGCTTACGCGCGACGCGGGCGTCAAGCAGGCCGACATCACCGTTTGCGACACGCTCGCCTATCTGGTCAACGAGTACTACGACATCCTCCACAAGGCGTTTCCCGAGGTCCGATTCGAGGACTACGCCGGCAAGTTCGGGCGCATCCAAGTGAAGACCTCCAGCGTGCCGCTCTACTGGAGCAGCCGGCCCCAGGGCAAGACGCCCGACTTCCTGCCAACCTGCTTCGCCGAGGCCGAGTACCTGATCAACTTCGCGAACTTCAAGGCGCACATGGGCTCGGGCGTGACGCTGTGCGCCAAGAACCACTACGGGTCGCTCATCCGCTGGCCGGTCCAGCAGGGCTACTTCGACATCCATCCCGGGTGCTTCTCGACCGAGACGGCCATCTATCGGCCGCTGGTCGATCTGATGGGCCATGCCCATCTGGGCGGCAAGACGGTGCTGTACCTGATCGACGGGCTGTTTTCGGGCGTTCACCCGCGCGACCCCGAGCCGTCGCGCATGAAGATGCCGCCTTTTCATGGTCAGTGGCCTTCGAGCCTGTTCGCCTCGCAAGACCCGGTGGCCATCGATTCGGTGGCCTTCGATTTCCTCTGGACCGAGGGGACGACCTTCGCGCGCAAAGGGGGCGTCGACGACTACCTGCACGAGGCCGCGCTGGCCCACGATCCGCCGTCGAAGACCTTTTACGACCCCGACCATGCGACGCCCACGAAACGGCTTTCGAGCTTGGGCGTCCACGAGCATTGGAACAACGCGCAAGACAAGAAGTACTCCCGCAATCTCGGAAAGGCCGAGGGCATCGAGCTGGTGCCGGTGCAGATGGGCCCCTCGGGCCGCACGTAGTCGCCCTCGATCGCTTCACCTGAAAGGACCAACGATGAGTGGCATGTTCGTCCTTGCCGCCGAAGCCGTGCGCGAAAAGCTCGACTGGGGGTCGCTCGCCTGGTGTTGCCGGCCTAGCAGCACCGGCTCGGAGAAACTGACCGTGATCGAGGTGACGCTGGCACCTGGTGGCGGCCACGCCTTCCACAAGCATCCCAAGCAGGAAGAAGTGATTTACGTAATCGACGGCCAGGTCGAGCAGTGGCTCGACCAAGGCAAGCGGGTGCTCTCGACCGTCGATTCGGTCTACATCCCGGCCGGAACGGTCCATGCCTCGTTCAATACCAGCCCGCGCGACGCGAAGCTCTTGGCAATCCTCGGGCCGTGCGTAGGCCGCGCGAACGGCTACGAGGTCGTCGAGGTGGCCGACGAGGCCCCCTGGAACGCTCTGCGGTAGGGCAATTCGGTCCGTGGCCACCGGTGCTGCCTGGCCTGCGGCCTGCAAGACCGGTACGACCGCTATGGGCGGCTTGCCACAAAGGGTATCCCCCCGTTGGCACGCGTGGGGAGCCAGGGTGGAAACCCGCACGCCGCTGCGCAAATGCTATCCTTCGACGTGGTTTTTTTTAGAGGATGGCATAGTTCCGTCGGCGGTGTCCATGCGATTCGGGCCGTATTGTTTGTTCCGGCGAATCTCCCTCGGGGGGTGCTTCTGGCTGGTGACGCTGGGGTGGAGCACCCTCGTCGTGGTCTTGTCGGTGCTGTTTCTCTTCGGGCAACAGGGCGGCATTCGGGAACAAGCCCGAAGCCAGGTTCGGGGCATCTACGAAACCGATATGACCTACCGGCACTGGGTGGCGCGGGTAGGGGGGCTTTATGCCCCGGCGAGCGATCGGATTCCGCCCAATCCCTACCTCGGGGTCGCCGACCGGGACATCGTCACCACCGACGGTCGACGGCTGACCTTGCTCAACTCGGCGTACTTGATGCGGCTGATCCACCAGGACGATGCCCATCAGGACGGACGATCGGTGCGGCTGGTCAGCCTTCGGCCCGTGCATCCCGACAATGCCCCCGATGCATGGGAGCGCCAGGCTCTGGAGCGATTTGGGCGCGGCGTGGAGGAAGCCCAGGAATTCGTAACCGACCGGGGGCGAGTCTGGGCTCGGCTGGCCCGGCCCCTTGTGGCCGAGCCGGCGTGCCTGAAGTGCCACGGCAACGAGGGGCGCCAGATCGGCGAAGTCCTCGGCGCCGTGAGCGTCTCGCTGCCAGTGCCCGGCATTTGGGAGTGTGCCGCGCAGGACTGCTGGCTCGCCTTGGGGGGCTACGGCGTACTCTGGCTGATCGGCATGGCGGGCGTGCTGTTGGTTTCGGCGAGGCTTTCGACCCACCTGGCGGAACGCGACCGCTACGCCGTGGAGCTGGACCGTGCGAAGAAGGCCGCCGAGGCGGCCAGCCGCGCCAAGAGCGAGTTTCTGGCCCACGTCAGCCACGAGATCCGCACGCCGCTGACCGCGGTGCTGGGGTACGCGGAACTTCTGCTCGGTCCCCCGTTGCCCCGCGACGAACACCTCGACTGCGTCGAGGCCATTCATCGCAATGGCCAGTTGCTGTTGCGCCTGGTCAACGACATCTTGAACCTCTCGCGGATCGAGGCGGGCAATTTAGTGTTGGAAATCGCCGAATGCTCGCCGTGGGAGGCCGTACAGGATGCGGTGTCGGTGATGCGCCCCCGGGCGGTCGAAAAGGGCATCGATGTGCACATCGATCCCACGTTCCCGCTGCCTCGCACGATCCGCAGCGATCCGGCGCGCCTGCGGCAAATCCTGGTGAACCTTGTGGGCAATGCGGTGAAGTTCACGGAGCGAGGCGAGGTACGCATCGAGATGATCTGGACGAGCGATCCCGGCGCGCGCCCCATCCTTCGCATGACGGTTCGCGACACGGGCATCGGCATGACCTCCGAACAGCTCGGACGGCTGTTTCGCCCGTTCGGCCAGGCCGACCCCTCGACGGCCCGGCGGTTCGGCGGTACCGGGCTGGGGCTGGCGATCTGCAAGCGGCTGGCCGCCGCGCTGGGGGGCGATATCGAGGTCGAAAGCCATCCGGGGGCCGGCAGCGCGTTCGCCTTCTGGCTCGAGGCCGTACCGGTCGACGGGGTGTTGCTCGACGCGCCGCCGGAGGATTCCCGACCGCTGGAGCCACCCGCGGCATGGTCGGGCAAGTCGCTGCATGGCCGCGTGCTGCTGGCGGAAGACGGTCCCGACAACCAGCGGCTGGTCCGCACGTTGCTCCAGCACCAGGGGCTGGAAGTCGAGGTCGCCGAAAACGGCCGCGTCGCTTGCCGCAAGGTGTGGCTGGCCGCGGCGGAAGGCAAACCGTACGACCTCGTGCTCATGGACATGCACATGCCCGATCTGGACGGTTACCAGGCCACGCGCCAGCTCCGCGACGAGGGGTGGTCGGGTCCGATCGTGGCCCTGACCGCCTCGGCCATGGACGGCGACCGCGCCAGGTGCCTCGAGGCCGGATGCGACGACTACCTCGCCAAACCGATCGGCAAGGCGGCGTTTCTCCAGTCGGTCGGGCGCTGGCTGAGCGTTCAGAGGGGCGCCGCGCGATCGCGGGTATAGGTCGGCAGGTAGTCGCTTTTCACGCTATGCGTGTGGACGTATTCGCCCGGCGCGATGCCAAGGATCGCCGAACCGATCGGAGCGCCGTACTTGCGCACCTTCTCGCCCGCGGCGATGGGCGCGATCGCCACCTTGTGGCCCGTGGGAATCCGCTGCGCGATGCGCATGGGCCGGCCTCGAAAGAGTAGCGTCTGGCCGGCCTCGAGCGTCGTGGTGACGGCGCACACGTTGTCTTCCGGCGCCAAGTGGAGCAGGCGGGGGTCGGTCGTCGGCGTCGAATCGGGGGTCATCGGTCGGCTCCGTCGGCAGAGGTCATGTCGCACGCCTTCGAGTATACCGGCAACCTCCCCGCTTCAGGAATCCCCGCGACGCGGCCTGCGCCCTCGGCCGATAGGGCGAGGTCAGGTGCCGTTGGACCGCGCAAGGGGCAACGCGACGCGAATCGAGGTCCCCTGGCCGGGCGCGCTTTCGATACTCGCCTCGCCGCCCAAGAGGCGAGCCCGTTCCCGGATTCCCTCCAGTCCAAAATGGCCCGGGGCAACCGCGCGCGGATCGAAGCCCGCCCCCCAGTCCCGAATTTCCAGGTGCAGGTGATCGGCTTGTTCGCGCAACGCGATCCGGATCCGCTTGCTCCGGCTGTGCCGGCGCGCGTTGGTCAGCGCCTCCTGGACCATGCGGAACAGGGCGGTTTCGATCGTCGGGGCCAGCCGATCGAAACGTACCTCGGGGACGTACT
>DYLT01000337.1 GCA_020721945.1 Blastopirellula marina
CTCATCTCGCCCACCAACCCGCGCCCTCATTGCTCCCCAGGGTGTGAACGGTTACTTTTTTGGAGACCCCGGCTCTTTCATGGTATCTCGATTACCGATTAACATTGACAGCCGGTTTCCGCAAGGCAAACATAGAAGTCAACCGTCGGGGGCGCTGCCCGGCAAGTAGTCGGGGCTCGCCCGCTTTTCCGCAGTCTGCACCTAGAAACGGAAGAGCCATCCCATCGAACCACCTCAACGTTCAGGAGCCATCGCCATGCGTTTCAGGACGAACCGAACGATCGGGCGACGCGAGTTTCTGGCCGCCGGGGCCAGCGCCGCCGGGCTGATGCTTCGCGCGGCGCCGGGGTTGGCCGCCTCGTCGGGGTTGCGGGCGGGCGAGGCGACCGTCGAGATCACGCCCCCGCTGGGCATCGAGATGGGAGGCTTCCACCGGTCACCCGGCAACGAACGCCGTATTCGCGGCATTCGCCAGGCGACGTTCGCGCGGGCCTTGGTGCTCCAGTGCGGATCGACCACCGTGGCCGTGTGCTCGCTCGATGTGGCTTGCGTCGGACGCGAGATGGCCGATCGGATCCGAACCGACGTGGCACGCGATGCGGGCATCCCCGCCGACCACGTGCGCGTGGCCGCGACGCACACCCACTCCATGCCAGGCTTCTGCTTTATGCGGCAATGGGGCGCGATCCCCCGCGACTTCATGGCGGTGGTCGAACGCCGGACCGTCGAGGCCGTGCGCCGGGCCAAGGCCGACCTGGCGCCGGCCGAGTTGCTCGTGGGCAGGAGCCGCGCGGCGGGAGGGAACCACAACCGGACGACCAAGACCTTCCAGACCGACGAACAGTTCGGACCCAAGGCGACCGACGACGAACGCTGGCTCGACACCACGGTCCACGCCTTGCTCTTCCCGCGCGCTACGGGCAAGCGGACGTTGCTCTGGTACCACTTTTCGGCCCATGCGGTCTGCTATGCCGACGACCTGGCCGGCCCCGACTGGCCGGGCGAGGTGGCCCAGCTCGTCCGGGACAGCGAAAAGCTGGAAGCCTCGTTCCTCCAAGGGCATTGCGGCGACGTGAACCCCGGCGATGGCAAGGACTGGCGGGGCGAGATCCGCCAGACGGTCTCGGCGATCTACCCCGCGTTGCGGCAGGCGATCGCCAACGCCTCGCCCGTCAAGGCCGAACCGCTGGGCTCCCTGCGCGGCGAGTTTCGCGTGCCGTACGATCTGGACCGGTTCAAGGACTGGCTGGCACGGTACCGCCGGGACCCCAAGCAGTGTGTTTCGGGCGAGTGGGTCGATGCGGGCTTTGCCGAAGACTGGTTCCGCGGCAACGCGAACCGCGACCTGGGCCAGACCCACCTGCCGATCACGCTCAGCGCGATCCGACTCGGCGAAGTCGGGGTCGTCTTCCACCCGGCCGAACTGTACAGCTTCTACGGGCTGGCGATCCGCCGCGATTCGCCGTGGCCGCACACGCTGGTGACGGGCTACACCGACGGGATCATCGGCTATCTGGCCGATCCGAAGGCCTACGCCGCGGGCGAGTACGCGGCGATCACCGTGCCGAAGATTCTCGACTATCCCCCCTTCGCTCCGACGGCGGCCCGGCAAACCGCGGCGGCGGCCTCGGCGATGCTGCATCGTCTGGTCTGAAGGCCGAGGGCTCCTTGCGGGCCGAACCACGGGCCCATGCCCTGGAGGCCCGCGTCAGGGCTCCATCGAAATCCCTTGTGATGCTTGGTAGCGCAGCCAGACTTCGTCGCCGATCTCGGGAAGGGCCTGCGCGAATCGCCAGATGAGGTCGTTCAAGGCCAGCCAGTCGGTGGCCTCGAACCGGAACGTGAGGGCCGATTCGGTCACCGAGCCGCGGACCAGCGCCCAGCCCTCGGGGAACTCGATGCGTACGCCGTCGAGTTCCGAGCGCGGGCGATCGGGCCAGGTCCGGCGCACGAGGTCGAGGATGCGGCGTTGCCGGGCGGCGGGCAGCGCGACGCGCAGGTCCGGCGTCGAGAACACCTTGGGGCACCGGCGGCGCAGGTCCGACAGGCGCGCGCCCGAATGCGCCAAGAGGGCGATCATCCGGCAGGCGGCATACAAGCCGTCGTCGCCGCCATCCAGCTCGCGGAAGAAGTAATGGCCGCTGACCTCGGCCCCAAAAAGCGCGCGGGTCTTGAGCATGCGCGTGCGCAGGAACGCGTGGCCGCTCCGCTCGACGATCGGCTGGGCGCCGAGTTGCCGCGCCGACTCGGCAATGCGGTCGGAGAACTTCAGGTCGTAGACGAACCCTTCGCCGGGCCATTGATCGGCGAAGCTCTGTAGCAGGATCCACGTGGCCTCCTCGGCGGTCAGCGCGTTCCCCTCGTCGTCGACAAACGCCACCCGGTCCCCGTCGCCATCGAAGGCGATTCCCAGGTACGCCCCCAGATGCTCCACGGCTTGGGCCAGCTCGTCGAGCAGCTCGTGGCGCGAGCAGTCGGGAATGCGGCCGCCGAAGGCGGCGTCGGGCGAATCGTGGATCGGCGCGAACACCGAGTGCGGAAAGACCGCCTGAAGGTACCGCCGGCTGCGGCATGCCCAGCAGCCGTGCATCGGGTCGAGCACGATCGGGTGAGGGACCGGTGGCGTCTCGGCCCAAACCTCTTGAAGCCAGGCCACGTAGTCGAAGGTCACGTCGAGATGGCGGGACGCGGTCCGTTTGCCACGCGCGCGGCAGGCGCCGGGCCTGGTGGCGTGTTGCAGCGCGCGCACGTCCGCCCGCGTCGGAGGCCGCTGGCCCACCATCCACTTCAGCCCATTGACGTCGGCCGGGTTGTGCGACGCCGTGACGATCGCGCAGGCCGGCGCCCGTAGCCGGCGTTTGGCGTAGTAGATCATGGGCGTGGGCAGGATGCCGACGTCGACCACGTCGACGCCCGCCCGGCACAACCCCTCGGCCAAGGCCGCGAGGAACTCGGGGGTCGACGCCCGCACGTCGCCGCCGATCACGAACTTCTCCCCGGGCGCGATCTGGCGCCCCAAAGCCAAACCCCATTTGCGGTACAGGTCGGGCGAGAGTTCAGTCGTCGCGTCGCCGCGGATGTCGCACGGCTTGTAGATGCTCACAGCGGTCCTCAAAACGGAAATGCGTCGCCGGCCTCGGCCAGCGGGAACGTGCGTTCGATGGGCCCCCCTACCAGTTTCACCTCGCCTCCGAAAAAACGCAAATCCAAGCCCTCCGCGGTCCTCCACGCCTTCGCCCGGTCCACGCGGGGTGCCGGCAACCGCCACCTCGCGCTACGGGTAGCCCGCCATGAGCCGCGCATACTCGTCCCGAAGCACCGGCATCGCGCCGGGCCGGCCGGCGACCATCGCCCCCACGGCGTTGGCGAACGAGACCTGCGAGACGGGCGGCCAGCCGCGAAGCTGGGCCACGATCAGCGCCGCCGTGAACGCGTCGCCCGCCCCAACCGCATCGACGACCTTGACGGGCACGCCGGGCTGATCGACCACCTCGTCGCGCGAGATCAACAGGGCGCCTTGCTCGGCGCGGGTAATGCACACCGTCTCCACCGCGAAACGCCGTTGGATGGTCCGTGCGAAGGCGAGTTCGTCGGGCGAGTCGAATCCGAAAAGCCGGTCGAGCACCCGGGCCTCGTCGGCGTTGAGCTTCACCACGCGCGAAGCGGCCAACGACAACTCAACCCGCGACCGGTCGTACCAGTGCTGCCGCAAGTTGACGTCGTAGACGATCAGGCAACCGGGCCGGGCCACGCTGAGGCATCGCTGAATGGTCTGGCGCGACGGCGGCGAACGCTGGGCCAACGTCCCGAAGCAGATCGCCGATGCCCGCGACATCAGCTCCTCCCACGACGCGTCGAACTCCACGTTGTCCCAGGCGACCTCCTCATGAATGACGTAGGTCGGATGATCGGGCCGCGACGCATCGACCGTGACCGTTCCTGTGGGACGGCTCGGATCGCGCTGGATCCACTCGGTCGATAGTCGTTGTCTGACCAGGAACTCGATCAATTCGTCGCCCAGCGCGTCGCCACCGACGCGCGAACAAACGACCCCGCGGCACCCCAGCTGCCTTGCCTGAAACGCCACGTTGGCCGGGGCGCCGCCCGGTCGCCGCGACTCACCGAAGACATCCCAAAGTAGTTCGCCCAGGCCCACGACGAGCGGTGACGTTTCGAAGACCATGCTTTCCAAAGCCCGCAGCGGGTTTCTTGCCCCCCCAGGGTCGCGCAATTAGTCTATCCTACCGGCAGCAAACCATGACAGACCAGCGATGACCCCCCGCAAAAAAAGAGCCCGCCTGCCCAGTGCCACTTCACAACCCTCCGACAGGGGGACTCTGGGGCTGGTTGCCGTGGTCTGATAGGAATTGCTCGGCGGTTTGGCGTTTGAATCCGTCGAATCCGGGATAGGCGGTTTGGTAACGGTCGGGCTATAATCGGGACCCTCACGGCTAAGGAAGTCGTCGCTCTCCAACTCGACATTGCGGTTCGACGATGCTCGGACAAGGAAGTCCGAAAACGTCACGCCAACGGTCGGTGCCGCACGTCTGGAGGGCAGACCACCCAAGGTACCGGATCGCGCTGGCGATTTGGCTCGCCCTTGGGTGGTCTGCCGTCCAGGTGGAAGCGGCCGAGGTAAGTCTTCGCCTTCGGGTCGCCTGGGGAGGGGGAGGCGAACGCCTCTGGCAAGGGAGAATTGCCCTGAGCGAGGGGACCCTGGACGACCCGATCGCCCTGGGCATTGAGGCCGACGAGGCGGGGTCCATGTGGCTTGAGCCGGGCCCCCCCCCAGCCCTGCCGATCCGCGATAAAGGACCCAAGGCCGCCACGGTCTCCGGCGCACCCGGCTATCTCACCGTACACCAGCGAAGCCCACGAACCTACGACGCGGTGGACTTGGCGGTCAGCGCGCCGGCCGGTGCCTCGTTGCTCGTTGCACTTTGGGCATCGGACGACACGAAGGAACCCCGATGGA
>DYLT01000338.1 GCA_020721945.1 Blastopirellula marina
AACCTCGGCGTACTCGACAGGAAATGCCTCGAAGGTGACCCGGCCGCCCCCACTGGGAACCTCTAGAGCGTGCTGCACGGTGCTGTAGCTCATGCGGCGCAAGCCCCGGCCGACCACCTGTTCGCAAAGCAGTTGGGTGCCGAAGGCCCGGACCCCGAGGATATGGGTCACCGTGTTGGCATCCCAGCCCTCCGTCAGCATCGAGACCGAGACGACACAGCGGATATGCTCGCCGAGCCTGCCGGGCTTGCCGATGGTGTTCATCACCTCGCGCAAGAGGTCCTCGTCGGTGAGTTTTTCCACGTCACGATCCGGAAAACGCTGGCGGTATTCGGCCTTGAACTCGGCGATTTCGGCGGCGGCGATTTTCTTGAATTCCTCGCTCATGGCGTCGCCGGATTCGAGTTCCTGGCTATCCACCAAGATGGTATTGGGCCGGTCGATGAATCGCCCGCCATCGACGTTGCTAAACAGAGGCAGCCGACCGGGCACGGCGACCGGGGTGCCGTCGGGACGCCGCTTTTCCCAGCCGGCAAGGTAGTCGAACACCATCTTCGAGACGTTGGTGTTGTTGCACACGACGATGAACACCGGCGGGGTCAGGCCCGCGGCCCGCGCTTCGCTGTTTTGCTCCCAGCGGCGGAAACACTTCTCGTAGTTGGCATAGAGGCTGTGCAGAGCCCCTTCGAGCACTTGGGGCAACTTGGGCTCACCCGAGACCGCGTCCGTGCCGCGGCCCTTCTTGGGCAGATCGTCGCGGATGCGGTACCAGATGTTCCGGTAGGTGGGCATATCGCCGGTCATGGCGTCGTCGGCCACGGGGACGCGCGGCACCTTGACGATGCCCGATTCGATGGCGTCGATAAGCGAGAAGTCGGAGACGACCCAAGGGAAAGGCGTGCCTTCCGGATAGCCGCTGCCGCGCAGGAAGAAGGGGGTGGCCGACAGGTCGTAAATGGCCTTGATGCCCAGTCTGCGCTGGACGGCCTCCAGGCCGCTGATCCAGACGCGCGCGGCTTCGTCGCGTTTTTCGGCTTCCCTGCGCTCGTCGCCGGTGAGCTTCTCTTTTTCCGCCCCGCCGGCCCGATGGCGATAGCAGTGGTGGGCCTCGTCGTTGATCACGGCGATCTGGCGTTTGTGGCCCAGGCCGCGGCAGACGCGGCGGACCATCTCCCCCTCGGACTCGATCAGCGCGCTGCCGCTGCCGCGGGTGAGCACATCCCTGGTCAACTTGGCGACCTTGACCTTTTCGCGGCGCTTGAACGCGTGGAAATTGGTGATGACGATCTTGGCCTGGCCCAGCCGGGTCATCAGATCGGCCGGCACGATGTCCAGCGCCCGATAGTAGTTGCCCGGGTCGCTCGGCAAGAGCACGCGCAATCGGTCGCGGATCGTAATGCCGGGGGTGACGATCAGGAAGCTGTCGGTGAACCGGGCGTCTTGCGGGTTGGCGATCTTGTTGAGGACCTGCCAGGCAATGAGCATGGCCATGACCACGGTCTTGCCGCTGCCGGTGGCCATCTTCGAGGCGATGCGGAACAGGCCCGGGTTGGCGTCGTCGTTGGCCTTGCGGATCTCGTTTTCGATCCAGTTGTCGCCGTACTTTCGAGCGACCTCGGTGAGGTAGATAAGCGTCTCCATCGCCTCGATCTGGCAGAAGAACAGCCGCCGGTCGCGGCCGGGGTCCTGCCAATGCTGAAGCAATCGCGCCGTGATGGAGGTCACGTCGGCGGTGTAGCGCCCCTCGCGCCAGAGTCTGACGCGGCGGCGGATGTCGTTAACCAACCGATTGGGCTCGATCCGGTCGGCCGTCCATTCGGTGTCGAAGACGCGTTGCGTTACGTCCCCAGGTTTCGTGCGGGGGCGGGCAATCGGCACGAAATAGCCGCTTTCACGCCGCTTGTCGACGACAACCTCGGTGATGCCCTCGTCGTCGAACTGGAAATGCCGCTTGGGCTCCTCGAACGGCGAATTGATAACCGGGTTCTCGATAACGACCTGGCGCATGACAATCCGCCCTCCAACGTCGTGTCGCGGATGCCGTCAATATAGCGCCCCCACCACCGCATAGCCAGCGTTCAGAGTCGGCCAAGAGTAGTAGCCTTGGCGATCGTGGACATGGAAAGCGCACGGCACGAGGCGTCGCGCTCGGGCCGGTTCGCGTGGGTGCGGGAGCACCGACCCTATCTGGAAGACGGCCACGGGATCGGTTTCCGGGCGGGCGTTGGCTGCTAGCACGTCACGTGCAGAAGCGCGGCCTTGCGCTTCTTCGATTTGTTATATGCGGGCGCCACCTCGGTCGTGGGTGCCGCGAAGCACTCGATCGAGCGGTGGCTCAGATAGCGCGTGGCCTCGTCGCTAAGGCGAAGCGAGTCACCTTGTCCGGTGCCCAGGAACAGGATTTCCGGGCCGCCCTGGCACACGTCTTCCAACTCCTTCGCGCTGACGAGGTGCCCGGTCTCGGAATCTTCCGCGCGTTTCTTTTTCCGCTTCTCGACTTTGCCGTTGGCGGTGATGAACACGTCGCGGGTATAGGTCTTGCCGTTGATGGTGACTTCGCCGAACGAGGCGTGCCTGATCTGGGGGTAGGCAGGCGTGACGGCGTATTTTTTCTTGAAGGGGCTCCGCCCGATCGCGGTGCGGGCCAGGGCCACGGCGCCGAGCACCACGGCGTCGTCGCCCAAGGCGGACAAGAGCACGCCGCCCCCTTCGTGGGCCCCGGGCAGTTGATCGGAGGCCACCACGTTCTGGACGATCGGCATGATGAACCCGCTGCACGCGGCCACGAGGCCGCCCCCGAGGACGATCAGCTCCGGATCGAGCAAATGACGGACCGTCAGGCATGCATAGCCGAGGATCTCGGCAGCCCGGCGCACCACCTCGCAGGTAAGCGGGTCTTGGGCCTCCAGGGCCTGGCGCAGGACGTTCGAGCGGATGATCTCCAGATTCCCTTGGAGCAGCTCGACGAGCAACGTCGACCGGCCCGCCGCAACCGCCGCGCGAATCTGGTTCTCGATAGCAGTGCGGCTGGCCAGCGTCTCCAGGCAGCCGTAGTTGCCGCAACCGCAGCGGGCTCCGCCCTCGGTCTTCACGACCATGTGTCCGATCTCGCCGGCCGCCTCGCGCGCCCCGCGCCAGAGCCTTCCTTTGCGCACGAATCCGCCGCCGATGCCGGTCCCCACGAAGATGCCCAAGACGCTTCGCGCCTTGCGGGCCGAGCCGAGCCAGGTTTCGCCCAAGGCGCCCAGGTTGCAGTCGTTTCCCAAGGCCACGGGCACATCGTATCGGCGTTCGAGATGGCTCCCCAGGGCCACGCCGCTGAGGCTCATGTTGGGCGTCACGATGATCCGGCCTTTCTTGGGTTCGACCACACCCGGCACGGCGACGCCCATCGCGGTCAGATCCGAGGCTTTGAGCCGTTCGTGGGCGAGGGTCTGGTCGATCAGGTGTTCGAGGGCGGCCAGGACCTGTTCGGGTCCGCCGTCGCGCGGGGTCGAGGTCCGTTGCCGAGCGACGATCGCCCCGCTTTCTTCGGCCAGGGCGGCGAGGATTTTCGTGCCGCCGACATCCACGCCCAGGTACAATCGGTTTTTCTTGCCGTGTGCGCCGGTCGTCATGAAGAGCCTCCGTGAATCGCTGGGTTGTCCCCGTATTGTATCGTGCGGGGCGGCCGGCCGCCGGGCGTCTAGTTCAGTGGTTCGAGGAACCAGGCGCTGCGCGTGAGCTTGAAGGGGACGAAGACCGGCAGCGGCTCGCCCGTGATCTGGTGGATGGCCCAGCCGCACGCGAACTGTGTGGGGTCTCCCACCTCGCGGCCCCCGGCGAGTTTCCGCAGGGTGTCCACGGCGCCTTTGGCTCGCATGCGCCCCAACGTCACGGCCGACATGGCCCGCACCTCCGACGCTTCGGGCATCAGGCTCCTGATGTCGGAAACCCGCTCGCAGAGCTGGGCCACGAGGTCCGGATCGGGCTTGTCGGCGAGAATGTGGCCGATCGCCCAGATCGCCGTGGCACGGGCCGAAGGCCGCAAGGCAAAGTCCTTGGGAACGTACTGGCGCAACAGGGGCAAGGCCTCGTCGGCGCGCAACAGGCCCAACGCCTCGACCAGGTGGCAGAACTGCTGATCGATCTCCCAGGCCGTGCCCACCGACCTCTGGAGGTCGTGAATCCGATGGACCTTGCGCAGCATCGCCGGACGCGTCGACCCGACGGCCAATCGCCGGAGACCCCAGGCGGCCGCGATGTAGACCTCGGGACGCTCGAACTCGAGAAGTTCGAGCAGCCGGTCGGCCACGTCCTTGCGATCCAGGGCGACCAGGATCATCACCGACTGCTCCAATTCCCGCCACTTCCGGCCGGCCAGGCCGCGCCGGGCTTCCTCGAGCACCGCGTCGCGCAAGGGCGCCTCGGACGTCATGGCCAAGAGCGACTCGCGCACGTAAGCCCGCACGTCGGGATGCGGGTCGTCGAGCAGTTTGCCCAGGCGGCCGACCGCGGCGGCAGTGCGCTCGGCGACCCAAGCCCGGGCGGCCAGACGCCGCACGTTGGCGTCGTCGCTGGCCAACAGCACATCGGAAATCGGCAGGACCCGGCGGAAGTCGCGTTCCACCAGCGGCTCCAGGGCCGCGGCGGCGATGGTCGGCTCGCGGTCTTGCGCGAGGGTGGTGAGAAGCTCCAAGGCTGCCGGACGGTCGTGGCGACGCAACAGGCGTGCGGCCACGAGGCGGTCGGACAGATGTTGGGGCGAGGCATCCGACGCGAGTCGCCGCGCAGGCTCCTCCAGCCCTTCCCGCTTCAACTCGGCCAGGGCGCGCGCGGCCGCCACGCGCACGGCCGGTTCGAGCACGGGCGAGGTGGCCAGCTCCAAGAGACGCGGCGCGGCCGCTTGCTCGCCGACCGCGGCCAGACCGTCCATCGCAAGAAACAAGAGCACGCGCCGCGTCGAGGGCTCCGCCAGCCGGGCAAGCCAG
>DYLT01000339.1 GCA_020721945.1 Blastopirellula marina
CCGCAGTCCGTTCTATCGCTACCGGTTTACCTTGGGGGTCTAAGGTGCGACGCTGGCATGGCGACCATTCGATCGGGCGCGGCGGCATGGCGGCGCTGGCGACATGCTTGGCCGTGCTGCTGGCGGGCGCGCGGGGGGCGGGTCCGTGTGCCGGCGACCGTTGCCCCGTGCCCGAGGCGCCCTTGCCGGCTGTGGTACGGATTCTGAACGTGCGCGGAACGGTGCGGTGCTATGGGTCGGGCACGGTGGTCCGCGCGGATGGCCTTTGGGCCGATGCCGCGGCACCGCGTGACGTGGGGACGTCGGATGCCCAGCGACCGGACCACGGGGGCCCGATTGGCGACCTGACCGGCCGCGACGTGGTGCTGACCTGCGCCCATGTGTTCCGGCAGGGCGTGGGCCGGGTGACCGTGGCGATGGCCGACGGACGGCAGTGCGAGGCCGCGCTCTTGGCCGCCGACCCGACGTGGGATCTGGCCGTTTTGCTGATCGCTCGTTCGGGCGTGCGCCCGGTGGCCATTGCCGAGCACTACCCTCGCCCCGGCGAACCGCTGCAAAGCTGCGGGTATGGCCCGGACGGGCGATACGGGTGCAACCTTGGCCGGGCGCTGGGTTACGCGCGGGTCGATGGCGCGGAGGGTTCCGAGACGCTGAGCCTCTCGGGCGCGGCCCGGGAGGGCGATTCGGGCGGGCCGGTGCTCAACGCGCACGGCGAGTTGGTGGCGGTGCTCTGGGGCACCGACGGGCGAACGGTCCAGGGCACGTATTGCGGTCGCATCCGCAAGTTCTTGGCCGGAGTGCTGGCCGCGCGCCGTTCGGATCGTGGTCCATCCGCGCTGCCGTCCGGAGTGCCGCCCGACCGGCCGAACCCGCCGCCGGTCGTCGCTCCCCCGGTCGCGGTCAAGCCGCCGGCGCCGGACCCCCGAGTGGACGATCTGCGCCAACAGTGGGAGGCCCACACGCGAACGCTCGGCGATCGTTTGGAACGGCTCGACCAGGCGGTGGGGCGGATCGCCGGCCTGAAGGAACGCCTCGACCGCGCCGAGGCGGCCGTGGGACCCGACCGCCTGCGCGAACTGGTGCGGGAGGCGGTCGGCGCGGTCGTCGATCGCGGGGCGCTGGGAGGGCTCGAGGCCGTGCTGCCGGCGGTCCTGATCGCCTTGGGGTGGACCGGCCCGCCCGCCCTGGCTGCGGTCCTCGGGTTGCGCCTCCTCGCCGGGCTTCTCCAACGCCGGCGCGCCTCGCGGGGTGGGGCGCCGGCCGGCGCGACGAACACCTCGGCGGCGCCGCCTTGGAACGACGAATATGCCGCGCAACTGGCCCAGGTCTATGAACTCTCGGGCCGCAGCCCGCTGGCCGATGCCACGCTCGGCCGGCAGTACGACGAAGAACTGCGCCAGGCCGAGCAGTCGAGCGACGGCGCCTTGGCCGCGTGGGCCCGCAGGCTGCGCGAGCGCGTGGCGCGACGGTTCTTCCGCATTCATGGCCAGTCGCCGGCGCCGGCCGACCCGAGTGAGACGCCTTGACCATCCAGGGGCGAGGCCCGGGGTTCGGCTCGCCGCGAGCCGAGCCACGGGCCTCGCCCCTGCACGCCCGAACGGGATATGCCCCTGGTCGCGGGCTTCGCCGCGAGGACGGGGCCAGTTCCCGAAAAGGGCTGCCCGATCCGTGAATGACGTTGTCCCTCTTGCCCAAGGAGAGCCCTTCGCATGACCCCTGGACGCGATACCTTCGAAGACGCCATCACCCGGTTCCGCAACCGCTCGATCCACACCTACGTGGGCCACTGCCTGTTGTTCCGCAGCCAGATTCTTCAGGGAGGCGAGTTCGGGATGCAGAGCGGGTGGGACTCGGCCACGAACGAGTTCATCATGGAGCATCTGCTGCGGTTGGATTTTCTGCGCCGCAAGATCACTCACAACCCGCAGAAGATCGACATCAAGACGCTCGAGGAGCGGGCCCGGGCGCTGGACATCAAGCTGCCCGACGAGATGAACGAGAAGAGCCCGCTGGGCGACGAGGTGGCCCGGCCCGCCGGGCGCGAGTTCGACCTGCCCTACCGGCTCGACGGCTCGGACCCGAACATTCCGCTGGCCAGCGCGATCGACCTGCGGAACGTGGACGCGCGGATGTTCGTCACGGCGCTGGACCAGCACCTTGTCGAGGCCACGCGGCTGGATAGCCGGTTCGCCACGTACCGAATCACGCCGCGCGAGTCGCTGATGCTCTACGCCTCGCTGGCCGAGTTGTGGGACATGTGCGCTTCGTTTGGCGGCGACCCGAACCGGCTGCCGATTCCCAACGGCGTGCGGCCCAGCGAAGAGCCCCGCGGCCCGGAAGCCAGCCCCAATCGCGAACGCGCCGCCCAACCGGCGGAGACCGCAACCCGCGGCGGCTGATTCGGCGGGCTTGCAGGGCAACAGAACGACGCACCCCGCATAGGAGCTTGCCATGACCCTTCAGGAGTGGGCCGCGGTGATCGGCGTGGCGATGTCGGTCGTGCTGGCCCTCGGGCCGTGGATGTTCGCCGTCCACGCCAAGCTGGCCGTCATCGCCAGCCGGCTCGACGACGTCGGCCGGCGCCTCGACGGCCTGTCGGCCTCGCACGACGAGCGCCTGGCCATGTGCATCGAGCACCAGTCGCGTCTGGAAACGCACGCGGTGCAACTGGCCGACCTGGCCGACCGCGTGCGCACCTACGAGTGACCCACGGCAAGGAGACTACTTGTGCACATCCGCGACCGCATCAAGGAGTTGCGCCGGGTCCGCGCGGACCTGTTGCGCCCGCACCCGAAGAACTGGCGCACGCATCCCAGGGCCCAGCAGGATGCGCTGCGGGGAATCCTGGCCGAGATCGGGTATGCCGATGCCCTGTTGGCCCGCGAGTTGCCCGACGGCTCGCTCGAATTGATCGACGGCCACCTGCGGGCCGAGACCACGCCGGAAGCGGAAGTGCCGGTGCTCGTGCTCGACCTCGACGAGGCGGAAGCGGCGAAACTGCTGGCCGTACTCGACCCGCTCGCCGCGATGGCCGTGCCCGACCCCGACCTGCTCGCCGCGTTGTTGCCGGGCATCGAAACGGAAAACGAGGCGGTCCGGGCGTTGCTGGACCACATGGCGGCGTCGGGCGAAGAGGCTTCCGACGGCGACCTTCCGCCCGAGCCGGCCGGCGTCGCCGTGCCCGAGGCCTACCAGGTGGTCGTCGAGTGCCGCGACGAGTCGCAACAGCGAGAGGTCTACGATCGGCTGGTGGCCGAGGGGTTCTCGTGCCGGCTCTTGACGCTCTAAATGGACTTGCGGGATCCTGGAGCGCGGCCGTCTCGGCCGCATCGGTGCGGGCAAGATGCCCGCGCTCCGGCATTTCCCCGAATCGTGCAACACCATGTCGATGGTACCCGTTGACGGGCCGGGGACTGGCTCGTTCTTGGGCCCGTCTCCGGGGTTGAAACGCGCGCCTGTCCCTACACGCCCGACGGGGACGGTGCCCTTCGGGCGCTCGTCCTGGGACTTTCCACCCTCGCCCTTCACCATCCTCGGTCATGACGCACTGCGAAGTAACCGTCTCCTGTCCCGTGTTCGACTCGTTCCGCGTGCAGCAGGTGGCTGGCATGTTCGACGTGCCGATCCACGAGCGGGCCGCGGAGCGGTTTTGCGTCGAGATACCCGAGCTGGGCGACGGGTGGCAGATCGGGTTGGTCGTGGGGCCGTCGGGTAGCGGCAAGACCACCATCGCCCGGAGACTGTTCGGCGACCGGCTCTACCGCACGCGCCCCTGGCCCGACGACTGCGCCGTGGTCGACGGCTTCGGCGACCGGCCGATCAAGGAGATCACGGGCATGCTGACGGCCGTGGGGTTCAGTTCGCCGCCGGGATGGATCAAGCCGTATGGCGTGCTCAGCGGCGGCGAGCAGTTCCGGTGCGACCTGGCCCGGGCCCTGTTGACCGCCGGCCAGCGCACGCCGCAGGAGAACGACGAGACAAAGCCGGTCCACCGCGAGGGCGCCTCGGCAGGGATCGATGGCGAGGCACCGCCGGTTGCGGATCCTTTGCCGCTGGTGGCCTTCGACGAGTTCACCAGCGTGGTCGACCGCAACGTGGCGCGGATCGCCTCGGCGGCGGTCTCGAAGGCGATCCGCACCGGGAGGATCCGCTGCCGCTTCGTGGCCGTCACGTGCCACTACGATGTGACCGAGTGGCTCGCGCCCGATTGGGTGATCGACATGGCGTCGGCCACGTTCAGCCGGAGGCGTCTTCGGCGACCAGCAATCGAGCTTGAGATCGTTCGTTGCGCGCGTGCGGCGTGGCGGCTGTTTGCGCGTCATCACTATCTGAGCGGCACGGTCAGCCCGCAGGCGCGGTGCTTTCTGGGGCTCTGGGAAGGCGTGCCCGTGGCGTTCTGCGCGACCCTGCCCTTGGCCGGGTTCCGCGGTCGGCGGCGGATCAGCCGCGTGGTGACGCTGCCCGACTATCAGGGCGTGGGCATCGGCACGGCGGTGATGGAGGGCGTGGCGCAGCTTCAGCGCGCCTGGGGTTACCGGGTGAACCTCACGGCGAGCCACCCGGCCGTCATCGCCCATTGCCGCCGTTCGCCGCGCTGGCGCGCGGTGGGGGTATTCAAGACCGGCGCGCGCCAGGGCGCGGGGTTGGCCCCCACGTACCGCGGCTCGCTGGGCCGCGCGGTCGTTTCGTTCGAGTACGTCGGGCACGAAGGGTAAGGCGCATGGCGAAAAAGGGCAGACCGCCGGTGCTCGACGAGGGGAAGCGGCGGGAGATCCTGGCGATCGTGAGCGTCGGGTGCAGCCGGCGGACCGCGGCCCGATACGTCGGCTGCTCGGTGACGACGATCCACAACACGGCCGCGCGCGACGCGGAGTTCGGCCGGCGGCTTCGGCGCGCCGAGCAGGGCGCCGAGCACGATGCCCGGCACCATATGGGGCACCAGCACGAAGACCGAGAGCG
>DYLT01000340.1 GCA_020721945.1 Blastopirellula marina
GGGCCCCCGATTCCCGTAACGGACCACACGTTGTCGATCCGCCTGCCGGCCTACGCGCCGGCGAGCTTCGTTCTGCAATAGGATCCCTCCGAGGCGCATGAGCCGCCAAGGGATGAAATCCTACACCAACAACGCAAACGGCATGAAAGCCCTGCCGGTCCACCGTTTTGGGAATGCACCAAGAAACAACCTCGCTTTCGCTCTCGTCAGAATTCGATTCGTCATGAACCGTAGCCTTCCGGGTGGTTCCTAAACCAGTTCCACGCCGTTTCGACGATGGAGCGGATGTCGGTATAGCGGGCTTTCCAGCCCAGCTCGCGTTCGATCTTGCCGGCATCGGCGTAGAGGATCGCGGGGTCGCCAGGTCGGCGAGGTCCGTACTCGACAGGGAAGTCGATTCCCGTGACCTGGCGGGCCGTGTCGAGGACCTCGCGCACCGAGTACCCCCGGCCAATCCCCAGGTTGTAGAACCGCGCGTCGCCCGGCCCCAAGGCCTCCATGGCCACCAGATGCGCGGCACAGAGGTCGTCGACGTGGATGTAGTCGCGGATGCAGGTGCCATCGGGCGTGGGATAGTCGCTGCCGAAGACGGTCACGTTCGCGCGCCGCCCCAGCGCCGTCTGGAGGAGGACGGGAATCAGGTGCGTCTCGGGATCGTGCTCCTCGCCCAGCGATCCGTCGGCCGCGCAGCCGGCCACATTGAAGTACCGCAGAGCCACGAAGGCGAAGCGATCCTGGGCCGCGCCATAATCGCGCAGCACCCGTTCGACGCACCACTTCGACCAGCCATACGGGTTGATGGGCACCTGAGGTGTCGTTTCGACGATGGGCATGCGCTCGGGCTGGCCATACGTCGCGCAGGTCGAGCTGAACACCAGCCGATGCACCCCGGCCTCGTCCATCGCCCGCAGCAGGCTGATCGTGCCGGCCGTGTTGTTGTCGTAGTAGCTCAGGGGCTCTGCCACGGACTCGCCCACATAGGCCAGTGCGGCAAAGTGCATGACGCCGTCGATCTTCTCGTCGCGGAGCACGCGGAAAAGACCCTGCGTATCGGCCAGGGACATCTCGTAAAGCACGGCCTGGGCGTGGACCGCCTCGCGGTGGCCCCGGCAGAGATTATCCACGACCACCACGCGGTGGCCGGCCTCGACAAGCATCTTGACCGCGTGCGAGCCGATATAGCCCGCCCCCCCGGCGACGAGTACGTTCATCGTGTCGTTCCTGCACTGTGAGCTACGGCGGCACGACCAGGTTCATGTCGATCCGCACGGCCAGGTTCTCCTTGCGCCGGCAGAACACCAGCGCGAGTTGCTGGCCCGGTTTGACCCCTTCCAAGAGCAGCCCCACGTGATTGAGGTCGCGCGGGCGGATGGCGCCGATGCGGGCCAGTACGTCGCCCGGCTCCGGACGGTGCGAGAGCTTCTCATACCGCTTCGCATCGACGTCGGTCAATAACACACCCCGGCGCACCCGAAGATTCATGGCCTTGGCCGTCGCTTCGTCTAGGGTGACCGCCGTAAGGCCTAGGCGTTTTAACAGAGCGGCCCCGTCGGGTTTGAGTCGGGCGACCGGGGTAAGCGAGGCGTCGTAGGGCTTCCCTTGGCGCACCACCTCCAGGGCCACCGGCACGCCGGGCTTGCAGCCAACGAGGGCCAGATGGTAGTCGAGGCTGGTGGGCACAGGCCGACCAGCCACCTTCGCAAGGATATCGCCGGGCTGAAGCCCAGCCTGGGCCGCAGGCGAACCCGGCTCGACCACGGTGGCCACGGGCCGGCCGTCGGCCACCACGGCCAGACCCGTCCGAAAACCGTGTTGGCGCTCCACGTCGAGCATGCCGGGCAAGGCCCGCCGGAGCGAGGCCGCCGAGATGGCAAAGGCGATGTTCTCGGCGTCGCGCTTCATCGACGAGGTGATGCCGATCATCTCGCCGGCAATGTTGAACCACGGTCCGCCCGAACTGCCCGGGTTGACACCCGCGTCGGACTGAATCAGATCGCGCAGCACCACGCCGGGCATGTCGACCACGTTGCTGGCGCGGCCCACGGCACTGACCACGCCGGTCGTGCAGGTGAACAGCAGCCCGTGCGGATTGCCGATCACCACGACGGTCTCGCCGATCATAAGATCGTCGGACTGGCCCAGTCGCACGGCCTTCAACCCGCCCGCCTCGATCTTCAGCAGGGCGAGATCCTGCGGATGCAACACCGAGACCACTTCGGCGGGAAATCGCCGTCCGTCACCCAGGGCCACGACCGCAGCGATGAGTTTCTCGACGGCGTGGGCGTTGGTCAGCACATAACCCGACTCGTGCAGCACGCAACCCGTGCCCACGTTCTGCTCTTGGGGCTTCGCACCAGAGGGGTTGAAGAACTCGTCGGTCGGTGGCTGCCCCGGCTTGACGATCGGCCCGGTGACGAACACCACGGCGTCTTTCCAGGTTTCGAAGACCTCGACGACGGGCGTGCGGCGTCTGGCCCGGGTGTCCGAAACCAACGGCTGCGCCACCACATGCGCGACGGCAGACAGGCCGACCAACAAGGCGGCGACAGCCGTCCGGAAACCCGCGGGGCTCAAAACGGCGCGCGCCCTTCTCGGCAAGACAGTTGGCAAGAAGCGCATCCCCCCAGTATACCCCATGCCCTCTGGGTTCGGCGAGGTAGCCGACGCTGAATACTACCCGGCAGACGGGGCCAGCGCGGCCTTGACCTGCTCGACCACCGTGGCAAAAGCTGGTGGATCGTTGACGGCCATGTCGGCCAGCATCTTGCGGTCCAGGGCGATGTTGGCCCTCTTCAGCCCGCACATGAACGCGCTATAGCGCAGGCCGAGCTGGCGCGCTGCGGCGTTGATTCGAATGACCCACAAACGATGGAAATCGCGTTTCCGCCGCCGGCGATCGCGGTAGGCGTAGACCCCCGCCCGAATCAACGACTCCTTGGCCGTGCGGTACAGCCGATGACGACCGCCGACAAACCCCTTGGCCTTCTTGAGGACCCGATTTCTGGCCCGGGTGCGGGCCGAACCTCTGACCGTTCGCATAGCTGACCCTGCTTATTCTGTGGGATCAAGGCCCTCCCCGGTCACGTGGGGAGCGTTGAGTCCAGCCCGTCCCGACACTCGCCTTGCGGCGATCCCGCGAGGCGACTTGAACCTAGTAACTGTACCCATTCAAGGCGGTGGTGATCCGCTTGGTTTCGGCTGCGGAAAGAACCTTGGTGCCCCGCAACAAGCGGCGGCGCTTGTGGGTCTTGCGCGTGGCCAAGTGACTGGTGCCCGCCTGGCGGTGCTTCACTTTCCCCGTGGCCGTCAAACGAAAGCGTTTCTTGGTTGCCTTGTGGGTCTTTTGCTTCGGCATGATCGATCCGACTAGCCTTCCAACGCGCCCGACGAGGTGGCAAAAACGTCCATTATAAGGTATGGCTCACCGCGGCAAAGGGGCAACGGCAAAAAGACATGCTCCTCTCGATGGAGTTGAGCCATTCCACCCGCGTGCGGGGGTGGCTTGGCCCTCGGTTCCGGCCCCGACCACGCCGAACCGCGATTCCTCCCCAGACGGCGCCTCGGATCGCAACGTCTGCCGGCTGGCTTGCCCACGATCCGCCATACTAGCTGCTTGACCATCCCGCGTCGGGGTCTTACGATCCGGAGGTGCCGCACGCGCCGTGGCGCGGCGGATGCCGGATTGGCAATTCCCTTCGGAGCGCATGCATGAGCCTGTTAAACCACCCTCGCGAAAACCCTGCGCCCAGCAGGCGTTCGTTTCTCTCGGTCTTGGGGGCCCTCGTCGGCGGGGTAGCCGTGCTCGGCCGACGGGCCAACGGAAGCGCGGCCGAACCCGCGGCGCCTGGCGGCACGCCTCGCCCCGTGCCCACGGTGCGCGTCCCCCGGCGCAAACCCCGCACCGCGCAGGTGGGCATCTTCGGCGTGGGGCATCACACCTACTGGGGCCAGTTCCCCGGCCTACTCGACGAGATGCACCACAAGATCGGCGTCTTGGTCGAACGGGTCAAGGCGCACGACGTCAGCGTGACGAACTTCGGCTTGGTCGACAACGCCCAGTCGGCCTATGCCCTCTTGCCCAAGCTCAAGGCCGCGAACCTCGATCTCGTCTTCTGCGACATGGTGACCTACGCCACGTCGTCGACGTTCGGCATTCTGATGCGCGAGTTGGACGTGCCGATCGTGCTCGTCGCGCTCCAGCCGCTGAAGGCCATGGACTACGCCCGCGCCACCACGCAGATCCAGCTTGCCAACGACGATTTCTGTTCGGTGCCAGAGTTCACGGGCGTGGCGGTGCGCATGGGGAAGCGCCCTCCGCCAATGGTCTTGGGTACCCTCTACGACGACCCGGCCGCCGACGCCGAGATCGCCGACTGGTGCGACGTGGCCAAAGCCCTGCACGACCTCAAAGGGGCGCGGATCGGCCACTTCGGGCACGTGCTCGAGTCGATGCTCGACATGCACTCCGACCCCACGGCCTTCACCGCGGCCTTCGGCTGCCACATTGTCCAGACCGAGGTCGATGATCTGGTGCGCCTCGAACGCACCGTCACCCCCGAGGAGATCAAGGCCAAGAAGGCCCAGATCCTCGATATGTTCGACACGCCCGAGCCCAAGGCCGACCCGATCACGCGCAAGCTCACGCCCGAGGACCTCTTGGTGGCCGCGCGCACCGCGGTGGCCCTCGACAAGTTCATCGACGAGAAGAACCTCGACGGGCTCGCCTACTACTACGAGGGCGAGCCGAAGAGCGACACGCGGCGCCTGGTCTCGAGCCTGATCGTGGGGAACTCGCTGTTGACCGCAGCGGGCTTCCCCATGTGCGGCGAGTCGGACCTCAAGACCTGCGTGGCGATGCTCATCCTCGATCGGCTCGACATCGGCGGCAGCTTCGCCGAGTTCCACCCCATCGACTTCAACGAAGGTTTCGTCCTGGTTGGACAC
>DYLT01000341.1 GCA_020721945.1 Blastopirellula marina
TGGGTTTCAATCCTCGCCCGGCCGTGAGGCCGGGCGCTACTAGACGAGGGACGAGCCGCTGGAGCGTTCGTCGGGTTTCAATCCTCGCCCGGCCGTGAGGCCGGGCGCTACACTTCGCCTCGGAGACCCTGGAAACTGCGGGTTTTCCGGGGCGAGAATGGCGAACCTGGCCGCTTTGGCCCGTCGGAACGCAATCGGGCCAGCGGCAGGTGTCGCCAAGTTGTGTTTACGAGAGGGTTTACGCGCATCGCGGACCTCCCGGGGTTTTGCCGTGCGCTTGGGGTTCGCGGGAGCCTGGTTCAGACCACCAGCGGGCCATCGAAATCGACCGTGGCGTTCTGGCCGAAGTGCTCGACGTATCCCTCGCGTCGGGCGGGCAGGCGGTAGATGCGCAGGCTGTCTTTCGACGAATCGATCGTCTCGACCAGGTGGTGTTTCATTGCTTCATACTGCACCTCATTGAGGGTACACTCGAAGACCGATTTCTGGACCCGTTGGCCGTAGTTGAGGCAGATGGTGGCCACGTGGCGGAGGCGCCGGCGGCCTTCGGCGTCGTCGGTGGCCACATCGTAGGTGACGAGTATATCCACGAGCGGGTCTCCGTTGGGTTGGGTGTCTAGCGATACAAGAACGGCGGATAGGCCTCGAGGTCGGCGCGCAGGTATCGGGCCAGGAGGCGTGCCTGGGTGTGGGCCACCAGTCCGAGCGGCATCTTCTGATTGACGACAGGGTGGTGCACTTCGTCTTGTTTGCGTTTCTGGTAGGCCACGACGACGGTTTTGCGTCCTTTGTCGGTCAAGAGGACGGCCCCGCCCGGCCTCGACTCGAAATCGTCGGCCGTGACCTGGCGGCGGTTGATCAGGGTCAGGGCCAGTCGGTCGGCCAGGACCGGGCGTAATTCCTCCATGAGGTCCAAGGCCAGCGCGGGCCGGCCCGGGCGCAGGGCGTGGAGAAAGCCGACCTGGGGGTCCAGGCCGACGCCTTCGGCCGCCGAGGCGCAGTCGTTGACCAACAGGGCGTAGAGGAACGAGAGCAAGGCGTTGGTGCGATCGCGGGGCGGGCGGCGTGTTCGGCCGGAAAGGGCGAACGACGGGCGGTCGTCGCGGATCATGCGGTCGAAGACGGCGAAATACGCGCGGGCGGCCTCGCCCTCGATTCCCCGGGCTTCGTCGAGGGTGGCGGCCCGCTCCACGCGCGGAAGCGTGGCACCCAGTTCGCGTGCCGTCCGTTCCAGTGCCGCGGCGTCGTCGCCCTCGCCGGCCTCGCGGCGTGCGCGCAAGAGCGCCTGCCGGGCATTGTGAATCTTGCCCGCAACAAGGTTTTTCGCGATGGCCAGCGATCGGGTCTGGTCGGAAAGCGCGAGGTGCTGGGCGCGGCGCAGAAGCACGTTGCCCGAGACCGGGCCCGACAGCCGGCCCTTGAAGCGGCCGTAGGGATCGAAGAACACGAGCGTGCGGCCGTCTTCGGCGCAGCGGTGGATGAGCTTCACGCTGGGGGTGACGCGCCCGAAACAACAGATGGCGCCCAGGTGCAAGAGCGGCGCCTGGAGCTTGCACTGGCCCTGGACCTTGACCTTGAGCGTGTCGTGGTCGAGGAGCAGGAGGGCTCCTTGGGTCATCACGTAGAGGGTATTGAGGATCTGGTGCATCGTCACCTCGGGGGATCGTCGGATGCGAGGTACAAGGATCGCACGACCGCGCGCACGCGGCCGTGCTCGCCGGCAAGCGACGGCATGCACGACTCGACGAGCGAGCAGAGCCGGCAGCGGGCGTCGTGGGCGGGCGGCGGCAGCCGGCCGTCGCGAAGCATCTGGCGGATCGCCAGGGTGGCCTCTTCGACCTGGGCTCGCATGGCTTGGGTCAAGGCGACCTCGCGCCGCCGGCGCGACCCGTGATAGTAGATCGCGCCGGCGGGCACGGCCTGGCCGGTCATCTCCTCGAGGCACATGGCCTGGGCGCAGAGCTGGAAGAGCACGGCGCCGCCGGAGCGGCGCCGGCCGAGCTTGTACTCGACCGGGTAGGGCACGGCGCCGTGGAACTCGACGACATCGGCCTTGCCGACCAGCCCGAGGCGGTCGGACCAGAGGGGCACGGCGCGTTCGATGCGCACGCCTTCGCGGATTTCGCCGCCGGGCTGGTCGACCTTCTCGTGGAGCATCCGGCCGCGGAGCGTGTACACGTTTTCGTCGAAGATGCTCTCGACGTGGATCAGCGCACACTGCCGCGGACAGTACCGCCAGTGCTCCAGGGCCGAGATGAGGACCCAGTCGGCGTCGGACCAGCTAGGATAGGCGTCGGGGCGCATGACCACACCGGCTAGAGACGCTCGTGGAGGGTGACTCCCGGGGGGATTGCCTCGCGGTTGACCGTGACCACGTAGTCGTCGAAGCTCCTCGGCGGCAGGCTCGGGTTCTTGGATTCGACCTTGATGCACTCGAACAGCTTGCGGGCCGGAGCGTTGCCCAGCTTGCTCTCGTGCTCGAACACGAAGAGCTTGCAAGTGCTCATTTCGCCGCGGGCGGCCGACCGGTCATGGTCGAACATGCCTTCCAGGGCTTTGAGGAGCAGCTCGAGGTCATCGACGCTGAAGCCGGTGTCGTCGGCGAAGAAGGGATTGACGAATCCGTGCGCGCGGTAGAGCGCATAGGGCACGATTTCCTTTCGTCCCATGGTCCGCGCCTGGCCGGCCTGTTTCTTCTCCTGATCCTGCTTTTCGCGCTCGGTCGTGACGGCCATTCGGGTGATGGACTGCTCCAGCGAGACGATCGGCTGCACGGAGCGGGCGAAGGGGAACTGCACCGGTCCGCGGACCTGCCCGGCGTTGACCTCCGTGGTCATCACGGCGCCGAACATGCGGATGTCGAAGAAGGTCTGGCACATCCAGCGGCGCACGCGCTCTTCGGCAGGCGTTTCGCCGGCCTTGGGCTTGGGCGGATTCTTGGGATCGAGCCCCAAGGCGGTGTAGCCGCGAAGGTGTTGCTGGTTGAGGATGGCCTTTTCCTTGACGTAGATGTCGTAGCCGGGCAGGGGCGAGCCATCGGCAGCGCGCTGGACGAGGGTGATGTAGTTGCGGATCTTGCGCTTCAGGCAGACGTCGGAGACCAGCCCGTGGCCGGTCTCCGGATCGATGCGCGGGGCGTTGCCGGCGTCGGGGTCGCCGTTGGGGTTGCCGTTGCGCACGTCGAACAGCAGCACCAGTTCGTAGCGGTGCTGGATGACGCGGTCGGCCGACGCGGGGGCGGAAGAGTCGAGAGTGGCGGTAGTCATGGTCGAATCTCCTCACGAAGGGTGGAACGGTGCGTGTCAGGAAACGGCGGCTTCGGTCTCGGGCTCTTCTTCGGCCGGCGCCTTGAGCCAGCGGAATGCGCGCGGCGCATCGGGATGGGCGTCTTCCCACGCGGCGCGCTCTTGGTTCGTCATCCACAGCCAATAGCGCATCTGGTGGTAGCCGAGGACAAAGAGCCCTTGCTGCTCGAGGTCGAGATGCGCGGGGATACCGTCGGCGCGCGGCGGGTAGCGCTTCAGGTCGACCTCGAAGCGGTTGGCGATCTCGTCGATTACCCGCTCGCAGCGCCACGCCATGAAACGGTCGCCCTTGTCGTCGCTGCCGGCGGCCTTGCGGGCGTGATGGCGTGCGTTCTTGAGCAAGCGAATGAACACGGTGCGCGGGGTGGCCGAGGCGGCGCTGAAGTAGCGGTCCACCACGGTGGTGTTGATGTCGCCCAAGGCGACCGTCTGGAGCCGTTCCAGGACGGCCATGAGCAGGCCGAGGGCGTAACCGGGACTGGGATGGTTGGGGTTCATTTCTGGCTGTACCTCCGGGTAACGTGCGGCGATGGCCGGATCGAGACGACGGCGGCGGTTGAGTACCGCCTTGACGAGCGCGGCGCGGGCGTCGCGGCGAGCGGCATCGGGCCACTCGTCGCCGCCGGCCTCCACGCGGGCCCGCACCAGGGCTCGTTGAAGCAGTTGAAAGGGATAGGGGATTCCAAGAAACGCCGAGCGAACGAACGCGGCTTCGATCGAGCCGGGGATGGGCTGCTCGCGCCCCTCGGCCGCCAGGGCCTCCATGAGCCAGCGGAGCGGGATCGCAGGCGAAGGTTCCCTGCCTTTCTTGGGCTTGGCGTGACGCACGATCCGCAGGTCGTCGAAGTGCTCGACCAGGTGGCCCGCCACGTCGGCCAGCGAAGTCTCCAGCCAATCGCGGACGATCGCCCGGCCTTGCGCTCCGGAGAGCGTCAGGGCGTAGAAGGCCATCGGGTCCTTCAACTCGACGGCGCGCCCGTGCCAGATGGAGCGGTAGAACTCGCTCACGGTGCCTTCCTTCTCTCCTTCGAGGAGGTTGGGAAGGCTGTCGAGGAAACTCTCGCTCGCCTCGGTCTTGGCCGCGGTCCAGAAACACACGACCGTGTCGGCGCTGAGTGGCACGAAGCGGCGCTGGAGCGTTGTGCCCGGGTCGGAGGGATCCGGATACGCCCGATGAAGAAGCCGGTTCAGCGCGGTGGCGGCCTGCTCCGCCGCCGTGCGGGAAATGGGGGCATTCTCGTTGCCGGACAGCCCATACGACAAGAACGCCTTGGCGTTGTACGAGACCAAGGCCACGCCGCTTGGCGTGCCGCCCGGAAGGCCCTTGATCAGAGGGAACAGCCCCGCCTCGGCCAGGGGCTCGCCGGTCACCAGGCAGCGAAAGCGCTGTTCGCCGGACGACGGCTCAGGCTGCTGGCGCTGGCGCTTCCAGTAGGCCACGACCGCAGGCCGTGCATGAACGAATTGCTCGTCGAGGCCAACTCGGAAGGCGAACAGATCGTTCGGCGACGGCTGGCACGCTTCGAGTCTCTGCCGCACAGCCGCCAGATCGTGGCTTGTCG
>DYLT01000023.1 GCA_020721945.1 Blastopirellula marina
GAAGAAATGAAAAGCAAAGCCCAGTTCATTGCCGCCGGGTTGTTGATCGTGGCCAGCGCGGCGGCGCTATGCCATTTCACGACCGGGTGTTCGGCCGAGCCGGTCGGGCGCGCCGCGCCGCCGCGCGCGCAGAGGCCGAACACGCAACCCATCGATTTACGAAAGGAAAAACCGATGTCCATTCCCGTGGGAACCCCCCGTCGCGTCGAACATGTCGATGAAACCGATTTCGGTGACCAGGTGCTGGAATCGGACGTGCCGGTGCTGGTGGACTTCTATGCCGACTGGTGTATGCCGTGCCGGATGCTTGGTCCCGTGTTGGACGAACTGGCGCGCGAGACCTCGGGGGCGAAGATCGTCAAGGTCAACGTCGACGAAAGTCCGCGCCTGGCCGCCCAGTACGGCGTCACGTCGATTCCCTTCTTGGTTCTCTTCAAGGATGGCCGGCCGGTCGCCCGGCACCTCGGCCTGGCCGCCAAGAGCGCCCTGCGCACGCTGCTGAGCCAATAGTCATTGGCCCGGGTGGCGCGCGACGGCGTCGAGTCGCGTTCAGCCGCGATGGTTGACGGGGCGCGAGGCCATGCTAGAATCCTGGCCATAGCCCGAGGCCTTGGCCGACGCATGACCACGCTGATTCTCGGATTGGGCAACCCCCTGGTGACCGACGACAGCGTGGGCTTGCGCGTGGCGGCGGAGTTGAAGAAGCGCCTGGCCGGGCGGCTGGACGTCGAGGTCGACGAGGACTACTGGGGGGGCTTGCGTTTGATGGAGCGGATGGTGGGCTACGATCGCGCGATCGTGATCGACGCGATCCAGACGGGGGCTCCGCCGGGGACGCTCCATCGGCTCAGCCCGGGGTCGATCCCCACCCAGCGGAGCGCCTCGGCGCATGACGTGAATCTCACCACGGCCTTGGCGTTGGGCCGGCAGGCAGGGCTTCGGCTGCCCTCCGACCAGGCGATCCTGCTTGTGGCCGTCGAGGTAGAAGATATACTGACGTTCGGCGACCAGTGTACCCCAGCGGTCCAGGCCGCCATTGCCCCGGCGGTCGAGGCAGTGATGGAGGCGCTGGACGAAATGCCACGCGATGATTCGCCCGGCGACGCGCGGGCGTGAGACTTCGGCTTCGAGTCCCGCATGATCGGAGGACCCCCATGATCTCCCCGGAAGTGCTGCGGCGTTATCCGTACTTCGCCGGCATCAACGACGAGTGCCTCAAGGCCGTGGCCATGATCGCCGACGAGAAAACCGTTCCCGCGGGCACCCATCTGTTTAGCGAGGGCGACCCGGCGGATCGTTTGAATCTCATCGTCAAGGGGGAAGTGAACATCCAATACGTGCTCGGCAACGGCGAGAAGCGGACCGTCGACACGCTGGTCGATGGCGATATTCTGGGGTTCTCGGGCATCGTCGAGCCGTACAAGTACACGGCCCTGGGCACGGCGAGCAAGGAAACGCAGTTGGTGACGATTCAGGCCAAGAAGCTCCGCGACTTGTGCGAGAAAGAGCCGATGCTCGGCTACCGCCTGATGGCCCAAGTGGCGCAGCTCTTGGCCCACCGCCTCGAAAGTGCCCGCATCCAACTGGCGGCGACCGACTGAAACCCGTACCCCCCAGAGCGAGGTTCGCCATGCACCGCGTCGTGGCGATGGGGTTGGTTTGGATCATTCTCTCGGTCTTGCCGGCCGAATCCGCCCCGCCGGCCAGACCGCTTGCGCTGAATCCCGACAACCCGCACTACCTGCTCTTCCGCGGCAAACCGGCGGTGCTGGTGACCTCGGGCGAACATTATGGGGCGGTCCTGAACCGCGATTTCGACTACCGGCCCTACCTCGACGAGCTTCAACGCCGCGGCTTGAATCTGACGCGGACGTTTTCGGGCACGTACCGCGAGGTGCCCGGGTCGTTCAAGATCGTCGAGAATACCTTGGCCCCGATCGCCCCAGACCGGTATGTCAGCCCGTGGGCCCGCAGCGATACCCCGGGGGCAGGCGACGGCGGGGCGAAGTTCGATCTGGCGCGCTGGAACCCGGCCTACTTCGCGCGGCTGAAAGACTTCGTGGCCGAGGCGGGCAAGCGGGGGATCGTCGTCGAATTCGTCCTGTTCTGCGTCTTCTACGACGACGTGCTTTGGAATGTCAATCCCCTGAACGCCTCGAACAATGTCCAGGGCGTCGGCAAGGTCTCGCGCAAGGAGGTGTACCGCTTGAAGGACCCCTCGCTCTTGGCCGCGCAGGAAGCCTTCGTGCGCAAGGTCGTCGCTGAACTGGCTCCGTTCGACAATCTGTACTACGAGTTGTGCAACGAGCCCTACTTCGAGGGTCCGGGCCGACCGTGGAACGAGCGTATTCTCAAGGCGATCGCCGAGACCGAGGCGGCCCTTCCCGCGCGACACCTCGTGGCCCAGAACCTCGCCAACGGTTCGGCCAAGATCGTCGAGCCACTTGCCGGCGTGTCGATCTTCAATTTCCACTACGCCAGCCCGCCCGACACCGTGCCCTTGAACTACCACCTTGGCAAGGTGCTGGCCGACGACGAGACGGGTTTCAAGGGGAAGGGCGATTTCTGGTATCGTCGCGAAGGCTGGGAGTTCCTGCTCTCCGGCGGCGCGATCTACAGCAACCTCGATTATTCGTTCACGGCCAGCCATCCCGACGGCACGTTCGTGGTGACCACCTCACCCGGCGGGGGCGGCGTCGAACTCCGCAAGCAACTCGCCATCCTCAAGCAGTTCGTCGAAGGGTTCGACTTCGTGCGCATGCACCCCAATCGCGGCGAGGTCAAGGCGACGCGGGGCACGGTTCGGGCCTTGGTCGACGAGGGCCGGGCCTATGCCGTGTATGTCCACGGCGGCACCACGTCGGAAGTGGCGATCGAGTTGCCGGCCGGACGCTACGAGGCCGAGTGGATTCATACGAAATCCGGCAAGATGGAGCGCCGCCAGACGTGCGATCACCAGGGGGGGCAGCGCACCTTGGTTTCGCCCACCTATGTCGAGGACATCGCCCTGCGGGTGCGGCGCATTCCCTGAGGCCGCCGCGGTCCTACGCCACCGGCGCCGCGCCGGCCGCCAGGCACGCTTGGCGAGCCTGCGTCACGCCGAGGGTCCGGCCCAGTTCGCTGGTGTGGGCGCGGAACCACATGGACACCAGGTGGATCATGTCGGGGTCGTCGGGATCGGCCGCCGCGCCCTGGCCCGGGGCGGCAGCGAAGACCCGGGCCATTGCCGCCATCGCGTCGCGCGCGGTCCGGCGGTTTCTGGGGGCGTCGACCACGGCCATCACCTGGCCACGATGGACCAGATGCCAGCTCTGGCGGCCGCTGTACGAGGGCAAGGGGTAGACGAACGAGTAGTCGCGGCGCACGGTCTTCAGCCGTTCCAATTGCTCGTGGAGTTCGCCAAGGCCCTGCCACCGATCGCGCAGCGCGGCGGCGTGTTCGTAATCCTTTCGAGCAGCCGCCAAGCGCATGGCCCGCTCCAGCGCGTCCAACACCTCGGTATGGCCCGAGGTGAGGAAGTCCCGCGCGGCCCGAACCCTGGCCGCGTACTGGCGGCGGGTGCATCCCCGCGCGCACGGACCAAGACAGGTGCCGAAAGCGCGGCGCAAGCAGCGCGGCACCGGTTCACCGGGAAACAACTCCTGCTGGTCGCCGAAGAACATCGGTGTTCGGTCGGGGCAGTCGCGGAGTTGGAAACTATCGTTGACCATGCGGACCCTCTGCCGGAGAACGCGCGTGGGGCGCAGCGGCCCGACCAGCAGCCGATCGCGCCGGCTCGGGCGTTCGGTCACGTAGGCGCGCGGCGCGGGGTCTCCGCCCAGCGCGATATAGCCCCGGCGGATCCGGCCTGGACGCCCCCGCACGTTGAACCGAGGGCACCATCGGCGGATCAGCTCCAACTCGCGGAGCAGCGCGGCGAACTCGTGCGGGGCCGGTTCCCACAGCAGGCGCGTGGCCTGGGTGATGATGTGACGCGCCTTGGGGTCGGCCCCAACCGATAGATAGCTTGATAGCCGGTCTCGCAGGCACTTCGACTTGCCCACGTAAATCAACCGGTCGTCGGCATCCACCATGCCGTACACGCCGGGCTCGGCAGGGCAGTTGCGACGCAGGCGCTGCCGTGCCGAGCCGTCCGTGCCGCCTAACGGAAACTCTTGGGCGCGCAGGAACCGGTCGGCACACAGGAACGAGCCGCCAAACCCTTCGAACCGGCCGGATTCCTTCTCGGGATACAACACGCCGGACCCTCCGTGGAGACCGCTGCCCGTTCCCGCCGGGCGGGAATCGCCCCAAGGCGAGCATTGTATCACGGTGGGCCGAAGGATCGCCAGCCACCCGGCGGCTCGAGCGGATAGGGAATGGTCCCGCCAGGGCCTCCTGAAAAAGGTACGGATGTTCCACTCGAAGGTGGGGTTGGTGTGCCACGTCGCATCTCGCTCCCCGGCGGGGGCACCAGATCGCTTTGCACGACCCCCGACACCCGCGTCTGCGCCCTGAGACCTTCCGCGCGGCTGAGCAGTTGCTCGGTGGGCACCACGGCCTGGGGTGTCAACTGGTAGTCGAAGGTCCGGTGATCGCGAATCTCGCCAGGGATGAGATTCTCGCTGATGAAGTCCAGTGGAACCACCTCGTACCACGGAGGCGGGATGGTCTGCATGAGCGTCAGTGTCTCATAGCCGTCCTTGACCAGCCGGATCCTGCGCGTGCCGTAATAGGTAAAGTTCGTCGACACCGGCGTGGTGCCGATTTCATAGTCGTCGACGTACACCAACGCGCCGGGCGGATTGCTTCGGATCGTCAACCGGCGCTGCACGCATCCCGTAGCGGCGACGCACACCACGACGAGCAGGGTTGCCAGTCGGCCAAATCGTCGATACGGCCCGAGGGCGTCAGGAGCTTCGCGCACCGTGCAAGACCCGCTTTCCCAGAACCGGTCCCAAGGTCAGGGCGGGAGTATAGCCGCCTGGAGCGTGCGATTCCAGGCCGAATTCGGCTCTAGGCGAGGCGGACTGGTTGCCGCGTCCCTTCGGAGCTAGAATACACGGTTGGCTATCTCGGCCGATTTGCGTCTGCGGGATGTTGGCGTCGCCCCCCCTGCCACGGTGTAGCCACCGACGAGTCGCATGGACCCCCACGCAGCCAACTGGCAACAGTGTCTGGAAGTCGCCGCGCGAAGCGACATCGGGCTGCGTCGAGCCAACAACCAGGATTCGTTCGCGGTGGTCTTGGCGGGCAGCCAAGAGCAATGGGAACAAAGGGGGCACTTGTTCGTGGTCGCCGATGGGATGGGCGCCCATGCGGCCGGCGAGTTGGCCAGCAAGCTGGCCACCGACAGCGTGCCGCTGACATATCACAAGTTGCTCGATCGACTGCCGCACGAGGCCCTCCGCCAGTCCGTGTGCGATGCCAACGCACAAATCCACTCGCGCGGGATGGCCAGCGACGATTTCCGCGGCATGGGCACCACGATCAGCGCGCTGGCCCTGTTGCCCGACAAGGCCTTCGTCGCCCACGTCGGCGACAGCCGGGTCTACCGCCTCCGCGCCGGGCGGATCGAGCAGTTGACGTTCGATCACAGCCTGGTTTGGGAATTGCGGGCGGCAGGGCAGATCCCCTCGGGCGATGCTCCCAGCTACATCCCCAAAAACATCATTACCCGGTCGCTCGGCCCGAACCCCGATGTCCAGGTTGATCTGGAAGGACCGCTCGCCCTCGAACCGGGCGACACCTTTCTCTTGTGCAGCGACGGCCTTTCCGGGCAGGTGGGCGATGCGGAGATCGGCAAGATCCTCTCGGTCCTGCCTCCCGACCAGGCGGTCCGCACGCTGATCGATCTGGCCAACCTGCGCGGCGGCCCCGACAACATCACGGTCATCGTGGTGCGGGTGAAGGAGCGGCCAGAGACCAGGCCGATCGCGCCGCTGGCGCCGGGAGCACGGCACGGGCCAAGCAAAGCCGAAGGGACGGCATGGGCGCTGGCGGCCGCCTTCGTGCTGCTTGCATTGGGGGGGGCTGTGACCCGCCACCCGATCGCGGCGCTGGGCGGTCTGGCCGGCGCCGTCGTTTCGGCGGCGGTGGCCTTGGTCGTGCGGCATGGCCCGACGGCGGGGAACGAGCCCGAGCCACGCCTCCTGGGAAAAGGGCCCTACGGCCGTTGGGACTGCACCCCCGACCTCGCGTTGGTCACCGAGTTGTCGCGTGTTTGCCAGCAACTCCGCGACGCAGCCTGTGCGGCCGACTGGAAAATCCACTGGTCTGCCTTCTCGAAGTACGATAGCCGAGCAGCAACCGCCACACGGGAGGGGCGGTATGGCGACGCCGCGCGCGACTACTGCCGTGCCATCTCGTTCCTCATGGACGAGCTGCGCCACCAGCCCCGTTCGTCGTCCGACGCCGACGGCTCGTCCGTCGCGCTGTGACCGGCTCCTCGTCTTGCCGCAGGGGCCCAACCGTGTTAGACTCGTCCGCGTCGGGCAAGGAGGACCCCACGCGACAGGAGGTCGCCGGTGCTTTTCAAGTGGCCAATCCGGGTCAAACTTCTTGTCGGGCTTGGACTTCTGCTCCTGCTGGTCGTCATCCTCTCCAGCAGCGGCCTGTATGCCATCAACGCCTACCGCCGATTGGTGAAGGATCTCAGTTGGCGGGCGGACGAGCTTCCCCTGGCTGGGGGGCTCGGCCAGCGCGTGGGCGAACTGCGCATGAGCCTCAGCGAGTTGAGCGGGCTCCGCGCGGCCTCGTACCCGGCCGACCCAAGTCGCGTGCCCATGCGGTTGCGCATGGTCCACAGCGAGTTTCGCGCCAGGCTCGACGACGCCGGACGTGCCCTCGATGCCTACCGCGCCCGCCTCGAGCACAAGCTCCGCGCCGGTTCGCCGATCGCCGACGACCAGCCCGAGTGGGCCACCGTGCGCAAACTCGAGGCCGCCCTGTGGCGGGTGCGCGAATGGGACCGCTCGAAGGACTGGGTCCTGGTCGACCGCGAGGTCGAGGCCATGCGCGGCGAACTCGACCAGCTCCAGATCATGGCGGCGGAACTGCCGAGTTACCTTCAGGACAAGATGCGCGGCCTGACCGATAGCGTCCGCATGCGCTACCGCACGCTCATCGTCGGCATGTGGATCACCAGCGCCACGGCGGGGCTGATCTTCGCCGTGCTGCTACGCCTGTTCTACCAGTGGATTTTCCAGCCGCTTCGGGTGCTGATCGGGGGTTCGCGCCGCGTCGCGGCGGGCCAGTTCGGACACCGCATCCACTTGGAAACCCACGACGAAATGGCCGAGCTGGCCGACGCCATGAACCAGATGACCGCCCGCTTCCAGGCCATCCGCGACGATCTCGATCGCCAGGTCCAGGAGCGCACCAAGCAAGTGGTCCGGAGCGAGCAGTTGGCCAGCGTCGGCTTCCTGGCGGCCGGCGTCGCCCACGAAATCAACAACCCGCTGGCCTCCATCGCCCTCTGCGCCGAATCGCTCGAAGGCCGGCTGGCCGACGTGCTCGACCCGGCGAACTTCGACCACCGCGTCGTGCTCGATTACCTGCGCATGATTCAAAGCGAGGCATTCCGCTGCAAGGGCATCACCGAGAAGCTGCTGGACTTCTCGCGGATCGGTCCGCCGCACCGCCAGAACGCCGACCTGGTCGCGCTGGTGGAGGACGTGGTGGAGATGCTGGGTCATCTGGGCAAGTACCAGCGCCGCCACCTCCGGCTGGAGGCCCAGGGCCCGGTCATCGTCCCGGTCAATCCGCAGGAGATCAAACAGGTGGCGCTGAACCTGCTGACCAACGCGCTGGACAGCGTGGAGGACGGTGGGCTGGTGCGCGTGATGGTGAGCCGGCGCGACGGGGCCGCCGAACTGGCCGTGGTCGACAACGGCTGCGGCATGACGCCCGATGTGCTCGAACATGTCTTCGAGCCCTTCTTCACCCGGCGCCGCGAGGGCCAGGGCACCGGGTTGGGGCTCTCGATCAGCTACCGGATCGTTTCGGACCACGGGGGGGCGATTACGGCGGAAAGCGCGGGACCCGGCCAGGGGGCCACGTTCCGCGTCCGCCTGCCGATTGCGGAAGCCAAGGAGGTCGAACATCGCCACCGCGCCGCGTAATCGTCTGAAGTTGCTGTTCGCCGACGACGAAAGGTCGCTTCAGGAACTCATGCGCCTGGAACTGCCCCGCATGGGCCACGAAGTCACCGTGTGCCCCGATGGCCTGACCGCCGTCGCCGCGCTCGAACGAACCAGCTACGACTGCATCCTGGTCGACCTCGACATGCCGGGCCTGGGCGGCATCGAGGTCATCGCCCACGCCAAACAACTCTCGCCCGACACCGAAGCCGTCGTGCTGACCGGCAAGTCGTCGCTGGAGACCGCCGTGGCTGCGCTGCGCCACGGCGCGTGCGACTACCTCACGAAGCCCTGCCGGCTCGTCGACCTCCAGGCGGTGCTCAAGCGGGTCGCCGAGAAGCGGGAACTGACGAACAAGTACCGGGCCCTGAAACAGCGCCTCGAACGCCTCGAAGGCCGGTCTGACCTCATCGGCAGCGCCGCGTCGATCGAACAGGTGCGCCGCCTGGTCGCCAAGGTCGCCCCGACCGATTCGACGGTGCTGATTCTGGGCGAGACGGGCACGGGCAAGGAGCTCGTCGCCCGCGCCCTCCACGATCACAGCGTGCGGGCCGACATGCCCTTTGTGCCCATCAACTGCGGGGCCCTGCCCGAGAACCTCATCGAAAGCGAGTTGTTCGGGCACCGCAAAGGGGCCTTCACCGGGGCCGACGAACACCGCACCGGCCTGTTCGAGGTAGCCAACGGCGGGACGTTGTTCCTCGACGAAATCGGCGAATTACCCAAGGCCGTGCAGGCCAAACTGCTGCGATTTCTCGAAAGCGGCGAGATTCGGCGCGTGGGCGAGAACGACGCATTTGTCTGCGACGTGCGCGTCGTCTGCGCCACAAATCGCCATCTCGACGCGATGGTCGCCCAGGGCGACTTCCGCGAGGACCTTTGGTTCCGCATCAACACCTTTGAGATTCCCTTGCCCCCACTGCGCGAACGGCTCGACGACATCCCGGCGCTGGCCCACCACCTGGCCGCGCGCTTCCGCCGCGGCCTTCGGCCCGAGGACCAGGTCTTCACCCCCGAGGCCTTGACCGTGCTGGTCAGTCACGACTGGCCTGGGAATGTCCGCGAACTGGCCAACGTGGTCGAGCACGCGATGATTCTCTGCGACCGCCTGCCGATCGGGCCGGAACACCTGCCGATGCGGTTTGCGGCCAGGAAGCCCCGTCCCGCCGCGGGCGTGCCCCTTGCCGACCGGTCGACCCCGGCGCCGTCGCCGATTCCGCCGATGACCCTCCGCGATCTCGAGATGCAGGCGATCTACGACGCGCTGGACCGTTGCGGCGGCAGCAAGCCCCGCGCCGCGGAACAACTGGGCATCAGCCTCAAGACGCTCTACAACAAGCTCAACCAGGCCGCCGCCATGGAAAAATCGGCATGAGCCCCGGCTGGCCCGCGCGGCCACGGGAAGCTGGGCCGGCTACTTCACCTTGCGCACCACGCCGACGAGCACCCCGACCACCTGGGCGTTCTTCACGTAGATGGGCTTCATGCGCGAGTTGGACGGTTCGAGGCGGATACGGTTCCGCTCGGGATACCATCGCTTCAACGTGGCCTCGTTCTCGTCGGTCAAGGCGACAACGATCTGTCCGCGGTTGGGGCGCCGCCCCTTGCGGATGACCACGTAATCGCCGTCGGCGATCTGGTCCTCGATCATCGAATCGCCGCGGACTTCGAGGACCATCAGGTTCGGGTCCTCGGGATTGAACATCTCGCCGAAATCGACCCGCTCGTTCTGCTCGATCGCCTCGTGAAGCACTCCCGCGGCGATCCGGCCCGCCAAGGGCAGTCCCGTCGGATGGATCGGCTCGGCCGCCAACTCGATCGCCCGCGACCGATTCTTCTCGCGGCGGATGAGCCCTTTCTTTTCGAGGGCCTTGAGGTGGCAGACGACTCCGTTGGGCGAGCGGATGTCGAAGGCGTCGCCGATTTCGCGCACCGTAGGACCGTAGCCCCGGTGCCGGATCTTGTCGCGGATGAACTCGTACACCTCTTGCTGACGCTCGGTGAGTTGCTCCCAACTTTCCATCGCATCCCCCAAGGTTTGGAACCAGGACGCCCCCGGCGTGAACGATTCGCGCCCAATATGGACAATCGTACAATATACGCGCGTACATAGTCAAGGGGGCGAGGGTTTTGACCGCGATGCCGCGGCGCGACCCACGCGCGACGCAAGCTCCAGGCCTCAAGCCGGCGCGATCGGATGCGTGATTGCGTGCGACCAATCCTCCGCGATCCCTGCCCGCTGACTTCCCCGGGCCGTCTGTTCGTTCTTCACCTGCGACCACTGGCCGACCCGCGCATCGTACCGCCCAGCACGTCGTGACGTGCGATCCCGGGCGGTGCGGGTTAGGCCTTCCACCCGCTCGGGCGGTGCGGACGGGAGCCCCCTAAATCGACAACGCCACCGGCTTCCGAGGCCACGCGAACGAATCGTAGGGGGGGTTGGATTGGGCAAGGGTTCGTCCGTGGGGTGACTGCGGGTTGCTGCGCACCGACCTTGCCCCGCCGCGTCAGCTACCTTAGATTATGGGACGGTTCGGCCCGCCCGAGCGGCCCAGGCCCGCCCGGAGTGCGAGTCTGGGTCCGGCGGCTGTGCGGGCGTGCCAAGCGGTCGTCCCTAAGTGGACTTGCGGGATCCTGGAGCGCGGCCGTCTCGGCCGCATCGGTGCGGGCAAGATGCCCGCGCTTCGGCATTTCCCAGAATCGTGCAACCCCATTTAGGGGCCCAGAGGCCCTTTGCATCGGAGGAACCCAGGCTGGGAGAAACACGTATCGTCCGTACCGATCTCGTTTTTCAGCAGTGCATCTCGCCTTCCTGTGGTGCGACGTGTGGCGTCGAAGAGGTTCGCGTTGCGTGTCCGAGGTGCGGCCAGTTGCTCGACGTGGCGTACGCTTGGGACCGGCTCGCGATGCCGCGATCGCTCCGCCACTTCGAGGCCAAGTGGGCCGACCGCGCTAACCCGCACTCCTTTAGTGGGGTATGGCGGTTCCACGAGCTCCTTCCTTTTGCTCCGAGGGAGCAGTGCGTGACGGTCGGGGAAGGCCAAACGTTACTCCATCCTTCGGAGGGGGTTGGCAAGTACGTAGGGCTTCGGCCGGGCCGGCTGTACCTGCAATACGAGGGGATGAACCCTTCGGGCAGCTTCAAGGACAACGGCATGTCGGCCGCCTTCACCCACGCGCGCATGACCGGCGCGACCCGGGCGGCCTGCGCCTCGACCGGCAACACCAGCGCGTCGCTGGCCCTGTATTGCTCGGTCACGCGGCTGATGAAGGCCGTGATCTTCGTCGGCTCGGGCAAGATCGCCTACGGCAAGCTCTCCCAGGCCCTCGATTTCGGTGCGCTGACCGTGCAGATCGCCGGTGATTTCGACGACGCCATGGCCCGTGTTCAAGAAGTCAGCCGCCAGTTGGGTATTTACCTGGTCAACAGCGTCAATCCCTTCCGGCTGGAAGGGCAGAAGACGATCATGTACCGGGTGCTCGAAGGACTGCGATGGGAAGTGCCCGACTGGATCGTGGTTCCCGGCGGCAATCTGGGCAATTCCAGCGCGTTCGGCAAGGCGTTCCGTGAGTTGCACGAGTTGGGGCTCATCCCGCGCGTGCCGCGCCTCGCCGTGATCAACGCGGCGGGGGCCAACACCCTGTACCGTCTCGTCGAACAAGAGGGCCTCCGCTGGAACCACGGGGCGCCCAGCGAGTCCCTCATCCGCAAGTTCTACGACGACATGAACGCGGAAAAACGCCGCGCCAAGACGATCGCCAGCGCGATCGAGATCAATCGGCCCGTGAATCTCCAGAAGTGCCTCCGGGCCTTGGAGGTCTGCAACGGCGTGGTGCGCGAGGTGTCCGACCAGGACATCCTCGATGCCAAGGCCCAAGTCGGGGCCGGCGGACTGGGGTGCGAGCCGGCCAGCGCCGCCAGCGTGGCTGGGGCCAGGCTCCTGGTCTCTGAAGGCGTCATCGGGCGCGACGATCGCGTGGTCTGCGTGTTGACCGGGCACCAGCTCAAGGATCCCGACGCCACGGTCGCATACCACACCACCGACCAGGAACTATTCAACAAGGTGCTCGGCAGCCGCGGCGTGCGCCGCGCCGCCTTCGCCAACCGCGCCGTGGCCGTCTCGAACAACCTCGACGAGATCGTCAAGGCGATCCACCTATACGGCTAGTGCGGACCGGCGGGCCCGCTGTGCATCGGAGCCTCCCACGGAAGCAGGTGACCCCAATGCGTTTGACGCGGGTCGAACTCGAGAACTTCAAGCAGTTCGAGCGGGTGAGCGTCGACCTGGGGCCCCTCAATTGCCTGGTGGGCGCGAACAACTCCGGCAAGACCTCTCTGTTGCAGGCGCTGGCGCTGTTCGATTTCTGTGTGCATCATTGTCTGACCCGAAAAAACGGGGTGTTTGATATCCGCCGGCGCACGATCCCCCCCGAGGAGTTGTATGTCCTGCCCGTCTCCAACCCCACAGACCTCTGGACAGACCGGAAGACCCAAGCCGGAGGGAAACAGAAAGTCATCGCGATCCGAGCCACCTTCGAGCGGGGACCCTCCGTAACCGCCACGCTGAAACTGGACTACAACCGGTTCGGGGTCGGCATCGAGAGCACCGAGGTCTCCCAGGAATGGCTTTCACGCCTCGCCGATCACCGGATCGCCTACCTGCCGGTCTTCTCGGTATTCCTTGCGCAGGAGGAACGAAGAACGAAGGCGGTGCTCGACGATGAACTCGCGCGCGGCCGTGTTCACAGCGTCATCCGCAATCTGATCCTCGACTTGAAACTCGAGGGACGACACGATCAGTTGCTGGCGGTGTTGCGCCGGGCTTTCCCGACGCTTAAGAACATGAACATCGAGTTCGACGAAGTCTCCGACCGCTACATTTCCGTCACCTACGAGGAAGAGGGCCGCGCGAAAGGCTTCGACGTCCTTTCGGCCGGAAGTGGCTTCCAGCAGTTCGTCTACTTGTTCGGGTTCATTCACCTGCGCGAACCGCACGTCATCCTGCTCGATGAGCCGGATACGCATCTGCACGGCACCCTCCAGCGCGCACTGCTGCTTGAGTTGCGCCAACTCGTGGAAAGAGGCAAACAAGTCCTCTTGGCGACACACTCCCGCGACCTCATCCGCGAGGTCAGCCCGGAACACGTACTCTCGCTCGAAGAAGGGGGAACCCGGCGACTTCAGGTGGCTTTCGACGTGTACGACACGCTCGCTCGGCTGGGCTCGTTGGATCCCACACAACTTCCCGTTGTCCAGGCATACCGGCGAGTCCTCATCGTGGAGGACGAAACGGACCGGGACTTGCTTTTCGTCTTCTGCGGGAAGTGTCTCGGATCGGCGTTCTGGCAGGACGTGGCGCGGCGCCTGTCGATCTGCTTTGCCAAGGGAAACCCATACAAGCAGCCCATCGAGCGATTGCGCGAGCAGCTCCAGCAGGTCATCGCTCTGCACGGACGGATTTTGGAGGCGTTTGTCGTCGCAGACCGCGACTATTACCCCAACCTCGAGCAACTCCGCGGCCAGCTACCGCGCGACCATGTGCAATGGCACGTCTGGTCGCGCGCCGAGATCGAGAACTACTTGCTGTGCCCCGGGGCCATCGAGCGGTTGATCCGCGGCACGGCGCGCCAGCGCGCGCTCGATGAAGCCGCGTTCCGCGCCGAGTACGACCGCCTTCTGGAGGCGTCGCAGGACTCGGCCAACGACCACCTCGTCGAGGCGTTCAGCGAGTACCGTAGGCGAGTCGGCGAGCGATGGGATGCCGCCACGATGTCGCGCATGGCGCGAGAGTTCCTTCGGACGCACTGGCAACAGGAGAAGGAGGCCCTGGTCGACGCCAAGGGCGTGGTGCTTCCGGGTGTGAAGCGCTGGCTCCAAGAGCACGGATACGGCCAGTTCTCGAACAAGGCTTTGGCCGAATCCCTCCTGCGGTGGGAACTCCCCACCGAAGTGCACGAATTGGCGCGGAGTCTCGCGCAGTTCGCCGGGGTCCGTTTGCCACAGGGCATGGATTCAGAAAAGGTACCGAGATGACACCGTTACGCATCGCGATCCACGGGGCCGCCGGACGCATGGGCCAGCGCCTGGTGGCCCTGGCCAAGGCCGATTCGACCCTCTCGGTCGTCGCCGCGCTGGAATCGCCCGGCCACCCGCGGCTCGGGCAGGACGTGGGCACGCTGGCTGGCATCGGACCCAACGGCGTTCCGCTCTTGACCGAGCTGAACACCGAGGTCGACGCGGTGATCGACTTCTCCGTACCCCGAGCCGTCGATGCGATTGTCCGCACCTGCGTGCTCAAGCGGACCGCCCTGGTCGTCGCGACGACCGGATTGGACGACGACCAGGCGTCGCGGCTCCGCGAGGCCGCCGGCAGCATCCCCCTGCTTTGGTCGCCGAACATGAGCCTCGCGGTGAACCTGACGATGCGACTGGCCGAAGTCGCCGCTCGGGCCTTGGGCGACAAAGACGCCGATGTCGAGATTCTCGAACGCCACCATCGCTTCAAAGAGGACTCGCCCAGCGGCACCGCGCTGAAGTTCGGCCAGATCATCGCCGGCGTGATGGGCCAGACCGTCCATCGCCACGGGCGCGAGGGCCGGCCCGGACCACGACCCCACCACGAGATCGGGTACCACGCCATCCGCGTGGGCGACAACCCGGGCGAGCACACCATCGTCTTCGGCATGTTGGGCGAGACCATCGAACTGGTCGTCCGCGCCACCAACCGCGACTGCTACGCCGCCGGCGCGTTGGCCGCCGCCCGGTTCCTCGTGGGCAAACCGCCCGGTTTCTACACGATGGCCGACGTGCTGGGCCTGTAGACGCGGCGACCTTTCTTGTCAATCGGGCCTCGATCGGGTTTAATTCCATGTTGGCATTTGGGGTTCGCACGACTCTGGCTGTTTGCACGAAACGTTGGCAATGACTAGCGGAACCACCCCACGCACCATGCTCGACAAGATCTGGGACGACCACGTCGTCCATCGCGAACCCGGCCAACAGACGATCCTTTACATCGATCTGCACCTGGTTCACGAGGTCACCAGCCCCCAGGCGTTCGAGGGGCTGCGCCTGGCCGGACGAAAGGTCCGTCGCCCCGAGCGGACCGTGGCCACGCTCGACCACAACGTGCCGACGACGGACCGGCGCCTGCCGATTGCCGACCCGATCTCGAGACAGCAGATCGACACGTTGCGCACCAACTGCCGCGAGTTCGGCATTCGTTTGTACGACCTCGACGACCCCCGTCAGGGAATCGTTCACGTGATCGGGCCGGAGCTTGGCTTGACCCAACCCGGCATGACGATTGTCTGCGGCGACAGCCACACGGCCACCCATGGGGCGTTCGGCGCACTGGCCTTCGGCATCGGCACCAGCGAAGTCGAACACGTGCTGGCCACCCAGACGCTCCTGCAACACAAGCCCAAGACCCTGGAGATCCGCATCGACGGCCGTCTGCCGGAAGGCGTGACGGCCAAGGACGCGATCCTTTACGTCATCGGCCGCATCTCGACTCAGGGCGGGACAGGCTACTGCATCGAATATACCGGCGAGGCCATCCGCGCGATGAGCATGGAAGAGCGGATGACCGTCTGCAACATGTCGATCGAGGCGGGAGCCCGGGCCGGGATGATCGCCCCCGACGAGACGACCTACCAGTACCTGCGCGGACGACCTTTCTCCCCTGCCGACTTCGACAGCGCGGTGGCTCGCTGGAAGAAGCTCCCGAGCGACCCGGGGGCTCGCTACGACCGCGTCGAGGGGTTCGAGGCTGGCCAGATCGAGCCGCAGGTCACCTGGGGTACGAACCCGGCCCAGGTGGTCGGCATCTCGGGACGCGTTCCCAACCCGTCCGACTTCGCCGACGAGACGTCGCGCCGTGCTTGCGCGGCGGCGCTGGCGTACATGGGGCTCCAGCCGGGTGCCCCGATGACCTCGCTTCGCGTGGACCGCGTGTTCATCGGCTCGTGCACGAACGGCCGGATCGAGGATCTGCGGGCCGCCGCCGCCGTGGCCCGGGGCCGCCGCGTGGCCGACGGCGTGGCGGCGATGGTCGTTCCCGGCAGCGGCGAAGTCAAACGCCAGGCCGAGGCCGAGGGCCTCGACCGCATCTTCCGCGAGGCCGGCTTCGAGTGGCGCGAAGCGGGATGCAGCATGTGCCTGGCGATGAATCCCGACAAACTCGAACCAGGCCAACGGTGCGCCTCGACCAGCAACCGCAATTTCGAAGGACGCCAGGGCAAAGGTGGCCGAACCCACCTCGTTTCGCCGGCCATGGCCGCCGCCGCGGCCGTGGCGGGATGCTTCGTCGATGTGCGCCAATTCGGACCGCGCGCGGGTACCTGACCTTCGGCCTGCCCGCGACACGCACCGCTTGCCCGGCTGCCTTCAGGACCGACAACGGACAACACCACCCATGAAGCCGTTCCTCCGACACACGGGCCTCGTCGCGGCGATGGACCGCTCCGACGTCGATACCGACCAGATCATCCCCAAGCAATTCCTCAAGCGGATCGAACGAACGGGCTTTGGGCAATACCTGTTCTTCGATTGGCGCTACCTGCCCGACGGGTCCGACAACCCCGACTTCGAGCTGAACCGGCCCGAGTTCGCCGGAGCGACCATCCTCTTGGCACGACGCAACTTCGGGTGCGGTTCCAGCCGCGAGCACGCGCCGTGGGCCCTGGGCGACTACGGTTTCCGCGTGCTGATCGCGCCCAGCTTTGCCGACATTTTCTACAACAACTGCTTTCAGAACGGGATGCTCCCCATCCGCCTCGATGAGGACACCGTCGACCAGTTCTTCGCCCGGACCGCCCAACAACCCGGCTACCGCCTGACCGTGGACCTCCAGGCGAAGACGATCGCCGACGACCACGGGCTGGTCGTGCCGTTCGAGATCGACGATTTCCGCCGCCATTGCCTCTTGAACGGGCTCGACGCGATCGGACTGACTTTGGCCCACGAGGCAAGAATCGCCGCCTACGAACACGCGCGCGGGATCGGCACCTAGGCGGCGTGGACGTTTCCGATTCGGCTCGCCCTCCCTCGGGAGGCCGACGCGCAACCAATGCAAACCCCGTTTTCCGGCAAACCGCGCGACACCGCTGACCCAACCCCAGGCCGGGACCGTGGCCCAGGGCCGCGCGGCGCGCGGGCCGGACACTGGTCCCGGCAACTGCTTCTGGTGGCGGCCTGCGCGGCCGGCCTGTCGGTGACGGCCCTCTGGGCGGTGGCGCCGGGGCGCGCCCCCCGCGCGGTTCCCGATCTGTCGGCCTTCGGCGGCGACGGCGCGCCGCGCGCGGTTCCCGGCGAGTTCGAACCGCAACACGCGGTGCTTCTGGCCTGGCCGCGCGCCGTCGGCTCGTCCACGGCGGCAGTCGCCCGTGACCCGTTCCGCAGCCTCGATCGCCTGTATGGCGACATCGCGGGGGCGCTGTGGCGGACCGTGCGATTGGTCATTCTCGTCGAAGACGCGCCAACCGAATCGCACGTCCAGCGGCTTCTGGCCGAGTCGGGAGTTCCGGCCCGCCGGGTGCGTCTGATCCGCGTGCCCTTCGAGTCCCTGTGGGTCCGCGACTTCGGGCCCTTGGCGGCCCGCGCGCCCGACGGATCGTGCACGCTCGTCGACGCCGAATACGTCGATGGACCGGTCGGCATCTACCCGCACGAGGATCGCCTGCCCGCACGCCTAGGCGAGATCCTCCACGTCCGCACCTGGCGCGCACCGATCACGCTCCATCACGGTAATCTGTTATCGAACGGGCGTGGGCTGTGCCTGGCCACGCGGCAAGTACTCGACGAGAACCGAGGACGCGGGTACGACGTGCAGACCGTCGAATCGGTGCTCCACCGGTGCTATGGCGCCCAACACGTCGTATTCCTCGACCCCATGGAAGGCGAGCCCACCGGACACGTGGACATGTTCGTCACGTTCCCGTCGCACGCCACCGTGGTGATCGGCCAGTACGATCCGGAACACGATCCGGTCAATGCGGCCATTCTCGACCGCAACGCACGGCGACTGGGCTCTGTCAGGGTCGCCGGGCAACCGCTGAAGATCGTGCGCATCCCCATGCCACGCCGGGTGGCCACACCCCAGGGAACCGCGTGGTGGCCCACGTTCACCAACGTGATCTACGGCAACGGGGTGCTGCTCGTGCCCACGTTCCCGGCCTGGGATGAGCCGAGTCACGCAAAAGCCTTGGAGGTCTACCGGCGCGAGTTGCCCGGCTGGAACGTCGTGCCCATCAACGCGGTCCCCGCACTTCGCTGGGGTGGCGGGCTGCATTGCCTCGCATTAAACCTCGCGTGCGTCGGCAAACCGACCGGAACGCCAGACCACCAAGAGGCGGACGATGGCGCGACGCGCGACTGATCGAGCCCCATCGGACCCCGGGCCGCTTGGTCGCCTGGGGCGGATGGGGGCCACGCTCGCGCTGGCGATCGTGGCCCTCGTCGCCATCGGACTCCTCGTCGAAACATGCCGCGCCCGTCGGCAACGCGACGCCATCGCCGCGGTTTGGGCGCTAGGTGGGTACGCCGAGCGGCGGGACGACCGGCAGGAAGCGCCGTCTGCCTTCTTGCGGTGCCTACGGTGGCTCTTGGGCGACGACTTCCAGAACCCCGTCGTGCTCGTCCGGCTCGCCCGCACCCGGGCTTCCGACGAGGACCTGCTCGCGATCGGCCGACTCAACCACCTGCGCATGCTCGATCTTGGCGATACGCGCGTGACCGACGATGGGCTCCCCCACCTCGCCGCCCTCGAGCATCTCGAAGTGCTCGTCCTGACCGGAACCGCGGTCACGGACCGCGGTTTAGCGCACCTTGCGAAAATGAGCCGGCTTAAGGTGCTTTGTCTCGACGAGACCCGCATCGGCGACGAGGGACTCGCGCGTCTGAAGCAGTTTCCGCGGCTCGGCTGGCTCAATCTCAGCGGAACCCGAATCACCGGCGCGCGGTTGCGCCACCTATGGGATTGCCCGGCGCTGGAGGTGCTCATTCTCGATCCCTGGCCGGCAGGCGACGAAGCGGTCCTTGGCCGTCACGGCGCACCGCCGCACGTGGAGATCTATGATGGAACCCGGCGCCGGCCCTCGTTCCACGCCTTCCACGAAAAGCGGTTCGCCGGTTGACCCCGGGGGGCTGGAACCCGAAACGTCCGGCGGCTACGCTCTCGTTGGCCCAACGAAACTTCTTGCAGGACCATCCCAAGCATCCTGGAGGCTCGCCATGTCTCGCATCGCCCGTCGCGACTGGTTCAAGCGCACTCTGACCGCCGCCGGCGCCGTGGCGGCGGCGACATTGGTTCCCCGCCACGTGCTGGGTGGACCGCGGCAAATCCCGCCCAGCGAGAAGATGAACATCGCTGGGGTGGGCGTGGGCGGCATGGGCGCGGGGAACCTCGCCCAACTCGAGTCGGAGAACATCGTCGCCCTGTGCGATGTGGATTTGGACTACGCCGCGCACACCATCAAGAAGTACCCCAAGGCCAAGGTCTACGTCGATTTCCGCGAGATGCTCGATCGGCAAAAGGACATCGACGGCGTGGTGGTCGCCACGCCCGACCACACCCATGCCGTGGTTTCTGCCGCGGCCATGCGGTGCGGCAAGCACGTCTACTGCCAGAAGCCGTTGACACACGACGTGTACGAGGCGCGCATGCTGGCCAGAATCGCCAAGGAGACGAAGGTCGCCACGCAGATGGGCATTCAGGGCCATTCGATGGAGGGCATCCGGCGGATCACCGAGTGGGTCGCGGCCGGCGTGATCGGCCCGATCCGCGAGGTCGATGCCTGGTGCAGCCTGACGTACTATCCTTGGGGCCACGCGGGCTGGAGTTCCGCCTGGTCCGACCGGCCCAAAGACACTCCGCCCGTACCGACCAACCTCCATTGGGACCTGTGGATCGGCCCGGCGCCCATGCGCCCATACCATCGGGCGTATCACCCGCGAACGTGGCGGTGCTGGTGGGACTTTGGCTGCGGGATGATGGGCGACCGGGGGGCCCACACGCTCGACCCGGTGGTCACGGCCTTGAAGCTTGGGCCCCCGATGTCGGTCGACGCGACGAGCTGCGGGAACACGGCAGACGTCCACCCGCTGTCGGCCATCGTGACCTTCCAATTCCCGGCCCGCGAAGGCTTCCCTCCGCTGAAACTCACCTGGTACGAGGGCACGCGCCCGCCACGGCCCGCGGAACTGGAAGACGGCCGGCAGTGGCCTGCTGAGGGCGGCGTGCTGATCAAGGGCACGAAGGGCGTCATCATGGCCGGGGTCTACGGCGACAGCCCGAGAATCATCCCCGAAAGCAAGATGCGCGAGGCCAAGCTGCCCGACAAGACGATCCCCCGAGTCAAAGGCTCGCACGAGATGGATTGGGTCCGCGCGTGCAAGACCGGCCAGCCCGCCGGCGCCGACTTCGCCTATGCAGGCCCGCTCACCGAGACGTGTCTGCTAGGCAACATCGCCAAGCGGGTCGATGCCCGGATCCAGTGGGACTCGGCAAACCTCAAGATCACGAACCTGCCCGACGCCAACCAATACGTGCGCACCGAGTACCGCAAGGGCTGGGAACTCTCATCCAAATAGACCCGGACGCGAATGGCTCACGGAAGCCCCACGAAACGGACCGCGCAACGCCATCGCGCGGTGCGTCGCCCACGGCGGGCGCGCGCCGCGCACCAGCAAGCGGTGGAAGGGCCATCGAAATGTAACTCCTTTGGGGGGTGTGTGACGTTGTTCGCGGCCTTGGCGATGCGTCCACAAACCGCTATACTAGACTAATCCCTCGGCATGGGACGAGGCTTGGTGCCACTCGTCGGTCGATGCTCGATCCATCGACGCGTTCAGTGGTCGCGAGATGTTCCTGGCTGCCGATAGAGATCCCCTGGGGAATAGTGTAACGGCAGCACAACTGACTCTGGATCAGTTAGTCTAGGTTCGAATCCTAGTTCCCCAGCTAATGCCAGTAGTATCCAGCCAGTAGCCAGTAGGGTGGGTGCTCCGCACCCACGCAAACCAGCCATGCACTCACCCGAACCGGAGGTGCCGCTGCACGTTCCGGGTTGCGACGCGTTTTGCGCGTGGGTGCCGAGCACCCACCCACCTGCTGGAGCAAGGGTTGCATGGCCGTGCGGCCCTGTGCGACAATACCGACCGCGGTTAGCAGACATCTGACCAGCAGGGCGCAAGGCGGGTCCTTGGGGGGACCTGGCCCGGTGCGCCTCATGATGACCGGCGGGAGGGTGGACGATGCATGGTGTTCTGGGGAAGGGCCTGGCGTGGTTTGTGGTCGACATGCTGGCGGCTTGGGGTGTTCTCGCAGCGGAACCCGGCGTGGACGCCGCGCTACCCAAGGTGCGTGTCGAGTCGGTGCGCCGGGTCTTCCACAACGGCGAGCACAACGCCTTTACGGACCTGGTCCGGTTCAAGGGCAAGCTGTACCTCACCTTTCGGAGTTGCCCGGACGGCCACATGGTCCATCCCACGGCATCGATCCTCATCCTGGCCAGCGACGACGGTGGCCAATGGCGCCAGGTGCATCGTTTTCGGGTGGCGGAGCGCGACACGCGCGACCCGCACTTCCTGGTCTTTCGCGAGAAGCTTTTCGTCTACACCGGAACCTGGTACAGCGGCCGCACGGCGCTTGCGCGCGACGACTACGATTTGAACAAGCACCTCGGCTATGCCGCGTGGTCGGAGGACGGCGTGGCATGGCACAGTCCCGTGATGCTCGAAGGGACCTTTGGCCATTACATCTGGCGGGCCGCGGCGCTGGGCGACAAGGCATACCTTTGCGGTCGGCGCAAGGCCGGCTTCGCCATCGGGCCTCGGGGCGAAGGCCGCGAGGTCGAGTCGCTGATGCTCGAAAGCGACGACGGCCTGATCTGGCGCAAGCGCGCCGTGTTCCAGGAAACGGCCGGTGACGAGACGGCATTCCTGTTCGAGCCCGACGGCTCCATCCTGGCCATTGGCCGGCGGGGCAGCGCCGCCGCGCAACTCCTGCGGTCCAGCCCACCCTACACGCACTGGCAGCGCAAGGACCTCGACCGCTACGTCGGCGGGCCGCTGTTGGTGAAATGGGGCGACCACTATCTCGTGGGCGGCCGCAAGATGACGACGAAGACCGGGCCGAAGACCTCGCTTTGCTGGCTGGTGGGCGACCGCTTGCACGAATTCGCGGAGCTTCCCAGCGGCGGCGACAATTCGTACCCGGGCTTTGTCGAGCTAGCCCCCGGCCGAGCCTTGGTCTCGTACTACTCGAGCCACGAGCGCGACGCGTCGGGCAAGGAGATGACTGCGATCTATCTGGCGGAATTGGTCGTCGAAGCGTCCTCGCGCCCGGCGCCGTCGGCGGCCAGTGCCGGTCCGCGCAAGGGAGTCGACTCGCGCAGCAGCCGCATCGCCAGCACCCACAATCCGACCAGCACCACGAGCACCATCCCCGCGGCCGCCAGCCCGTAGGCCACCAGGCCGCGCCGCAGCCGGGCCAGTGCCGGCCCGATCGCCGAGTCGTACCACTCCTGGACAATGACGACCCAACCCGTGGCCTCGCCGCGGACCGAGACCGGCTCGATCGAGGCCAGCCACCGCTTGTCGTACGCGCGGCCTTCGGGCGACTGGCCGATCGGATCGCGGTAGTTATCGAACTGTGCGGCCCGGCGATCGGACGCGGGGAATTGGTCTTCGGGCAGGCGGTAGTGTTGAAGCCGCGTCAACAGCGCGTGGTACTGGCGCTGGCGCTCGGCGAAGTGGGCCTTGCTTTCGGGCGAGTCATCGCGGGGCCACGCGGGGCGCTGCTCGTCGAACAACGGATGCTGGAGGATGGTGCCCCGCACCTCCGCGCCTTCGAACCGCCGCCAACGCAGGTCGGCCAGCACCGCGAACTGGTTCTCGTTGCCTTTGAGCTCCACGAATCGATTCACACGCACCGTCAGGGCCACGACACCCAAGAAGTCGCCGCCGCCTTGGAAGTCGTAGATCGGCGCGGCCACCGCGACGATCCAATGGCCGCTGGCCTGGCTCTGAAACACGGCCGACAGCCGCGTCTCTTGGAGCAAGTCGAGCGGGCCGGGACGCCAGGCGCGGTCCTGGTCGTCGTCGTGCGCGTGAAAGAAACTCCGCCACGCGAAATTGATGCCGATCGTTTCCGACTCGGGGGCGCGGACCGTCGAAATGCCGTGCGCGTCGCAGAAGAACCAACTTGCCGCCTGGCCCTCGGCCTCCTCGCCCTCGGCCTCCGGCGGCAGCATCCACGCGGGGAGCAACTCGCCAAAGGTCTTCTGGAGGGCTTTGCGTGCGGGATGATCGCGGAACCGTGCGCGCAGGGCCTTCCACGCCTGTCGCTGCTCGGCGGAAAGCTGCTCGCCGGCCCATTTCGGGTCGCTCAGCTCGTCCAGCAGCGAGGCGAGTTCGGGATCGGCCACGGCCTTGAAGATGGCCTCGCGCCACTCGGGCGAGGCGGCCATCTGCTCGACCGCCTCGAAGCGCCGCTGCAACTCCCGCGAGGCGATATCCGCCACGCGCAACGCGCTGAGCTGGTTGTTGGCCAAGGCCCGCTGGGTGATATCGTGCTCGAACTGCCGGACCGCCGTGCTGAAGCCCTGCCAGGCGAACAGCGAGACCACCGCCAAGAGGACGAGCGGGCCAACGGCGCCGAGGACCATGGTGGGGCGGCGGGCGCGGCGCACCGCCCGGGCGTCCAACGCATCGAGCACCGATTGCACGTTGGGATAGCGCCGCTGGGGCTCCGGGGCCAGGCACCGGTCGATGATCTCGGCCAGTGTCCGGTCCACGCCCGGCACGTCGCGATGCGCCCCGGGCGGCGGCGCCTTGCGGATCGCGCGGCGGTAGATTGCCAACCGCTCTTCCAGGTCCGCGGTCCGCTCCAACTGGCGCACCAGCGCCTCGGTGCGGTGGGGCGGCTCGCCCGTCAACATCGAGTACAACAGGGCCCCCAGGGCGTAGACGTCCCAGCGGGCGTCGGGCACGGCCGACAGGTCGGCTTGCTCGGGGGCCATGTAGAACAGCGTGCCCAACGCCGGCGCTTGCTCGTGCGAAAGACGCGACTGGCCGAAATCGGCCAGGCGTGGCTTGCCGTCCTGGTCGAGAAGGATGTTGGCCGGCTTGAGGTCGCAGTGCAACACGCCTTTGCCGTGCGCGTGGATCAGCCCGACAACGACCTCGCGGAACAACTCGACGGCCTCGGGGGCCGGCAGCGTGCCGAACTGGAGCCGCTCGGCAAGGGAGCCTTGCTCGATGTACTCCATCACGTAGTAGGGGGGGTCTGCGTCCCATCCGACGGCGATGAGCTGCACCACATAGCGATCGGCGAACAAGAACGCGAGTTTCTCGACTTCGCGCGACAGGAGCGACCAGTCAAGCCCGCCTCGGTGGGCATAGAACTTGATCGCCACGCGGCGGCCGGTATTCCGCTCGATGGCGACCCAGACCTCGCCGTAGGCGCCAGCGCCCAGGAACCGCTCGAGATCGTAGCCCGGTACGGCCGATGGGGGCGGCCCGCGCCGGAGGCTCATCTCTTGGGACCGGCGACGCTCGGGGCCGCCTTGCGAGATCGTCGGGTCGGTGCTCATGACGATAGTATATCGCGGCGCGGGCGCGCTTCGAGGGGGCTCGCCGGGGCGAGGCGTGCTTGCGGGCGGTGCGGGTTCCACTATAATGACAAGGGGTGGGCTTCGCGCCCAGGCAGGTTCCGGCCGCACCGCGTGCTCGTCATGCCCGAGACCATCCGCAATCGCGCGCTGGACGGTTTGATCGAGTCGGGGCTTCCGTGGTGGAAGCGTTACTCGCCTCACGGCGAGTTCCCGTGGTCCACGGCCATCTCGATCGCGTTCCACCTCTTGGGGATCGTGCTCGTGATCGTGCTTGCCCGCCAGTGGGCCCCGCGCGACCCCGTGCCGCCCGCGGTGGCGACGATTCTGGTCGGGCCCGATCCCGAGGCGGCCGAGGGGATCGGCGCGACGCCCGAGGCCGGCGAGGCGGTCGAGCCGGTCAGCGACCCGTTGGCCGAGCCGAAGACTGCCGAACCCGACTTGCCCGAGATGCGCCCGCAACCGCTCGATCTCCAACCGCCGGTGCTCGACCGAGAGGAACCAGCCGGGTATCGGTCGCCCCGTCTGGATCCCGGAGCGGCGCCCGACGCCCAACAGCGCATTCAAGATGCGAAGAAACGGCTTCGCGACCGGATCAAGTCGGGGGTGCCGGGCAAGGCCGGCGGCAGCGGCGGGACAAGCAGCAAGGGCCGCGGCGAACGGCTGGTCCGCTGGATGTTAAGGATCGAATCGCGCGGCATCCGTGGCGAGGCGATCCGCGATTACCTGGTGCAGATCGAGGGCCTCGGCGGCGTGATCGCCTTTCCAGCCAAGGGCGACCAGTGGCTCTACGTCTACCACGCCAGCGATCCGGCGCAACGCTCGACGCGCGAGAAGGACCTCAGCGACGAGAACCGCATCTACTGGACCAACGAGAAACGCGAGACGGTGATCGACGTGTGCAACTACCTGGGGATCGCTCGCGCGGACCTCATGGTGATGTTTCTTCCCACCGAACTCGAAGAACGCATGGCGCGACTCGAGTGCGAGTACCAGAATAAGACCGAAGACGAGATCGCGCAGACCATCTTCTTGGTGGTTCGCGAAGGCGGCAAGTACGGCGTGCGGGTCATCGCGCAGACGTTGAAGTAGGTTGTCCGTCGTCAAGGAGTTGCGTTCCGTGCAAGGCATCCGGCATGTTGTCGAGGCCAACGGGCCCATTTTCACCACGATCTTCGCCGCACTGAGCATCGCCAGCGTGACCGTGGTCGTGTGGCGCATTTGGCTGAATCATCAGGCCAAGACCGACCTGGCCGACTTTCTCACCCGCTTCAAGGAGCAGCTTGCCACGGGCGGCCGCACGGCGGCGCTGGACCTGTGCGCGCAAGAGCCCGGGGTCATTCCCAAGGTGTTCACCGCGGCGCTACAGACCTGCGACCAGGGCAAGGTGGCCACGCGCAACGCGATGGCCAACCTGATCGAGCTGGAGATCATCCCCGACCTCAATTTCCTCTTGCCGCTCGTGTTGGTGTTTGCGAAGCTCGCCCCCATGTTCGGGCTGTTGGGCACGGTCTGGGGGATGATCCTGGCGTTCGGCAAGATCGCGGGAGTCACCAAGGTGAACCCCAGCGACCTGGCCAACGACATCGGCATGGCCTTGTACACGACCGCCGAGGGGCTTTTGTTGGCGATTCCTTTGATTTTCGCCTATACGATGTTCCGCGAGCGGGTCAACCGGTTCGAGTTGGAGCTTCAGCGCGCGGCCGAAGCCGCGTTGAATCTCCAGCCCCAGTTGGCTGCTCGCAAGACGTGAACACCGCGCGAGAGTGCTTGCCCACCGTCCGTGAGGAGCGCACCCGATGTCCGCCGAGATGATGGAACTGAAGGTGGTCTCGCTGGGCAAAGTCTACGGCCCGGTGCGCATGGAGACGTTGATCCGTCTGGCGTCCGGCGGGCGCATCTCGGCCGATGATCAGGTGCGCCGGTCCGGGGACTCGACCTGGATGCCGGTCACGGAGGTTCCCGCCCTGGCCGCCTGCCTGCGTCAGGCCTCCGTGGCCGGCCCGGATATCGAGGCGGAGATCGGCGGTGCGCGGGCGAGGTTTCGGCGCGGGGCACCCGAGGATCTCGCGATGGATATGACCCCCATGATCGACGTCACCTTCCAGCTTTTGATCTTCTTCATGTTGGCCCACACCTGGGCCAATCTGGCCGCGATGGAGGTGCCCGAAGCGGTCCACGGCCGAGGGGTCAATGTCGAGGGCCAGCAGGTGCTCTTGATCGACGAGGCCGGAGCCTACTATTTGGGCGACCGGCCCGAGCCCGATTTCCGCAAGGACTCCCTCGACTCCCTGGTCGCCGAGGTCGAAGCGAACGCGGCCCGGCTCGGCAGCGAACCGATCGACGTGATCGTCCACGGGCATAAGCGCGCCAAGCACAAGCGCGTGCGCGACGCGGTGGAACGGCTCGAGAAAGCCAAGGGCGTCGGCAAGATCATGCTGGGAATCCAAGAAAAACACCCCGATTGACGCGCGACACGACGATGTCCACGGAACAAGCACTCTGGCGAGTCCGCGGCGAGGACGCGACCGGTCCCGGGCATCCCATCGAGTTCTCGCGCCTTGCCCAAGCCGTGGCCGACGGCGTTTTCGGCGAGGAGGTGCAAGTGCGCGGGCCGGGCGAGGCCGCCTGGATGCTGGTGGGCGAACACCCGCTGCTCGAAGAACGCCTGCCACGCCCGGCCATCGTCCGGAGGCGGTCGTACCAGGACGCGGAGATGGACATGACGCCCATGATCGACGTCGTCTTCCAACTCCTGATCTTCTTCATGATTACGGCCGCGTTCGTCGTACAGAAGACCCTCGATCTGCCCCAGCGCAAGACCGACGGTAAACCCCCGGCTCCGACCACGATGAGCCGGCTCAAGGAGGACTTCCTCGTGGTGTCCATCCGGCCCGGCCCGGCGATCACCGTGAACGAACAGCCGGTGGCGTTGGACAGTCTGGCCGGTGCGCTTCGGCACGCCGCCAGGGGGCGCGATACGGTCGAAATGGTGCTCGATGTGGACGACCAGGTGGAACACGAGACCGTGGTCCAGGCGCTCGACGCGGCTGGCGAGGCCGAGATCGAACGAGTCCTGTTCGTCCGGCGTGTCGGAACCGAAGGCAAGGCCGGTCCCCCGGCGAAGCCGTCGTAGCCGTCACAGGCCGGGGACCGGCTCGTGTTTCGGGCGGTCTTCGGGCCGAACAAGGTGCCGGTCCCCTCGACGCCCGAGGGGGACAGTCGCATTTTTCGCGGGCTTCGCCGCGAAAACGGCGCGAGTCCCCGCAAACGGTGCCCCGCGGCGGTGTTATGGAATCCTAGGCGGCGGAGAATGGCGTGGTTCGTTGCCCTGTTTGCCATCGCGAGTGGTCGCTTTCCCCGGGAAGCGTCATTCCCTACCACTGCCCCGGCTGCGGGCAATGGCTGTTGGGGCCGTACCGCATCGTCGAGCGGGTGGGCGGCGGTGGAATGGGCGACGTCTACCGCGCGCTGGACCCCGAGATGTACGACCGCGTCGTGGCGATCAAGGTGCCGCGGGCCGAGATCGCCAACGACCGGGCACAGCGCCGGTTCGAACGCGAGATCGCGGCCTCTGCCCGGCTTGCCCATGAGAACATCGTGCGCGCCTATCGCCGCGGCGCCGAATCGGGCCGGCCTTACCTCGTCATGGAGTTCGTCGGAGGCCGCAAGCTGGTCGACGTGATCCACCGGGAACAGCCCTTGGCCGCGCACCGCGTGGGCCGTATTGTGCTGGGCATTGCGCGCGGGCTGGAGCATGCCGAGGCCGGCGGTGTCGTCAATCGCGATATCAAGCCCGAGAACGTCCTTCTCGCGGACCCCGGCGAAATCCCCAAGATCCTCGACTACGGCCTGGCCTTGATCCGCGACCTCGACGAACAGGTCACGCGCCACGGCGTGGCGCTGGGCACCCCGGCCTATACCGCCCCCG
>DYLT01000024.1 GCA_020721945.1 Blastopirellula marina
CGACGATCGCCTCTTGGGCTTGATAAAGGTCATCGTTGTTCCGGTCGTAATACAGGCGCGAACTGGCGTCGAAATTGAGCGGCTTGACCAAGTCGGCCACCTCCGCTCGGCCGCCCTACGGCTTCTCTTTCTTCGGTTCCTCCGGCGCGGAGACCAGCCTGTACCCATCCCCGTCCTTGACCCAAACCCACCAGCCAGGGTCATGAAACATCTCCATGAAGTACCGCAGAGTGCCGGTGAATGGCTCGCTGGAGAACCGATTGGCCCTGAGTTCCGGCGCCACTCGCAGCGGGACGCCGCCTACAATCGAGACCTGCTGGAACGCTTCTTCGAAGGTTATCAAGCCGAAGCGGTCGCGCGGTATTCCGATGAAATCGCAAGTGATATCCGCGTTCAGCCGCCTATCGGCGGCGACCATGGCACGGTAGCTCACGTCGCGTACAAGTTCCCTGGCATCGTCGGCCGCAGGCGTGTCGGGATATCGGGTCAGGATCTCTCGCAGCGCACCAGCGGCGGCAACGTAATCAGGCCGGGGAAGCGACCGGTACGACTCGGCCAATAGAAACCAGGCGTCTTCCACCATACCTGGGGGCCGGTTGTTCTCGGCAAGCCGCTTGAAGCGATCGATCGCCCCTTCATAGTTCCCGTTAAAGAACTCCATCTGGCCACGGGCGAATGACGCGTATGCCCCATACACCGTGTCTGCGTACTCGCGCGAACAGCGGTCAAGGGAGCGAAGCTGGGATTGGCCAACGCTTCCTTTCACGAAGAGCCAATAGCCCAGATAGGGCGGCCCCCCCGCCTTGCGCAGGCTTTCAAAGGCTTCCCTATCTCGCCCTCCGGGCTCGTGTAACCTCACACGCATCACCCTAGAAGTGAGCGTTTCGTCGGATCCCGCGTTGCGGAAGTTCGCCACCACCTCCACGTCCCTTCCCGGCTCGAGGTTTCCAAACACGCTCGGGTCCCAAGAGAGGACAATCTTGGTTCGCCAGGTAGAGTTGCCGCGTATCATGGTCGGCCTCCCCGGGCGCGAGACTTCGGGCATCAGGAACGGACGGGAAACACGTTGGAACCATCTGCCCGAGCGAAGCTCCAACCAAAGGTAATCCTCTCCTCCCCGCCAGCGCGTCCCACCGCGTGCCCACCAGCCAAAACGGTCATGCGCCAGCGCGGCCTGCCCAGTCGGATTACGCAGTTCTACGTACACAATCAGCGGCTGACCTACCAGCCAGTGGCCAAGCGCAACGCGGGCATGTAACTTTAGCGTTGAGAATGGCAACAGGCCGTCGGCAGAAGGTTGAGCGCGAAGCGGCCCAGCCAGCGCCCCTGCCGCTACCAGTACTGCACAAACGCCGATCCGCACCGTAAAACGCTCGCAAGGCATACATCACCTCACTTCGAGTTCCGCGCCTGCAAGTGCAGGGCAGGTCATCGCTTAGGTGCCTGGACTTTCCCTCCTGATCCGCATCGTGCGGCACTGGGATTCGTTGAACGTCGACCCCATCAGTTTGGTTAAATCGAATAGGGCATTATAATGCATGATACTTGGCTCCCCTCCCTGACCATCAAGCACCCCGAACTGGTGCGCCGTCTCGTGTACCACGAGACGCTGAGCAAGCAATACCCGCTGGGGCAACCCAAGGCCCAACTGTTGCGCGTAGTCTCTGGTAGCTTCAAGGAACACCAGTGCGCCTTTTTGTCCACCAGTGGGTACAACTCCCAGCACACCCCCTTGGCTATCGGGGTCACAATCCTCGGAGGGTCCAGCTTGATAGGCGGCCTGAACATACGCCACCCAGAACGCCTCGCTTCGGTTGCCATGCGATTCCAACCCGTTCGTGGCCTCGATCTGCGCGAGGATCGCCGCATCCTCCGACTCCACATTCGCAGAGAAAGGGACGGTCACTTTGTTATTGGCAGGATCCCCTCCACCATCAATCACAGGGTAGATATAGGCCGCTCCATAAGCCTCCTCCATCAGCCCGGTATCGGGCATCTCGGGCATCACCTGGGCGTCGTCGTCCAAGAGCCAGAACGGCCCGACCGCCGGGACCTCGGGGTTGTTCGGGTCGCCGTAAAGCTGCACTGTTAGCGTGAAATTGGCCCCTGTGGTGTTGCCTAGCACGTTGAAATCCTGGCCGCTGGCCGTCAACTGCCCAGGGACAAACCGGTCCTGCTCCGCCGCGTCCAGTGTCTGGTCGGTGGTTACGGTGGCTTGCATGTTTGGCAAATCCACAGCGACACCGGTAATCTGCCCGCTGACGGTATTCCCCTCCACCGGGCCCATCGAGTCGACCTCGACGTGCAGTTTGCGCCACAGCTTCAGTTCCGGGGTGATGCGGATCCCTTTGTGCGCTGACCATTCGTCCAACGTCGGTTCGTCCGGCGCCTGTCCCAAAACCCCGTCCCCATTGCGGTCGTAAAACAGCCGGGCCGCGGTGTCCGGTGCAAGCGGCTTAAGCGGGTCGAACACCGCCTGCCGACCCGGTCCCCCAGGCGCCGCCGCCACACGGTAATTGTTGCCCGGCTGGGCCCAGAAAATGCTCAGCGTAGTCCGCACCGTGCCAGCGGCATCCGTCGCAAGGGCCCCCCCAGCCAACGAGGCGTCCGGTGCCGCGCGGCCCCCAGAAAAGTTGTCCGGCGGGTTTACTCCCACGTTCTGGGGGTCAGTTTCGTCCAACACGCCCAAGGCCGGCTCGTCGACGTCGTACCAGTTGACCAACACGGGAATGTTCGCCTTCTGCGGAAGCACGCTCACCACCACGTCGATCTTGTCCCGCATCGGGTCTCCCGGGTTCGTGGCGTCGGGATAGGCACGCACATAGCTTTGGTCCGGCGACAGGACAATGGCCTGGAGTGGATTGGCCGTGTGGGTCTCCCATTGGATGCTGGTGATTTCGGCGGTCAGGCGGTGGCCCTGGGTCCCCTGGCGCGCGGCGAAGCCCGTCTGCCAGGGCATCCCCGCAAACCGTACCTCGGCCTGTACTTCCCAGTCCCCAACATCGGCCCCGGTGAATAGCTGTGCGCCGCCGGTGGCGAACTGCACCCACCGCCCGGTGCGGCCCGAAGCTCCAACACCTCGAGACCTGCCAGACGGAAAAACGCCCCAAGGCGATTGGACCCCGAAAAGCCCCGCTGCGGGCTAACGCCCCTGGCTGGCCTTACCTGTTTCCCCCCCCCTTATCCAGGTTCGCAACATGCTCGTCAGCATACCCCATTCTCCTTGCGAAGAACCGCGTTGACCGAGATGGCGGCCAGACCAAAGTCTTGCCGCCCTGACTAACAAGAGAACCCCAGCGGCAACGTCCGAAGAACCGGAACTGCCCCCTAGTATAGCCACCCCAAGCCGCGACGCAAGAGGTTGGTTGCCGGGTTTCGCGGAATCGGACTGGGTGGCAGGCCCTGAACCCATGGGAAGGGCGTGGCCGGCCGGGCTAACCCACGGCCATCGCTTCGCGCTGGCCGTGCCACCCGACGCGCAAATCTTGTGCCGAACCGGATTGGGTGAGGGGCCCTTTTTAGGGCACGGCGCCGGGCGCAAGGCGGTTTGCGGGCGTACCGGATCCAGGGGGTTCGCGCGCCGGGGAGGCCAGCGCGCGGGCTGCCGTGCCGGCAGGGTTCCCGATGGCCTTCGGTGCGCCGCCGCGCATTCCCTCGCCGCCGTCCTGGGGCGCGACCGTCTGTTGGGCTACTCGTGGCCTATCCAGCCGATCTTCGACCGCCGCTGCGTACGGTGCCACGGCCCCGAGAAAGCCTTCGGCGGCATCGACCTCAGCGGCGCGGTGGCCGAAGACGGGTTCCTCCAATCGTTTTGCAGCAAGCGTCCGGCCGACGGCGGCCCGCCGCGACGCGACATGGCCGCCGACTATGTTCCTGCCGCCCGGTTGGGACCGCGCGGAGGGATCTTGGGATTTCTTGGCCTTGGCCTGGGCGATCGAGGAGGCTTTCAGGGAGACGCGGCCGGCGCGGCGTGGCCCTCGCCCTCGACGAGGGTCACGAGCTGGTCGGCCTGGGTTACGGGAAAGACCTCGCGAAGGCCCCCGATCCAGCGGACCTCGATGCGATCGACCCGCTGGCGCGGCCCGAGACCAAAGTGCAAGCGCGAGCCCCAGTGGCTCTGGTAGCCCCGGCCGCTATGGACCTCATCGACGAGGACGAGGTTCCCGGCGGTCACCGAGACGTGGGCGCCGACGCCGTCGGGATTGGTGGCCACGCCGCGCAATTGGACCTGGAGCCAGTGGTTCTTGGAGCCGCGCTCGACGAGCCAATTGCGCAGCACGGAGGGGCGCTCGCGCGCGTTGAGCGTCACCACGTCGAGGTCGCCGTCGTTGTCGAGGTCGTCGAACGCCACTCCACGGACCGCGTGGCGCGCCAGGGCCCGGAGGCCGGAGGCGGCCGACACGTCGACGAACCTGCCTCGGCCCGTGTTGCGCAACAGGACCAAGGGGCACCGGTACGTGGACGACGGATCGCGCTGTTCGATGTTGTCCTCGGTGTGGCCGTTGCCGATCAGAAGGTCGCGGTGGCCGTCGTTGTCGAGATCGACCAGGCCGGCGCCCCAATTCACGTAGCCGAAGGCGCTCTTGCCCGCGCCGGACGACCGGCTGACATCCTCGAACATGCCGTCGTGCAGATTGCGCAAGAGCATGGGCATTTGGCGCTGGTAGTTGGTGGTGTAGAAATCGAACCAGCCGTCGTTATCGTAGTCGGCGGCGTCGACGCCCATGTTGGCCATGAACTCGCCGCTCGAGTCGTAGGCGGCGCCGGCGCGGACCGCCACCTCGTCGAACTTGCCGGTCCCGTCGTTGCGGAAGAGGAAGTTCTCTTGCACGTCGTTGCAAAGGAAGACGTCGGTATCGCCGTCGCGGTCGTAGTCCGAGCACGTCATGCCCATGCTCCTTCCGGTCGCGGCGGCGATGCCCGACGGGACGCTCACGTCGGCGAACGTGCCGTCTCCGCGGTTGCGGTAGAGGGTATCGGGCACGGGGGGGTACTCGCGCGGCGAGGGGTACGAGGGAAACCCCTGCACCCGGTGCAGCGTGTGGCGGTCCAAGTCGAGCGCGATGTAGTTGCCCACGTACAGATCGAGCAGCCCGTCGCCCTCGAGGTCGAGGAAGCACGCGCCTGCGCCGACGAGGTTTCCGCGGGCGACGCCGGCCTCTCGGGTGACGTCGGTGAACGTGCCGTCGCCATTGTTGCGGAAGAGCACGTTGGGGCCGAAGTTGTTGAGGTAGATATCGGGCCGGCCGTCGCCGTTGTAGTCGCCGATGCCGATCCCCAGGCCGAACGCATGGCACACGACCCCCGCCTCGTCGGTGACGTCTTTGAACTTCATCCCGCCCAGGTTGCGGTACAGGGCGTGGCGCGGCGGCGTCTGGTAGGTCGCGCCGGGAAGCGGAGCGCCGTTGGGAAAGTAGATGTCGATCAGCCCGTCGCCGTCGTAGTCGAACGTGGCCAGCCCCGTGGTCATCTGTTCGACAATGAACCGCTGGCCGCTCGACCCGTCGGTGTGCTCGAAGGTGATGCCGGTTTCATCGGTCACCTCGCAAAGCCGGATGGGTCCCTCGGCAGCCGGGACCGAGGCGACGCTGCCCGACGGCGGCACCGGGGTCGCAAGAGGCGGGGGCACGCGGCGTGGCGCGGACACCGGAAGCGGCGCCAGCCCGGGACGAAGCGAACACCATGCGCCCAACAGCGCCACGGGCAAGGCCGCGCCCACGGCAAGCCAGAGCTTCGAGGCACGCGCAAGCGTCTTCATGGGGCGGTCTGCGCGGGGGCGCTGTCTCCCTGGGTGATGGTGATCGCCCGATCCACCTCGACCTTCTCCAGCACGTCGGTTCCTCCGCCGATCCAGTGGACCTCGATGCGATCGACCCGCTGGCGCGGCCCGAGACCGAAGTGCAGGCGCGAGCCCCAGTGGCTCTGATAGCTCCGGCCGCTGTGGACTTCGTCGACGAGCACGAGGTCAACCGCCCGGGCAGTCACCCGGGCCCCCACGGCGTCGCGGGTCGAGGTGACCCCGCGCAGGGCGATCTGGAGCCAGTGGTTGGTCGAGCCGGACTCGCGCAGCATGTTCTTCAGGAGGGTCGCGCGTTGGCGCGAGTTGAGGACCACCACGTCGACATCGCCGTCGTTGTCGAGATCCTCGAAGGCGGCGCCGCGGGCGCTGCGCGGCGGCAGCGCGTCGAGCCCGCACGCCGCCGACACGTTGGCGAACCGCCCCTGGCCGAGGTTGCGCAGCAGGATGTTGTGCGCGCGATACGACGTGCTGGTATCCCACTGGTCGATCAGATCCTGGAGGTGGCCCATGGCGAGAAACAAGTCGCGGTGCGAGTCGTTGTCGAAATCGACGAATCCGCATCCCCATTTCACGTTGTTCAGCGCCCCTTGTCCGGCGCCGCTTCGCACGGTCACGTCCTCGAAAATGCCGTTGCCGAGGTTCTTGAAGAGTACGGGCAGTTCGCCCTGGTACGAGGTCTGGTAGAAATCGAGCCAGCCGTCGTTGTCGTAGTCGCCGCAATCGACGCCCATGCTGCCCAGGGGCATGCCTTCTCCATTGTACTTGAAACCGTTCACCAGCGCGACCTCGCGGAAGGTTCCCGTGCCGTCGTTCTGGAAGCAGAAGTTCTCGAACACGTCGTTGAGCACGAAGATATCGGTATCGCCGTCGCGGTCGTAGTCGGCGCAGACCATGCCCATTCCTTTGCCTTGGTGCCTTGCGACCCCCGACGGAACGGTCGCGTCGGTGAACGTGCCCTCGCCGTTGTTGAGAAAGAAGGCATGGAGTTCGGGCGGATAGGCCCTGGGGCCGACGTATTCGGCCGGGCCGTGATGGTACAGAACCACGTGGCTCTCGTAGGTGAACTTGACGTAGTTGGCGGCGAAGAGATCGAGATCGCCGTCGCGGTCGGCGTCGAGAAACGCCACGCCGGCCCCCAGTTTTTCGCCGTCGGCGACGCCTGCCGCAGGGGTCACGTCGGTGAAGGTCCCATCGCCGTTATTGCGGTAGAGCACCTTGGGGCCGAAGTTGCTGACGTAGAGGTCCAAGTCGCCATCATTGTCGAAGTCGCCCGCGGTCGCCCCCAACCCGTATCCGGTGCATGCCACGCCCGCTGCCTCGGTCACGTCCCGAAAGCGCAGGTTCCCCAGGTTGCGGTACAGGGCGTGGCGCGGGGGATGCTCGGTCTGGGTGCCGGGCAAGGGGGCACCGTTGGGAAAGTAGATGTCGATCAGCCCGTCGCCGTCGTAGTCGAACGTGGCCAGCCCGCTGGTGACCGTCTCGGCGATGTAATGCCGGCCGCTGGACCCGTCGGTGTGAACGAACCTAATGCCCGACTCGTCGGTGACGTCGACGAAGTGGATGGGGCACTCGGGCATGGCCGGCGCGGGGGCCGGCACGGCGCGCGGTGCCGGGCGGGGCGGAGGCTCCCCACGGATCGCGTCCGGCCCGCGCTGACACCCCGCCCACGCCACCATCAAGAGCACCCCGAGGGCCCACACCGCACCAGGGGGAACGTGAACCGGTCTTTCGCGGAGCATCACGGGCTTCATACGACAGCACGCATGGCATGGTCAACGTCGGGGGGGCGCGCCCGAGACGCCGGTGGCCGAGCCCCCAACGGCCAGATGCCGCCGCGCCTCGTCGTGGCGCGGGTTGATGGCCAAAGCGGCCTCGAACCATCCCCGGGCGAGGTCCGGGCGGTCCAGCGCGCGGGCCAGCACTCCCAGACGGCACCGCACGTCGGCATTGTTCGGCTCGGCCGCCGCCGTCTCGTGAAGCTGCGCGAACTCGGTGCGCAGACGTTTCAGCTCGTCGGCCGTCGCGGCCAGTTCCTTCACCCGGGCCTCGTCGCCTAGCCGGCGGTACGCTTGCATCAGCTTCGCGCAAGCGGTGTAGTCCTTGGGATAGGCCGTGACCGCGCGCCGGGCCCACTCGACCGCTGCCCGCACGTCGCCCCGCGCCATCAACAGATCGCTCTTCAGCAAGAGCCCTTGCAAATGGGCCGGCTTTTCGGCAAGCGCCTGGTCGACCAGACGCTCGGCCTGGTCGTTCCGGTTGGCGCGCCGATGGCACTCGGCTTCCAAGAACCATCGCCGGGCCGAAGGCGCCGCCTGGGCAAGGGTTTCGAGAGCCGCCTCGTCTTGCTGCACCTTGATCTGGCACTCGGCCAGCTCCAAGAGCGCTTCCTGGCGATCCAAAAGGTGCTGGTCCTTCCGGCGGAAGGCCTCCTGGTAGTCATCCACGGCCGCCGGGTACTGTTCGAAATCCTTCTCGATCATCGCCAGGAAGCGGTACGGCCGGGGGTCCTCAGGGGCCAACTCGGCCACGCGAAGCAAGTGGGCCGTGGCCTCTCGGGTCATCCCGAGGTAGTAGTACGCCAAGGCCAACCAGCGGTGGGCCTCGATCGCGTCGGGCTCGCGCTGGACGGCCTGGCTCAAGAGCCGGATCGCCGGCCCCAGCTCTCGCACCTGGTAAAGCGCCCTGCCCGAGAGCGTCAGTGTACGGACCCGCAGCTCGGGATGGTCCACCGCGTGCCCGAACTCCTCCAGCGCCGCGTAGTACTTTCCCGCCTCCAGCCGGAGCACGCCGTGCAGGAAGTGCGCGTGCGGCTCGAACCCAGGCGATGCCTCCAGCGCGTCGATCTGACGCGCTAGCGTGTCCCAATCGCCCACCTCGAGGGCCGCCAGGGCGCGGGCGAAACGGCGATCCGGCTGGCACTCGCGCCAGGCCAACGCGCCGCAAAGGACCGCGGCCGTCAGCACGACGACAACCGAGGCCGCCAGCCACCAGCGCCTTCGCGCCCAGCGGCGCCCGCTCGACGAAGATCGCAATGCGACAAGGAATCCCATAGACCGTCTTTCTATAGTCTATAGTCTCCCAAGCTTCGAGCGGCCAGGCAAGTGCGAATCCCGACCACGGGTTCCCCCGGACAGGAACCATCCTCGTGAATGGTGATCTTGGAGGGCTTTACCGGCGCGCGGGGCTGGCGTAATCTGGAGGCCGATCTCGCCCGGTGAGACAGGACTACTTTGATGACGCATGGGTTCCGGAGTTTGCTCGGGGCGTTGGCGATGGGGATGCTCGCGGGAGCGGCCGGCGCCGCGGCGCCGGTGTATCGCTCGCCGATTGCCGTGGCCGTGGCCCCCGATGGCAAGACGTTGTGTGCATCCGACGCCACGGCGGGCTGGGTCGTGGTGATGGACCTGGCGTCGGGCAAACCGATCGGCGAGATCGCCGTGCCTGGCGAGCCGCGCGGGCTGGCCTTCTCGGCCGACGGCAAGACCGTGTTCGTGGCCGAGCGCAAGGCCCACGCGGTCGCGGTGATCGACATGGCTCGAAGCGTCGTGGCACGGCGGATCGCCGTGGGGCCGTGGCCGGTCGCCCTTGCGCTGGCCGAACGAGCCAACCGCCTTTATACCTGCAACCGGGGCGACCACAGCGTGTCGGTCGTCGATCTGGCCGCGGGGAAGGAGTTGAAGCGCGTGCCGGTCGTGCGCGAGCCCGCGTTCGCTGCGGTGACGCCCGATCTTGCCCGGGTGGTCGTGGCCAACCTGCTTCCCGTCGGCGCGGGGACCGACACGGCCCTGGCCGCCGAGGTCAGCGTGCTCGACGCGGCCGCGATGGCGGAGAAAGCCCGCGTACGCCTGCCGACCGGTTCGACCGTCGTCACCGGGGTTGCCGTGAGTCCCGACGGGCACTGGGCCTACGTGACCCACGCCTTGGGACGCTTCAACCTGCCGATCACCCAGTTGGACCGCGGTTGGGTCCACACGTACGCGGTGAGCATTCTCGACCTGTCGTCGAACCGCCTCCTGACTAGCGTGCTCTTGGACGATCTGACCGGCGGCTCGGCCGACCCCTGGGCGATCGTCGTCTCGGGCGACGGGAAACGGCTGTGGATCAGCCATGCGGGCACGCACGAGGTGTCGATCGTCGAGATCGGCAAGGTCCACGAGCTGCTCGAAGGAAAGGTGCCCGACGAATTGGCGAAACTCAAGGACGGCAACCGCGACAACATCTGGGTGCGGATCCGCCAGGACCGCAAGCTGGTCTCGAAGCTGGCCAACGACCTGACGGCCTTGTACATCGCCGGGGCGATCCGCCGTGCCCCCAGCGGCGGCCTTGGGCCGCGCGGGCTGGCTTTGGCCTCCGACGGCCAGAAGCTCTACGTGGCGAACTACTTTTCGGGCACGGTGGGAGTGCTCGAGGCGTCGTCGGGCAAACGGCTCGGTACGCTCGCCGTGGGACCGCAGGCGCCCGCCGATGCCGCCCGGCGCGGCGAGATGTACTTTCACGACGCGACAAAGTGCTTCCAGCGGTGGCACAGTTGCGCGTCGTGTCATCCCGACGGTCGCGTGGATGGGCTGCCCTGGGATTTCCTGCGCGACGGGATCGGCAACGGCAAGGACGTGATCAGTCTGGTACTCATGCCCCAGACCTCGCCGCACAATCGCCGAGCGACGCGGCCCGATCCGCGCGAGTGCATGCGCACGGGCATCATCGGCAGCCACCTCATCGTGCCCGAACCGGCCGACGTCGACGACCTGGTGGCCTACGCCTCGTCGCTGGTGCCCGAGCCGAACCCCAACCTGCCCCAGTTTGCCGCGGCGGCCGCGCGGGGCAAGGCGGTGTTCGAGGGGAAGGCGAAGTGCGCGGGCTGCCACCCGGCCCCATATTTCACCGACTTGAAGCAGCACCACGTGGGCATCGTCACGCCGCTGGAACCGGATGGCAAGTACGACACGCCCACGCTGATCGAGGCGTACCGCACGGCCCCCTATTATCACGACGGCCGCGCCGCCACGATGCGCGACGCGCTCGTCAAGCACGGCGGCGACCGCCACGGCAATACGAAAAATCTCACGCCGGAGGAGCTGGACGATTTGATCGCGTACGTGTTGTCGCTGTGAACCGCCGACTCGCGGTCCTTGAACGTGGAACCGGTCCCAGGCTGGGGACAGGCTCGTGGTTCGCCGCTTGGCGGGTCGAACAACGTGCTTGTCCCCGCGAACACGATGGGAGGTCCTCGCATGGTTGGCCAAGATGGTAGCTCACGCGCTCCCTGGAGACCGGCCCGGGCGGGCCGAAGTCGTTCATGTTTCGGGAACGTGGCATGGCCGATGGTCCTGGCGGCGGCGGTTTCGGCCGCATGGCCGTGCGTGCTGGCCGCAACGCACGCGGGCGGGGCGGAACCGGCGGCGACGAGCCATCTGCGGTTCCCGGCCGAACACCCCTACTTGACCCTGACACCGCAGGATGTGGCCCGGGCCAAGGACCGCGCAGCCCGCGAAATCTGGGCCAAGGAAACCCTGAACCAGTGTCTCCAACGCGCGGCCGACCTTGCCGCCAAGCCGTTGGGCAAGCTGCCCGACAAGGGCGACACCCGGCACTGGCAAGTCGCCGACCATCTTTACGCCGTGGGGCTGGCCTGTGCCTTCTCGGGTGAGAAGCGCTACGCCGAGTGGGTCCGCGACGGGCTTCTGGCCTATGCCGATCTCTACCCGCGACTGCCGCTTTCCAACCAGCGTTGCCGCGTGTTCAGCCAGTCGTCGCTGTACGAGGCGGTGTGGCTGGTGTCGGTGGTCCGGGCGTACGACCTCGTGGCTGGCAGCGGGACGTTCACCGAGGCGCAGCGGCGGCGCGTCGAAACCGATCTGTTGCGCACCGCGGTCGGCTGCTTCAAGATCGACGATTTCCAACGAGACCGCCGGATCGCCGACTTGCACTACCGCTGCTACAACTTCCAGGCGTGGCACCTTGCGGCCGTGGGGTTGGTGGGATTGGCCCTCCAGGACCGCGCGCTGGTCGAGTACGCCCTCGAGAGCCCTTACGGCCTGCGGCATCTGGTGGCCCACGACGTGCGCGACGACGGTCTGTTCTGGGAGCGATCGCTGGGCTATCACCGGTTCGTGATGGCGGCGCTGTTGCCTTTGACGGAGGCGCTTTACCACTGCGGCATCGATGGGTACGCGATGGCTGTTCCCAACGATCGGTCGCGCGACGAGGACGCCCACTACGTCACCGACACGACCGACGCGCCGAAGTCGCTGCGGCTGATGTTCGAGGGGCCCTTCTACCTCGCGTTTCCCAACCTGACTTATCCGGCCCTGGGCGATAGCGACCGGGGACCGCTGCGCGGCGATTGGACTTGCCTGGTCGGATACCATCGCTACCGCGACCCGCGCTTGGCGTGGCTCTTGCGGCGCGACGTGCCCGTCCTGGCCGGCCCGGTGCGCCGCGGCCGCGTGGGGTTGCTCCACTACTACCGCTACCAGTACCGGTATGACGACCTGCGTTTGGATGGCCAACCGGTCCACTGGGACCGCCGCGACCCGACCTACGAGGTGCGCGGCGCGGCCGTGGTCGCCCACGATGGCAGGGTCAGCCAGCCCGACCGTTACCTCCTCAACGAGGCCGACCGCGAGGACTTCGTATTCGAGTGGACGATGACCCGGCTGGCCGAGTCGGGCCCCCAGGACCGCGCGTGGGTGGTGTTTCGGGTCTTGCCGGACCATCCCGAGTACCGCAGCGCGTTGGCCTTGGCCGGGCACTGCCGCCAGGTCGATCGCCCGTACCGCTTCCGCCTGGAAGTCCGCGGGTCCGAGACGCGCCTGCTGTGCGATGGCAAGGTCGTGGCAACCCGAGCGACCGAGTACCGCCACGTGCCCGATTGGCCCTGGCTGATCTACGACTTGCCCAGCGCCGACGTTCCCGGGGCGATTCCGCTGGCTGACGGGAGGTTTGCCAACTCGGGCCGGCACGAGCGGGGCTGTTCGTTGTTTCCCGCCAGCGGAGTTGCCGTCCTGCGCGAGGCCGAGGGCGATTTTACCGCCGCGCCCGACTCGACGGCGGTCTCGTTGAGCTACGGTCCGCACGGGGGTGGGCACGGGCATCCCGACAAGTTGAACCTCGTGCTGTACGCCCAGGGCCGGCAGTGGCTTCCCGATTTCGGCAGCATGCCGTACGAGTCGTCCTGGAAAGCCCAGTGGACGGCCCACACGATCAGCCACAACACCGTGGTGATCGACGGGATCTCGCAGCGGCCGGCTGGCAAGCGCGATGCCCAATGGCCCACCGACTCGGCCCGCGACAAGGTGCTCGGCACGCTTTGCCGGTTCGACCCCCGCGAGAAACTGGTCGAGGCCGTTTGCACCAGCGCCTACGAGGGCATGACGCTCCGCCGGGCCGTACGGCTCAGCGAGCATTGCGTCGTCGACGATCTGGCGGCCTTTCCCACCGCCGGCGCCGCGACATCGCCCCGGCAGATCGACTACGTGCTGCACCTCGACGGGACCCTGGAACACACGTCGCTGCCGCTGGCCGAACGTGGCGGTACCCTGGGTTCTTCGTGCGGATACCAGCACGTTCGCGTGCGGCGAGGAGCCATCACAAGCCAGCGGTTCACGATGACCTTCGCCTCGAAAGCAAACCGCTTACGCGTGTGGATCGTGCCCTGGGACGATGCCGCCACGGAAGTAATCGTCGGCGACGGGTTGACCAACCGGCCGGAAGCCACCATGCCCATGCTGGTCCTCCGACGGCGCGCGCCGGCAGCGCGGTTCGTCGCGGTCTTCGAGCCGGTCCGGGCGCAGAACCCTCTGCGCGATGTGCGGGTGGAGTTGCCGCCGGGCGAGAAGGCGCCGGTGCTGGTCCTCCAGACCGCGCGGGGCAAACGGTCGATTGCCCTCACGCCGGCCGACGTGCCGCAACAACAGGGACCGTCCCCGTGAACCGTTCCGCCCGAACGCCCGCGCCGCCTTGCCGCGGCGCCGGCCCGGCGCCATACTTGCAGCCATCGAAAACCTCGGAGACGCTTTGATGATGCAGGACTCTTGGAGAACACTCGGCGCTTGCGTGGTGTCGTTGGGATTTGCGGCGACCGTCGCGGCCGCCCAACGTGAGAAACCGGCCAAGCCACCGACGCTGCGGGTGTACTTCGGCACCTATACCGACGCGAAGAGCAAGGGCATCTACGTCGGGCAGTTCGACCTGGCGACCGGTCGGCTCGACTCGATCGAGCTTGCCGCCGCGACAACCCGGCCGTCGTTCTTGGCCATCCACCCCAACCGGCGATTCCTGTACGCGGTGGGCGAGATCGGCGACTTCCAAGGGAAAAAGACCGGCGCCGTGAACGCCTTTGCCATCGAGCCGTCGGGCAAGCTCACGCTGTTGAACCAGCAGCCGTCGGGCGGAACCGGACCGTGCCACGTGACCGTCCACCCCATCGGCACCTGTTTGCTGGTGGCCAACTACAGCGGCGGAACCGTGGCCTCGTTGCCCATCCGCGACGACGGCCGGCTGGGCGAGCCGGCCAGCGTGATCCAGCATCAGGGCAAGGGACCCAACGCGCGAAGGCAAGAGAGGCCCCATGCCCACTCGATCAACCTCGACCCCGCGGCCACGTTCGTCTTTGCCCCCGATTTGGGCGTCGACAAGGTGTTCATCTACCGCGTCGATGCGGTGCAGGCACGGCTTGCACCGAACGATCCGGCCTGGGTCGAGGTCGCGCCCGGGGCCGGGCCGCGGCACTTCGACTTCCATCCCAACGGACGCTTCGCCTACGTGATCAACGAACTCGATTCGACCGTCACGGCCATGGCCTACGACGCCCCCAGCGGTCGACTCACCCCGCTCGGTTCGGTCTCGACCTTACCCAAGGACTTCTCGGGCTCGAACACCACGGCCGACGTACACGTCCACCCATCGGGCAAGTTCCTGTACGGTTCGAATCGCGGCCACGACAGCATCGCGATCCTTTCGATCCACGCCGACGGTACGCTCCGCGCGCTGGGCCACGAGTCGACCCGGGGTAAGACCCCGCGCAACTTCGCCCTCGACCCGACCGGCCGCTACCTGCTGGCCGCCAATCAGGACACCAGCAACGTGGCGGTCTTCCGCATTGACGCCAAGACCGGCCGGCTCGCGTTGATCGGCGAGCCGGTCGAGGTGCCCCGACCGGTGTGCATCAAGATGCTGTCGAAGTAGGACGGGTTTTCGATCCGTCGCCTTCGTTCTTTCTTCGAGGAGTCCGTCAACATGTGCTTTCGAGCTTGCATGGTCACCCGCGCCGCCCTCGTGGTTTTGGCAGGCTTCGCCGTCTCGGCCATGGCCCAAGACGGCATCCACGTCGACCAGCAGCCGACGTCGATCACGGTTCTTTGGGGCAACGAGCCGGTGCTGCGCTATCAGACCGCGCCCAACCCGGGCAAGCCCTACGTGCATAGCCTCTGGTCGCCGGCCGGGGTCAACGTGCTGCGCGACTCGCCGGCCGACCACAAGCACCACCACGGGCTGATGTTCGCCGTGGCGGTCGACGGGGTCGATTTCTGGTCGGAGAGCCCCCAGTGCGGCAAGCAGATGGATTGCAAGGCCCGGCCTGAGGCCCGCAGCGGGCGCACGCCGGTCAAAAAGCCCGACGATTTGACTTCGGGGATGGTCGTGCAGGAACTCGAATGGACTTCTCCCGACGGCAAGGTCCTGCTCCACGAGACGCGCACGGTTCAAGCCGGCCGCTTGCCCGACGGCCCGGCCACGCTCGTCGTGTGGCGTGCGAAGCTCGAAGCGGCTGAGGGAAAACCGAGCGTCCAGCTTTCGGGTTCGCCATACTTTGGCCTGGGTATGAGGTTCGTCGAGTCGATGGATCAGGGTGGCCGCTTCTTCAATGCCGACGGCAAGACGGGCGTTGCCGGCACGAACGACGCCCGCTCGGCCTGGTGCGCCTATGCCGCCCGCGCCGACGGCAAGGCCGTGACCGTGGCGATGTTCGACTTGCCCGGCAACCCGCGCTATCCGGCCACGTGGTTCACCATGGACCAAGGGTTCGCCTACCTCGCGGCCACATTGAACCTGAGTAAGGAGCCGCTGGTCGTCGCGTCGGGCAAGCCGCTGGAGCTGGGCTACGCCGTGGCGGTCTGGGACGGCGCGGTCGACGCCGCGGTGGTCGGCCGGCTGTCCCAGCAGGTCCTTGGCGGCGCGAAGGCCGCCAAGTAGGGCCGGTTACGGCACGAACTCGTCGTCGGGACCGAGCGACTCGCAGAAACCGGCCAAGAGGTCGGCCGCGCGGTCGAGGTCGTCCAGGGCGATCATCTCGACCGGGCTGTGCATGTAGCGGTTCGGAATGCTGACCAGGCCCGTGGCCACGCCCGCCCGGTTCACCTGGATCGAGTTCGCGTCGGTCCCCGTGGCCTTGCCGCTGGCGGCCAATTGGATCGAGATCTTGCGCTGTGCGGCGACGTCGAGCAGGCGTTGGACGACCTTGGGGTTCATGTTGGGGCCGCGATAGACCACCGGTCCGCGACCGAGGGCGATGTCGCCTTCCTCTTTCTTTTCGATGGTCGGGCAGTCGGTGGCATGGGTCACATCGACGGCCACACCCACGTGCGGGTCGATGCCGAAGGCACTGGTGCGGGCTCCGCGCAGCCCGACTTCCTCCTGAACCGTCGAGACGGCGTACACGGCCCAGCGGAGCTTTGCGCGGTCGATTCGCCGGAGGGCCTCGAGGACCACCCACATGCCGCATTTGTCGTCCATGGCGGGCGAGGCGGCCCGGCCGTTGCGCAACGCGCGGTAGCCCAGCTCGACCGTCACGGGGTCGCCGACGCGCACGAGCTTCTCGGCCTCGTCGCGGCTGGCCGCGCCGATGTCCAGCCAGAGGTCTTTGAGCTTGGGCACCTGCTTGCGTTCGTCCTCGGTCAAGAGGTGGATGGGCTTGCGGCCGATGACCCCGGGGACCGGCCCCTGGTCGGCCCACACGGTCATGCGTTGGCCCACGAGCATCTGCACGTCCCACCCGCCGATGGCCTGAACGTAGAGGAACCCCTCGGCGTCGATGTACTGCACCACCAGCCCGATCTGGTCGCAATGCCCGGCCAGCATGATCCGCCGCGGGGCATCGCGGTGGACGACCGCCATCGCGTTGCCGTGGACGTCGGTGGTCACGTCGTCGGCGAAGCGCCCGACGTGCTCGCGGACCAACTGCTGGATTCGGCCTTCGTAGCCGGAGGGGCTGGGTGTCTCGAGCACCCGTCGGAAAAACTCAAGGGCGGCAGGTTCCATGAATGGTCCTTCCGAAGAGATGGGATCGCGTAAACCACTTCGGGCGTGAAGGGGCAAGGCACGCTTTCTCGGCCCGAAGAGGGGCCGGCAAGCCGAGCCCGCCCCCAACGTGTGCATGCTTATTCTATCGACGTTCGAGCAAGAACAAGCGTTCGGTCACATGGATCGGACGATGATTGAAGTTCCTTGCGCCTCGAAATGCATTGTACTTCTTCTCGACCACCTCCACCGACCCGAGGGCTTCGAGCATCCGTTGCATTTCCCCGGGCCGAATAAAGCCCTCGTCATTGAACGAGATCAAGACAAACGGCGCGTCGATCGCTGCAAGAAGGTCGGCCAGCAGCTCCCGGCATCGCCCGCGCGCGTTGTATCCCGATCGCCGCCAGCCGGAGGGGATTCCCGAGACGGCGCTTATCTGGGCAGGCCGCTGGTAGCGCACGAGCAAATTCAGCATGAAGTAGTTCGAGCCGTACGGGTGCTGGTTGTACGGCGGGTCGAGATAGGCCAAATCGAGGTCCTTCAGGCGGCGGGCCAGCACGTTGGCGTCCTCCTGGAAGACCTCGTAGTCGCACTCGAAACGGCTCAAGACGGGCGGAGCCAAGACGATCGGCCCCAAGATGCGCGTCAAGGCGTCCGCGCCGGTCCCCCCGAACTGCCCAACGCCGGTGCGCCGGTTCTTGTAGAAACCCTTGAATACCCCGGCCGTGTTCGCATGGACCGAGGCTTCGCTCAACAGCGGCGCGAGCAGGAGGTCCTTCACCTCGGCCGGGCCCGTCTCGATGAGCCGGCGGTAGTTGTCCAGGCGTCGTGCATTGGCTTTGGTGTAGAACACGCGGTCCAGACGCGTGATGTTGGCTTCGTCCCGGGGTGCGTAGAGTTCCTCAAGGAACCCCCGAGGGAAGGGCTCGGTGTCCACACGCCGATTGAAGTCGGCCACGATCGCGCCGATGGCATTCCGGTCGACCGTGCTCGGGTTGCGGAGGTAGCAACGTCCGATCACCGTGGCGTAGTCTTCGATGTCGTTGCTTGCCAGATACGAGGCGTGCGCCTTGAAGCATCGCGAGACGACGCCGGAGCCGCTGAACGCATCGAGCACACGAAGGCGCGGCTTGCCAAGGCGGCGCTTCACGCGTTCCAGAGCCCACCCGATTTCCCCGAGGAACGCCCGCTTGTTCCCGAGGTACGTAACCAGTTGTTGCGAAAGATAATCGGGGTTCTCGAGGCGTGGCGGATCTGGCCAGGGGGCCATTGGGTGGTGTCTGCCCGGCATGTCGGTATGTCTTGCTCTCTTGCGGGAAGAGTCTAGCAAAACCCCGGGGGGCTGCCTAGCACTCCCCCCGGGCACGTGCGTTCGCCTTGACGCTTCCCGGCAAGCTACCCTAGGATAACGAGATTCTGCGTAATCGTTTTACGGGGGCTGTCCCCATGCGCGCGGCCAAGCCCGCGAGAATGGGGCGGTTCCCTTCGGGCGCGCGAAGTCCACATGCCATGAACGCCGCAAAAGTCGCGATCATCGGGTTCGGCACCATTGGCTCGGGGGTGGCGAAGATCCTTCTGGAGAGCGGGAATCGCTTGGGTCGCCATGCCGGCCGGCCCATCGAGCTGGTGCGCATCGTCGATCCCGATCTGGTTCGGCCACGCAACGTCGCGGTCCCGCGCGAGCTGCTTACCAGCGACCTGGAGGTGGTCCTGAACGACCCGGAGATCGTCGCGGCGGTCGAGCTGATCGGCGGTTTGGAGCCGGCCCGGTCGATCGTGCTCAAGCTTCTGGCCAGCGGCAAGAACGTGGTCACCGCGAACAAGGCGTTGTTGGCCGAGCACGGGCGGGAGTTGTTCGACTGTGCGCGGCGGCACGGGCGGTCGATCGCGTTCGAGGCCTCGGTGGGGGGCGGCATCCCGATCATCGCGGCCATCGGGCAATCGCTGACGGCCAACCAGGTGCTGTCGATCCACGGCATCCTCAATGGGACGAGCAACTTCATCCTGACGCAGATGGAGGAGCACCACGCCGAGTACTCGGCCGCGGTGGCCGAGGCGCAGCGCCTGGGCTACGCCGAAGCCAACCCGGCCATGGACGTCAATGGCAGCGACGCGGCCCAGAAACTGGCGATCCTCGCCCATCTGGCCTTCGGCGCCCAAGTCGATTGGAAGGCCATCCCCCGGGTTGGGATCGACACGGTCGATGTGTCGGACTTGCGCTACGCGAAGGAGTTGGGCTACAGCATCAAGCTCTTGGCCATCGCCGAATTGGCCTCTGACGGTCTGGAATTGCACGTCTCGCCGACCCTGGTGCGGCACGGCACGCCCTTGGCCGAGGTCCGCGGCGCCTACAACGCGATCCGGGTGGTCGGCGACGCCGTGGGCCGGGTGTTTTTCCACGGGCTGGGTGCCGGGCAGATGCCCACCGCCTCGGCGGTCGTGGCCGATCTGATCGACACGATCGTCGGCCGCGCGGCGATCACGTTTCGCGCCCTGGGACTATGGTCCGGCCGCGGCGAGGCGGCGGTGACGTTGCGCGACCCGGCCAAGAGCGCGGGCCGGTACTACCTGCGGTTCAATGTGCAAGACAGTCCCGGGGTGCTGGCCCAGATCGCCGGGATTCTCGGCAAGCACGCCATCTCGATCGCCTCGGTGATCCAGCACGAGACCGAAGAAGAGGCTGACGGGGTCGTGCCCTTGGTGATTATGACCCACAAAGCTCCGGAAGGCGCGATGATCCAAGCCATGGCGGCCATCGACCGCCTGCCGTTCGTGCATCCGACGAGCGTTCGAATGCGAGTGCGGGACTGACCCGATGAAATACGCGATCATCATTCCCGACGGTTGCGCCGACGAACCCCAGCCGTCGCTGGGTGGTAGGACCCCTCTGGAAGCCGCGCACGTGCCCGCCATGGACGCGGTGGCCGCAGCCGGGGTGGTCGGCCGGGCGTGCCACACGCCCGCCGCTCTGCCTGCCGGCTCCGACACGGCCAACCTGAGCCTCCTCGGTTACAATCCCCTGGAGCACTTCACAGGGCGAGCCCCCCTCGAGGCCGCTGCCCAAGGCATCACCCTGGGCCCCGAGGACTGGGCCGTGCGCTGCAATCTGGTCACCGTCGAGGACCAGGTGCTGCGCGACTTTACGGCCGGCCACATCTCCAGCGACGAGGGTGCCCAGTTGATGCGCGCCCTCAACGAACGGCTGGGCTCCGACCAAATCCAGTTCTACCCCGGGGTGAGCTACCGGAACCTCTTGGTGTACCGGGCTGGGCCGCACCCAGCGCCGTTTTCGCGGGACACCCGGACCACCCCGCCGCACGACCTGACCGACCAGTCGGTGCTGGAGGATTACCCCCGGGGACCGGGCAGCGACCTGTTGAGCCAGCTCATGGCCGATAGCATCGAGGTCTTGGCCGAACACCCGGTAAACGTGGCACGCCGGGCGGCGGGCAAGTTGCCGGCCACGAATGTCTGGCTTTGGGGATTGGGTAGCACCCCGCAACTGCCCCCATTCGCCAAGGTGTACGGCGTTCAGGGGGCGATGATTACCGCAGTAGACCTGCTTCGGGGACTGGCCGCCCTGATCGGTTGGCGCCGCATCGACGTTCCCGGGGCGACCGGGTATCTCGACACCGATTACGCGGCCAAGGGACGGCACGCGATCGCGGCCCTCGGCGACGTGGATCTGGTATGCGTCCATGTCGAGGCCACCGACGAGGCCTCGCACGAGGGCAACGCGCACGAGAAGATTCGCGCCTTGGAACAGATCGACCGGTACATCGTCGGTCCGATTGACGAGGCCTTGAAAGCGTTCGGCCAGTACCGTATCCTAGTCACTCCGGACCACCCGACCCCCCTGCGGACGAAGACCCATAGCCACGGGTTGGTTCCCTGGACCATGGCAGGCACCGGGATCGAACCCGACCGCTTCACGACCTACGACGACCGCACGGCCGAGCAATCGGACCGGGTATTCGAGGAAGGCTGGCGTCTGATGGGTGCCTTCCTTCGGGGGAGCTGGTAGCGTACTGCCCGGTGGCGGCTTGCCACCTCCGTCTTCCGGTTCTTGATGGACCTTCGATGATGCCGATCATTGTGCAGAAGTTCGGCGGCACCAGCGTTGCCGACAGCAAGAAGATCCTCGCCGCGGCCCGCAAGGCGATTCGCGCCCAAATGGAGGGAAACCAGGTCGTCACGGTGGTCAGCGCGATGGGCCACACGACCGACGCGCTGATCGCCTTGGCCAAACAGATCACCGACCAGCCGCCGGCCCGCGAAATGGACATGCTGTTGGCCACGGGCGAGCAGGTGAGCGTGGCCTTGATGGCGATGGCGATCCATTCGCTGGGGCACCGCGCGATCAGCATGACGGGGGCCCAGATGGGCATCGTCACGGACCGCACGCACACCAAGGCCCGCATCCAGTCGATTTCCGCGGCGCGCATCCGCAAGGAACTCGACGAGGGCAAGATCGTCCTGGCCGCGGGGTTCCAGGGCGTCAACCCCGACTTCGACATCACGACCCTGGGCCGGGGCGGCAGCGACACGACGGCGGCCGCGCTGGCGGCCGCGCTGCACGCGGCGGCGTGCGAGATCTACACCGACGTCGATGGCGTCTACACCACCGACCCGCGCGTCGTCCCCAGCGCCCGGCGGATGAAGCGCATCAGCTACGACGAGATGCTCGAACTGGCCAGCGCCGGCGCCGCGGTGATGCACAGCCGGTCGATCGAGTTCGCCAAGAAGTTCCATGTGCCGGTCCATGTGCGCTCGAGCTTCAGCGACCAGCCGGGGACGATGATCGTGGCCGAGCCCGAGTCGCTGGAGCGGCCTGTGTGCGGGGCGGCGATGCAGAAGGACGAGGCGCGGGTGACGGTGCTGGGCGTGCCCGACCGGCCCGGCGCGGCCATGACCATCTTCACGAAGATCGCGGCCAAGAATGTGGCCGTCGACATGATCGTGCAGAACGTGGGCGACGAGGGGCTGGCCGACCTCTCGTTCACGGTGGCCCGCGACGACCTGCCCGCCACGCTCATGGCCGTCGAGGAGGCGGCCCGGGCCGTCGAGGCGCGCGGATACAACTACGACGACCACGTGTCGAAGATCTCGGTGGTGGGCCTGGGCATGGAGACCCAACCCGGCGTCGCGCGGAAGATGTTCCGCGCGCTGGCCGACAAGGGAATCAACCTGCTGATGATCACCACCAGCGAGATCAAGATCTCGGTCTTGGTCGACCGCGAGTCGGCCTTGGAGGCGCTGCGGACCGTGCACGCCGCCTTCGAACTCGATCGCGAGCCGCCCACGTCGGGCGCCGAGAGCGGCACGCGGGCCCTGGCCGCCAACGGCAACAACACGGCCGAGATCCTCGCCCGAATGCAAGGCATGGAGGACCTTCTGTTCGAGGACGTCAGCCTCGACGAGTCGCAGTCGCGGGTGACGTTGCGGGGGGTGCCGGACCGTCCCGGCGTGGCCGCGTCGATCTTCGAGGAGATCGCCGCGCAGGGCATCGTCGTCGATATGATCGTCCAGAGCGTCGGTCGCGAGGGGAAGGCCGCCATGAGCTTCACCGTGCCCGACAAGGACCTCCCGAAAAGCCTCGCCACGGCCCGGTCGCTCGCCGCCCGGCTCGGCGCCGCCGAGCCCACCAGCGCCCCGCGCGTGGCCAAGCTGACGGTCTCGGGTACGGGCATGCGCAGTCACACCGGCCTGGCCCGGCGGCTCTTCCAGTACCTTGCCGGGGCGGGCATCAATATCGACATGGTCAACACGAGCGAGGTGCGGCTCAGCGTCGTCGTCGACGGCGCCCACGGCCAGAAGGCCCTGGACCTCTTGAAAAAGGAATTCGCCGACGTGATCGTGTGACTAGGACTCGCCCAACACGTCGTTGAGCACCTCCTCGTTCACATAGATGGGAAGATGGGGCTGGCAGGTGACGGCCACGGCGATGGCGTCGGACGGGCGCGCGTCGATCTCGATCAGCTCGCCATCGTGCCGCACCCGGAGCTTCGCGTAGTACGTGTGCTCTTTCAACTCGCTGATGATGACGTCCTGGAACTCGCCGCCCAGATGCTCCACCGCGCTGACGACCAGATCGTGGGTCAGCGGGCGCGGCGAGGGATAGCCCTTGACGCGGCGGTCGATGCTCGTCGCCTCGAAGATCCCGATGAGGATCGGGAACGTTCGCTCGCCGTCGATCTCTTTGAGATAGATGACCTGGTTGTCGCTGGTCTCGCTGATGATGATCCGCGACAATGCCATCGGCACAGGCATGGCCAGTCCCTCGCGCAACGCGTTGTTCCGCGCGACGACCTGTCCGCAGGCGGCCCTCGCCCGGTTTCCTTCATTATAGAATCCCGTCCGCCGAGGCGGTCAAGGCCCACGCCGTGCGTCGTCCAGGATCCGCTGGATGGCCTGCTCGAACGGAATCGCCGCCTGGCGCAACGCGGCGGCGAAGCCGGCGTCGGGCGAGAGGCAGGGGTTTGCGTTGATCTCGAGGATCCACGGCTGGCCCAGGGCGTCGACGCGGAAATCCACCCGCACGTAGCCGCCCAGCCCAAACAAACGCCACGTGCGCCGGGCCAATTCCGCCAGGCGCTCCAGAAGCGGCCCGTCGGCGGCCGCGAAGTCGAACCGCCGCGGGGTGTTCTCGAATTCGAACGAGCCCTCCAACCACTTGGCCCGAGAACCCACGATCCGCGGCTTGCCCTCGGGGAACGCCGAGAAATCGATCTCCGCCAAAGGCAGCACGTGCGGCCCTTCGGGCGAGGCCAGCACCGAGAGATTGAATTCGCGCCCGTCGATATACTGCTCGGCAAAGCACGGGCGCGCAAGCCGCCGCGATTGCTCGGCGAGCCGGTCCCGAAGGTCCATCTCGGTGGCGGCTTGCACCAGCGAGTGCTCGTCCAGACCGTACGAGGCGTGTTCGCCGACGGCCTTGAGGACATAGGTGGCGCCGGGCACGAACGCGGACCCGCGGCCTGCCCGCCCCTGGGCCGCGATCCACGGCGGCGTGGGCAGGCCCGCCCCCTCGAGCCGCTCCTTGGCCAGCAGCTTGTGGTTGGTCAAGAACAGCGCCTCGGTCGGCGATCCGGTGTAGGGGATGCGCAGCACGTCGAGCAGGCCCGTGGCCAGGTACGCCAGTTGGTCCGAGCCGGCCAGCGACTCGACCAGTTGGAAGACCACGTCGGGCCGGGCGGCTTCGAGCCCTTGTCGCGCCGATTCCAGGTCGAGCGTGCAGGGCAGCATCTGCCACGAATGGCCGAGCGATTCCAGTGCCCGCCAGATTGCTTCGGCCTGCACCAGCACGTCGCGGTCGGCCGCGGAGTCGTCGGGCGAAACGGCGTTGTGGAAGAGGACGACCTGGAGGCGATGCTTGCGCATGACCGCGGCTCCCCGGCGGACGTCTACCACGCGGTCCCCGCCCGCCGAAGCGCCGACTCCACGATCCGCTCGATGAGACGCGCGTAGGGAATGCCCCGTCCGGTGCAGATCATGGGCAGGTCGGAGTGCTGCGGGTGGAGGCCCGCCAGGGGATTCACTTCGATGAAATGCGGTTGGCCGCGTGCGTCGGACCGCACATCGACCCGGCCCGCGTCACGGCAACCCAACGCCCGCCACGCGGCCAGGGCGACCTGTTCGGCCCGGCGGACCTCGTCGTCGCCGTCCGCGGCAAACACCCGATAGTCGACCCGGTCGTCGCACTGTTCCTTGTTGAGGTACGAGTAGACCTCGGGCTCGGCGCTCGGGCGAAGCAGGATCTCCATGGTGCCGATCACCTCGGCCTCGGCGCCCGTCCCCCAGATCCCCACGGTCATCTCCCGGCCGGGCAGGAACGTCTCGACGAGCACCGGCTGGCGGAACCGCCGGAGCAGTTCGGCACAGACCGAGCGGAGCCCGTCCGGGCTGGTGATCTTCGAGGAGCCGTCGATTCCCTTGCCCGTCCCCTCGGCCACCGGCTTGGCAAAAAGGGGATAAGGCAGCGTGACGCGATCGAGGTCCTCCAGGCGCTCGATCACGGCGAAATCGGCCGTGGGCACGCCCGCGTGGCGCACCACCATCTTCGTCAGCCCCTTGTGAAGACACAGGGCCGTGACCAAGGCGTCGGAAAACGTGTAGGGGATCTGGTAGGCGTCGAGGAGCGCGGGCACCTGGGCCTCGCGCGCCAGGCCGTAGAGCCCCTCGGCGATGTTCACCACGAGGTCCCAGCGGTCGCCCCGCGCCAGCCGTGCGACGAGTTGCCGCACGTTGCCGATGCGGTCGGTCTCGTGCCCGAGGAACTGCACGGCCTCGTCGATCGCCTCGATGGTGTCGGGGCGATCGAACTCGGCCGTTTCTTCGTCGCTGAATCCCGCGGCGAGGTACTCTTGCCGCAGGTCGTAGGTCAGACCAAGGCGCATGGGGGGCGTCGGCTCAAGGGAGCGGATCGGGATAGCGGAACTCGCGGTGCTCGTAGTTGCGCAGCACGAGGAAGTCGCCGTCGCGCCCGATCACGTAGTTCGGCTGAAGGGGGATCTTCCCGCCGCCGCCCGGGGCATCGATCACGAACGTCGGAACCGCGTAGCCGGTCGTGTGGCCGCGAAGTCCCTCGATGATCTCGAGGCCCTTTTCCACCGGGGTGCGGAAATGCGACGAGCCGGAGATCGGGTCGCACTGGTACAGGTAGTAGGGCCGCACGCGCATCATCAATAGCCGGTGGACCAGTTCCTTCATGGCCGCCACGTTGTCGTTCACGCCGGCCAGCAGCACGGTCTGCGAACCGAGGGGAATGCCCGCGTCGGCCAGCCGGCTGCACGCCCGGTAGGCTTCCGGCGTACACTCGTCGGGATGGATGAAATGGAGGCTCATCCACAGGGGGTGGTACTTGCGGAGCACGCGGCAAAGCTGGGGGGTGATGCGCTGGGGGAGGACGGCGGGCATCTTGGTGCCCAGGCGCACGAACTCGACGTGCGGGATCGCCCGGAGACGCCCCAGCACCCAATCCAGCCGCTCCTCGCTCAGCGCCAAGGGGTCGCCTCCCGAGAGCAGCACGTCGCGGATGGTCGGGGTGCGGCGGATGTAGTCGAGGGCCTTCTCGAGGCGCGTCTCGCTGGGGGCGATTTCCCCGTGCCCGACGACCCGCGACCGCGTGCAGTAGCGGCAATACGTCGAGCAGAAGTCGTGGACCAACAGCAGCACGCGGTCGGGATACCGGTGGACCAGGCCGGGCACGGGGCTATGCCCGTCCTCGCCCAAGGGATCGTCCGCCTCGCCGCGCTTTCGCGTGAACTCGTGGATGGTCGGAATCACGGTGCGGCGCAAGGGCTGGCTGGGATCGGTCCGCGACAGGAGGCTCAGGTAGTAGGGGGTCACGCCCACCGGCAGCATCGACCCGCCGTCGACCAGCGCGGCGCGCTCGACGTCGGAGAGTTCCAGGATGCGTTCGAGTTGCCCCAGCGTCCGAATCCGATTCCGCGACTGCCAGCGCCAGTCGTTCCACTCCTGGTCGGTGACCTCGGGGAAGAAGCTCCGGCGGAAGGCTCGGGTTCGTGGATTGCCGCGAGGCGTGCGAGGCGAAGCGAAGAGGTGAACAGCGCGGTGAGGAGCCGGGCCCAGAGGCAAGGCGGGCGTCGCTTCGGGTTCGCCCGGGGCCGAGAGAATCGGCAGAAGGTTGGTACTTAGAGGGACATCCGGAGGCTCCTCCTCCACCGTGGCGGTAAATGAGGCGGCGTCACCATCGAAGGTCGACATGTCAGACTTCCTCATGTGTGCCCGCACCGGACCGGTCGCAGGTGCCATCCCAGCCTCCGACAGGCTGGACTGGCAGGCAACGCAAGCGGTGATCGGGCGTTGGTACAGAACGACTCCCTGGCGAGGTCGATACGGCCCTGGGAGGGCGGCGGTCCTGCCGTCCCTGCGCAACCGGGAGTCCGAAGCTGCGTGCTTCCCAGCGGCCCTCGGATCATTCCATGCGGTCTCGTGTGCCTCGATCACCCAAGAGAAATGGGAGAGCGATTCATAACTCGTATCTATTATCGTTCGTTCCGGGCAAAGTCAATATGCAAACTCTTCGGATTGTGCGGAATCGTTGGCTTGCGACCGTCCCCGTCCGGCTGGCGACGTCGCCCGGTCGGGGCCCCGCCTCGTAGGCGGCCGAGCGCTCCATGCATCGTTGAGCGGCAGTTGTAAGAAGTCGCCGAAGGATTGTCAATAGTCGTTTCCCAACGAAACCGGCCGCAAGCGCCCAAGGCGCTGCGGCCGGCGATGCGCGTCGGTCGGGTGTTCCCGGCGTCCGTTCACAGCGAGTATCCCTTGCGGTACTCGGTCTTGATGATGTGGGCGACCTCCGGGGCGTTCTTGGCCACCAGGTTCTTCGCGTCCCACTGGATTTTCTTGCCCACGGCCACCATGCTGCCGTCGGCGGTCTTCTGGGCCTTGTCGGCCGTCCAGACGGCCAGGTTGCCCAAGAGGATCGTCTCGGTCAATGGGCCGGCGTAGTCGGGGAAGTTCGACATCGCCTGCGGCCCGCCCTGGATCGCCCGCACCCACTCGACGAAGTGTCCGGGCGACTCGGGGAACTCGACCTGCGGGGCCTCGACGCCGGCGCTGAGCCGGAACTCGGCGGCGTAGTCGTCGGGCGAGTAGAGCTTGCCCTTCTCGCCGATGACCAGGCACCCGCTTCGCTTGGGCGTGTCCTTGTCCTTGCGGCCCGACCGGCCGGTGAAGAGCTTCTTCTGCTCTGCCTCGGAGCCGAACAGCTCGCGAGGAGGCAGCTCGCCACCATCGTACCACACGAACTTCAGGCCCGGGCGCCAGTCGTTGGCCGGGAACTCGAACTCGATCACCGACCACTTCGGATAACTGTCCTTGTTATGGCCCGAGCACCGCGCCTGGACCGACACCGGATCGCGCAGCCCCAGCCCCATGAACGGCATGTTCACGGTGTGGCACGCCATGTCGCCCAGGGCCCCGGTGCCGAAATCCCACCAGCCGCGCCACGCGAACGGGTGGTAGCCGTCGCCGTAGGGACGTTCTGGGGCCGGGCCGAGCCACTCGTCCCAGTGGAGTTCGGCGGGAACCGGCTTGGGCGCAGGTCGGGGGCCGCCCTGGGGCCAAATCGGCCGGTTCGTCCACACGTGAACCTCGGTCACGCGGCCGAGAATCCCCTTGCGCAGCAGCGCGGCTGCCCGGCGCAGACCCGATTCGGCAGTCCCTTGGTTCCCCATCTGGGTGGCCACCTTCATCTGGCGGGCGATCTCGCCGAGCCGGCGGGCTTCGTAGATCGTGTGCGTCAGCGGCTTCTGCACAAAGGCGTGCTTGCCCATCTTCATCGCCATCGCGGCGGCGACCGCGTGGGTGTGGTCGGGCGTGCTCACGGTGACCGCGTCGATGCTCTTGCCCATCACATCGAGCATCTTGCGGAAATCGTTGAATTTCTTGGCCTTAGGATACTTCTTCGCGGCCGCCCCGAGTTTCTTGTCGTCCACATCGCAGATGGCGACCAGGTCGCCGTGGCGAGCGGCATCGGCCGAGTCGCTGTCTCCCTTGCCGTCGATGCCGATCGACGCCATCGCGATCCGTTGGTTCGGCGAACGGCTCTCGGCAGCCTGAACCCCGGC
>DYLT01000025.1 GCA_020721945.1 Blastopirellula marina
CACGTCCAGCGGGCGCTGGGGGTGCCCTTTACCGCGGTCCACGGCTCGATCCGTTTCAGCTTCAGCCGCTACAACACCGAGGCCGACGTCGACCGAATTATCGAGGTCTTCCCCCAGGTCGTGAGCAATCTCCGTCGCATCTCGCCCTATTGGGACGCCGCGAACAACGCCCCGCGCCCGGAAGCCATCGCCATGCTGGAAGCGGCCTCCCGCAACGACGGCACCGCCGCGACGGCCCTATCGGCCGACCACCGGCCGTAGTCGTGCCGGCCAGGCCGGAGGACCTTGCACCATGGCCACCTTCGTCTGCCCCTGGTGGGGCGGCTACTTCATCGACAACCGTTTCCGGCGCCTGCTCCATCACCCAGAGGCCATCGTCGGGCCCTACCTGCGGCCCGGAATGACGGCCCTGGACGTCGGCTGCGGCATGGGCTTCTTCTCGATCGCCATGGCCCGGCTGGTCGGCCCCGAGGGAACCGTCCTTGCCGTCGACCTTCAGCCCCAAATGCTCGAGGTGCTTGCGCGGCGGGCCCAGAAGGCCGGCCTGTCCGAGCGCATCCGGACGCACCGGTGCGAGGCAGACGACTTGGGCATCGACACCGCGGTGGACTTTGCCCTCGCCTTCGCCATGGTCCACGAGGTCCCCGACGCCCGGCGCCTGCTCGGGCAGATCGAGGCCCAGCTTTGCCCCGGCGGCCGCTTCTTCGTCGCCGAACCCCGGCTCCATGTCTCCGGGCGACAGTTCGAGGCCACCGTGAAGGCCGCCGAGCAATGGGGCCTCGTGGTGATCGATCAGCCGAAGGTCCGTTGGTGCCGCGCCTGCGTGCTGGCGAAGGCGTAGGGCAAGTCACGTTGTGGCAAGGTCTCCCGACGTAAACGTTCACGGGCCGTCGCCATGCGCGGCGACCAGAACGAACACGGTCGCTGGGATGCGAAGGAAACCAGTACGGTGAAATGTCGGACCGGCAGCGGACATGGAGGTACGCCTCATCGGACCAGGCGGGCGTTGAGCCAGTTGGCGTGGTCCAACTCGTCCGCCCGTTCCGCGAAATCGACCACAAGATCCAACCGTTTCCCGCCATCCAGTTCGACGGACACGGGAACCGGGGCCTCGCCGCCGCGGATCGGCGGACTGGCGTACCGCAAACGCCCATCGACGAACACGCGGAACCCCACGCTTCCCTTGCCGACGGTCTCATCGTCCACGGCCAGCGCGGCTTCGAATCGACGATAGGGCTCGGTGAGGACATAGGTGAGCCGGGCGGCACTGTGGACGCCCAGTCCTTTCGCGTAAAGTCGCCCGCCGCTGCGAAGCATTCCGCCTTGCACGTTGCGGTCGGCACGGTAAGGCCATTTCAGGTCGAGGTAGGGCACATGGCGATACTCGGCCGGCTGGAGATCCGAGAGGTACGTCACCCGGCCTCCCAGGGGCTGCACGGCCCAGAGCGCCTCGGGCGAGGCCGTCCACGTAAGCCCGCCCCCGATCGTCATGCACACCGATCGCTGGTCCACCTCCAGCCCCGTGGCGCGTAGCCGCGTCCCGTCGCCGAGGCCCACCATGGCGCTTGGGCCTTGCCGTTCGACGCGGCGACGCAATGCGGGATGGAACACCACCGCGCGCACCCGGTGGGTCTCGATCTCCGCGGGCCCGACTTCCGTGTGGAGCTTCAGCCGCCCTCGTGCGATCATGTCGATGGTTCCGGCGAGTTCATCTCCGTTGACGAGCATGACGCGGTCGGAATCGCCCGACGCCCGCACCAGCCGGTCCGACAACTGGTCCCGGCGAAGCCGTTCGGCCGGCGGTCGAAACACCACGCCGGCCGCCAGCGGCACGGGCAGCTTGATTTCGCCGAAAGTAGGCGAATCGGCCACCAGGGTCTCCTTGTCGGCCGAGACCACCTCGGCGACGAGGAGTCCTCCGTCGGCCAGCACCACGTGCGGCGCGCGTTCCGCTTCGACCCAAGTGCCCCAGAAAACCAAGTCCGTCGCCGGCATGGTGCGGTCCCGCCCTTCGCAGCGCAAAGTCACCCGCCCTTGGGCGTCCACCGTGGCGATCGAGGCACGAAACGGCTTGCCCTCGACGGGAACGGCCTCGAGAAGCGGCGGTTCGGCGGTTCTGGCGGCCCCCACGGTCCCAACGAAGAGCACCCCGACGACCAATCCGAGGCACCGTGGCGCAGAGGGGGGATGTCGCATCGCCTGTTTCGATCCCGTGGTGCGGTGACTTCGGCTTCACCCACCCGACAGCACCGCAAAGCGAGCTGTCTAGCGTGGAAGCTCCTCCGGAAGGCTGGACGATGCCCCCCCCAATGTCCGCGCCTCGGGCGAAGGCGGTCGTGGGAGAAGATGCGCGAGCTTGATCGCCTCGAGTTCGCGCCGAGCGGCCTGTGTCACTTCGCCCAGCGCTTGTTCCAGGCGAGTCCGCGACTCTTCGGGCAAGCCTTCTCCGGCGGGCAAGGCCGCCGTCAATGGCCCCTCGATGGCTTCAATCACCTGCAACAGCGAGATCTCCTCGGGCGCCCGCTCCAACGTGTACCCGCCCTCCACGCCGCGCGTCGATCCGAGAATGCCATGGGCGACCAGATTGCGCAGGATCTGGAGCAGAAACCGCTCTGGCATCTTGCCCTCGGACGCTAGCCGGCTGCAGGGGACCGGAGCATCTGAGCCGCATTGCGCCAATTGGAGAGTCGCCTGCAACGCATAGGAAACCGTGCGAGACAGCTTCATAGGACCCCCCCTTTCCGCGGTATCATATACGATTCGAGCGGGGAAAGTCAAGGAATCCGACGCGGCAATTACCAGAAACCCGTCCCACCAAGCCGACGGTCAAGCCCTAGACCAATCGTACTGGACAGCGCAAGCTGGGGCAAGGAAAGCGATTGCGCCATGTCCCGAAAAAAGGTCGCTTGACCTGAACCGCCAGCGCGAGAGCAGGGCACACAAAACCCTGCCTGCGACGGGTGTGTCCAGTGCAAGCCTGTGTCACGAAGCCGTCCTGGCTTCGCGCGCCCCTGGCGGACTCGGCTCCCCCCGGTACGCGTGCCACAACAGCAAGATAGCGCCGCTCACCAAGAACGTGTCGGCCAAGTTGAAGTTCGGCCAATGCCAACCGAAGATCATCAACAGGATGAAGTCGCGGACGGCATAGTCGGGCCTCCCGTCGATCCCCAAAAGTCCATGCGCGCCAAGCCGGTCGTACAGGTTGCCAACAATCCCCGCGCTAATGCAGCTTAGCGCCACGGTAAGCAGCAAGTCACGCGCAGCCCGAGCCCAAAAGAGCCAACTGACAATGGCGACCAACGCCAGTACCGACAGGGCTGCGAAGACCAGCACCCAGCCTTGCCCCAGCCCAAAAAGCGCGCCACGGTTCAGACTCGTCTCGAAGCCGAACACATGGGGGATCAACCACCAGCGTGGGCCGGGCGGGGGCCCAAGCCAACCAAACGCCCAACTCTTGGTCAACAGATCGAGCAGGCAACCCGCCAGGGTGATCGAAACGAACAGCACGTATCGGTTCATCGGAACCGGCGGGCCCACGGTGCCCGGCTCAGCGGCGCTCGTGCTGCTCGGCGCACCTGACGCACATCGTCGCATAAGGAATGGCATCCAGCCGTTTCTTGGGAATTCTCACCCCGCACTCTTCGCACGTGCCGTAGGTTCCCTCTTCGATTCGCTCCAGTGCCGACTCGACATAGGCCAGAGTCTCTTCCTCCGATTCCATCAAGCTGAGCGTAAACTCCTGTTCGAAATTGTCGCTGCCGATGTCGGCCATATGGATGGGCATGCTCGAAAGGTCGCCACTGCCATCGGTGCGGTTCTTCTTGAGCGTCGAATTGGCCATTTGGGTCACGTCGCCCCGCAACCGGGCCCGCAGCGCGAGCAACCGTTCCTTATAAGCATTCAGGTCGGTCCTTTTGATCGTGTCCATCGCCTCATCTCCGGCAAGCGAGTCTCAGGTGCGGCCTGTTGGTGAACTCCCAGAACCTCCATTCTAGGAACCCGACCACCATCTGTCAAACGATTGGAACCCCCCATTTCGGTGGTCGCCGAGACCGTGCCTCCATTCCATGCACGCGAACGAACCGCTCGCCGTCTTCCTGCTGTCCCCAGGGTGGTACCGCTTGCCATGTCCACCAAGGATCGCAACAATAGTCGCATGGCGCGCGGTCGCGCAAGCCGGAGTGGCGGAATGGCAGACGCGCTGGACTCAAAATCCAGTGACCTTCGGGTCATGAGGGTTCAAGTCCCTCCTCCGGTACTTGCTGGGGTCCTGGCCGCGGTGAACCCATGAAGTGTTCGCGCGGCGCGGGGCCACCGGCCCTTCAGAGTTCGGCCAGCCGCGCGATGCCCGCTCCAGCTCCGGGGACACACAAGCAGTAGGGTCGGTGCTCTGCACCCACGCGCCTTGGCGACCGTGGACATGGAAAGCGCACGGCACGAGGCGTTGCGTTCGGGCCGGTTCTATCTACTTGCCCACACAATCCATCGGCCATATGTTCATGTTGGTGGCGGCCGGACCTGCGGCATGGTCGCTCGACTCGCTGCCCCAAGATTCTCGCGCCCGGAACGAAGAACGCCCGAACGTCCTCCTATTTCACCCAGAAGGAAGGAGTCGATGGACATGGCCGCTGGGGGTATGTTCGAGATGGTGTTCTTGGTGTTCGGTTTTGGGGGGCTGGGCTTGCCGCTGGGCGTGCCCCCCGCGCCGGAGGATCCTCTGCTAGCAAGGATCGCGCCCGAACCATGCCTGTTCTACGCGAGTTGGGCAGGGGTGGCCGAGCCTGATCCGACAAGCAAGAACCAGACCGAGCGGTTGTTGGCCGAGCCCGAGGTCCGGCAATTCGTCCGCGAAGTGGAACGCCACGTGCGCCGCGCCATCCGGCAAGCGGCGCAGCGCGAGGGCCCGGAAGCGGCCGCTCTGGCCGAAGACGCGATCGGCTGGATCGAGACGCTGGCCACGCGACCGACGGCCGTGTTCGTGGCCGACGTGAAGCTCGGCGCGCGGGGTCCGGAGATTCGCGCCGGGGCAGTCGTGCATCTGGGGGAAGACGCGGCCACGATCCGCGCCTCGCTCGAAAGGCACCAGCAAGCGCTTCCCGGGGGCATGGTCGACCAGACCCAGATCGACGGCGACCGGTGGCATCGCCTCCGCCTGGCACCCGGCGCACCGGTCATCACGTGGGGCCTCCAGGGCAAATACCTCATCGCCGCGGTGGGCGACGGCGTCGCGGAACAGATCCTCCAGCGCGCTCGCTCCGGCGCAGCCCCCACGTGGCTCGCCGAGATCGGCAAGCAGTTGCCCGTGCCGCGGCGCTCGACCGTTGCGTATCTGAACGTCGGGGCGATCCGCGACTTGGTCGTGCCGATGGTCGGACCGCAGGCGCGGCAAGTCGTCGAGGCCCTGGGCCTGGCCAACGTCACCACGGTCACCGGGGTCAGCGGACTGGATGAGACCGGCTTCGTCAGCCGCACGCTGGTCGGGCTGGACGGCGAGCCGGCCGGCCTGCTGTCGCTGGTCGCCGGCAAACCGCTGGAGGCCAACGACCTGGTCCTCGTTCCCCACGACGCGACTCTGGCCGCCGTGGTGCGGCTGGATGCCGACCGCATGCTTCGGACAATCCAGACGATCGCGAGGGAGATCGAACCTCGCGCGGCCGACGAGTTGGCCGGCGGGCTAAGGCAGATGGAGAGCCAACTCGGGATCGACCTCCGCGAGGATCTGCTTCAGTCCCTCGGCGATGTCTGGTGCGTGTACAACGCGCCGAGCGAGGGTGGTTTCGTCGTGACGGGGCTGACCGCGGTCGTGCGCGTGCGCGATCCCCAGCGCCTGGCCAAGACGCACGCGAGATTGCTTGAGGTCGCCCGAGGGGCTCTCGGCGATCAGCCGCCAGGGCGGCGGGGCGGGGCGAGGATCGTCGAAAGCCAATTCGCCGGCCGCAGGCTCTGGCATCTCGACCTCCACGAGCAGTTCCCCTTGGCCCCGGCCTGGTGCTTGACCGACCAGGAGCTGATCGTCGCGCTGTTTCCGCAAAACGTCAAGTCGTTTCTGGGGCGCGGCGCCGACTACCGCTCGCTGGCCGACCAGCGCGAGGTGGCCGGGATGCTCGAGGGCCCGTCGGCACCTTCGGCACTTGCGTACCAGAATGTGCCTGCCTCGTTCGATGTGGGCTATCCGATGCTGCAATTCGCGTCGCGGATGGCGGTGGTCGAGTTGGGGCGCGAGGGCGTCCCGATCGATCTGTCCGTGCTGCCCTCGGCGGCGTCGATCCGTCGGCACTTGCGGCCAGGGACCTCGACGTTGCGGCGCACGGCGGCTGGCATCGAGGTCGCGACCCGCCAGAGCGTGCCCGGCGGCAGCGCGGTGCTCACGTCGCCGATGGCCGTGGCCCTGTTGCTCCCGGCCGTGCAATCCGCACGTAGCGCTGCCCGGCGTACCGCGTCGGCAAACAACCTCAAGATGATCGGCCTCGCGATGCACATGTACCACGACGTGTACAAGCACTTCCCGGCCGCGTACTCGACCGACCAAGCGGGCAAGCCGCTGTTGAGTTGGCGGGTGCATCTTCTGCCGTTCGTCGAGGAACAGGCGCTGTACGAGCAGTTCCACCTCGACGAGCCATGGGACAGCAAGCACAACAAGCAACTCATCGCCCGGATGCCCGCCGTCTACCGCTCGCCGGCCAGCCGCGCCGAGCCAGGCAGGACCAACTATCTCGGCGTGCGCGGCCAGGAGATGATCTTGGCGGGGGCCAAGGGCACGGGGATCGCCCAGGTCCTCGATGGCACCTCGAACACGATCATGGTGGTCGAGGCGAGCGACGCGGCGGCGGTCGTCTGGACCAGGCCCGACGATTTCGAGCCGACCAAGGAGCAACCCACCAAGGGGCTCTTGGGCCTGTACCCGGGCGGGTTCAACGCGGCCTTCTGCGACGGGAGCGTTCAGTTCCTCCCCGCTTCGATCGATCCCAAGACGCTCTGGAAGCTCTTCACCCGGGCCGGTGGCGAGGCCGTGTCGCGCCGGGAACTGGGCCGGGCGCGCTCGGACCGTCGTTTCGGTCCGCCGGGGGCAACGTCGCGTGTCACCCCGAAGGTGTCGGTGCCGCCACCTCGCCAGCCGCGTTAGCCGATGCGGCAAGGCAAGAAAAGGGAGCGCGCTTGCGGCCGGGGTCGGGGCAACGTGCATGAGCACGCTCGGTCGGAAAGGCCTCCATGGGGTGAGGCGTTTCCCGGTGATGGCAACTCTCCCGCTGGCGGCAAGCGCGCCGACGAACTCACATGTGCAACGATCGTCAACTGGCTACGTCGTACCTCCTGCTTCTGGGGTGAATGGGATGGGAAAGACCGCACAACCACCTGGCATCCGTCCGTGCCGGCTGCGACTGTCGCCCGGGCGACTGCCGGCGGAAGAGTGGGGCCCCCAAGGGTCGAGCCCCGCCACACACGGTACGGATCGAGGAAGCGACGTGTTCATGGCGGTAACCCAGGTGGCGGACTGGGCGGCCCGAAGGCCGTCTGTCCCTCCGCACGGTGGTCGTCTTGCGGCCGCCATGATCGGGCCGCAAGGTCCACGGCGGGGTCCTCGCGCCACCTGTATTGTACCAGGGTCGTGGCTTCAAAACCAGCATTCCTCCGGGGCTTTCCGTCCGGCTCTTCCGCGGGAGGGTTCAAGAAATGCGAACGCCCGGCACGAGGGCCGGGCGAGAGTTTGCCTGCGGCATGGTCGGCACCACGAAAAGCGACGCGCCTGCCGCATGGGACGAGCCACGCACGTCGGTACGTTGGTTCGGTCGTCCGCAGATCGGGCAGGATCGACACGCTTTTAAGGCAACGCGTCCGGTTGCGGCAAGCGCGCCTTCGTGGGAAAGACCATGTCGACCAAAGGGCTCCTAGGGGTTAGGGGTCCATCGTGTCGGGAAAAAGTCGGTCTTTGCCGCCTCCTTTCTCCTCGTCCGAGGCCTGCCACGGGCGGGCCTGCCCGCCCGCCGCACAAGGTCTAAGGGGTTCTCCACGCCGCTCTTTCGCGTGGGCGCCGGGCTTCAAAGCCCAGCGCCCCCGTGCCAGGCCCGGATCGGGCCCTCCCGGCAGGAACCGCGACCCACGGCGGTCCGTCCCATGTGCCCTGACGCATTTCCGCGCACTCCCCGTGTGGTGGCGGCGACGCCGACCTTGCGCCTCCGGCCCGGCTTGCGTCGCGTCGTGTGCCGGGCACTAAGATATACCCGATGGATTCGCGAAGTCAAAGAAAAAATCGACCGGCGGCCCTTCGGCGCGCCGAGGCGTGCGGGACGGACGGTCAAGGCCGGGCGCCAACGCGAGCGTTAGGGGCACCAACGACGGCGCGCGTCGGCCAGGAGAGTGAAGATACGCTGGGTTTCCTGTTCGGCGGTTTGTTGCGGCAAGTGGACAATCCAGCGGCGCGGAAGTCCCTCGCGGCCGTACAGGGCGCCCATGGCCGCCCCCACAATGGCCGCAATGGTATCGTTGTCGCGCGTGTCATTGACCGCGCGGACCATCGCCTCTTCCGGATCATTGCCCCGCGCCATGAGGATGTACAACACGCTGGGCACGGTCTCGAGCAGAAAGGCCCCCGAGTGCCATTGGTTGCAGGCGTCGACCGTCGAAAGTCCTGCGCGGTAGGCCTCGATGACGCGCTCTTCCGCGAACCGCCAGATGGGACCTTCGTAGCCGAAGAACTTTCCCCCGCGCACACGGTATCGGGTGTCGCCTTCGACTTGCTTCATCACGGCGACGAACGTTTCCAACCACCATGCCGCCTTCGGCGGACCCTTCATGCGCAGGAGCTGCCATAGCAGGCTCACCAGCCCGAGGCAGGCGGCCGTCGAGCCGGCATCGTTGTGCGTGATCATGGCGGACAGGGCGGTATCGACCCACAGATCGGCCGTGGCCGCGCGCAAGTGGGGAATCAGCATCGGCGCGATCCGCACCAAGGCGCCGTTCCGCGCCGACTTCGGCCCGCTTTGATACCACGGCAGGCCGGAGCGGTAGTTGCTGATGAACCGCCGCACGGTGAATCCGCGGCCGAAGACATGATGGTGCGAGAAATCCTCGGCCACGCGTTCCGGGTTGAAGCCGTCGTCCTCGAGCATCCGCTCGAGGGTGCGCAGCGCCAACTGCATGTCGTCCGAGGCCAGCCCGGCCGGGGCAAACCCGTACTTGTTCGGCAGATAATCGCGGATCTCGCCATGCACCAGCTTGCGCTTGCGCGGAAGCCATCCCTCGGTGGCCGTGCCCAGCGATTCGCCGATCGCCAGGCCCAGCATCATCCCCTCGACCTTCTGGAAGTCGAAGTCGGCAGGCAAGGGGTCCGGCGGCGTGTCGAACATCGGCCCGCGAACCAGGTCGATGCCGCCGCTGCGGAACAGGCTTTCGAGAATCGCGCGATTGCAAGTGGGTGCGTCCGTCATGGCAAGAATCGGCGGCTCAACCGCTTCGTGGCGTGTGGTTCAGGGCACGCGGAACAACGAATTGCACCGATCCAAGAGAGCCAGGAATCGCAATCGCCCTAGCTCTCTCCTGCGCTCGATGGGACAGGGATCCACGATCTCCATCAAGTCACGTGTTGTTGTCGGTACTCTTCATGGCATTCCAGGGCGATTCGGCTCCTTGGGTTCCGTGAGATTCCCCCGATTGTTGTGTTTGGGCCCTTGCCGCCGCGCGAGCGATCGTGCAACGTCTGGCGGCAAACGCGCGGCACAAGCCCGGGCAAGGCAGGTCTTCAGATGGGTGATGCTCTGGCGCGCCGTCCGCTCGGCGCCGGGCGCCAGATCGAACACTTCGACCGACACCCAGCCCCGGTAGCCGATTTCGCACAGGGCCCGAAAGATCGGCACGAAGTCGAGCCTTCCGAAGCCCGGGCCCTGGCCGTTGTCGTCGTTGGCGTGGAAATGGACCAACCGCGCGCGATGCTGCCGCACCAGGTCGGCAATGGGCACACGCTCGGACACCATCGCCTTGCAGTCGAGGTGGAGGCGACATCGGGGCGAGTCGACCGCGCGCACCAGTTCGGCGCCTTCGGCCGCCGTGGTGATGAAATTGGTCGTTTGCGGCGCCAGCGGCTCGATGGCCAAGATCGTGTCGGTCTTCTCGCACACGGGGAGCGTCGCGCGGAACACCTCCACCGCGAGCCGCATCCCCTCGGCCCGGTCCATGCCCGGCGCGAGATCCCGCTGCTTGGGCGAGCCGAACACCAGCAACGTGCCCCCCAGGTCGGCGCAGCACCGGGCCAACTCGCCGAGGTACTCGGCGGTCCTGCGGCGCACCGTGGCGTCGGGACTCGTCAGGTGGAGCCCTTTCGTCCTGGCCAATAGCCAGTGCAAGCCGATCACGCGCAGGCCGGACTTCTCGGCCAGGCGGCGGACTTCGGTCCGCTTGGCGGCCGAGATCTCCCTCACGTCGTCGGCCAGGGTGAACGGCGCGATCTCCATGCCCGCATACCCGCACTCGGCAGCCAAGGCAAAGGCCCGATCGAATGGCCAATCGCCAAACGTCTCGTTGCAGATGGCGAACTTCATGGCGGGCCGAGCCTCGGCGCCGGCGGCACCGGGCGAACCGACCCGGGCGCACGTCCCGATCGCGGCCGCCGTGGCAAGCTCGAAGAACCGGCGGCGGCCATGGCGACGCATGGAAGCACCCCTTGCAATCATCGGCCCACGTGCAACTCCGAAGGACAAGGCGCGACATCCGAAACGAACGCCCGCCCACTGCCCCCGAACCCGACACACATCTTTCGAACCCCAGGATAGCCCCACCACGCACTCCGAGGCAAGGCCTGACTTGCCCTGGCGGTGACGTAGCGATTCCGACTTGTCGACGGTGACCATCGGGTTTACGATGCTTCGGGTCTCGCACGACCGGAGCAGGGCAGGGCAGGGGCCTTCGGGTTGTCCGCCGCGTGGTGGACACCGGGGCTATTCTGGCCGGCGGGCACCCGGTCTTGTGTGCGCCCAAGAGGAAACCCCCATGCGATTGCCATCCGTGGCCTTGCTGGTACTGACGCTGGCCGGTTCGGTCCGTCTCTGGGCGGCCGATTTGCCGGCGGCTCAGGATATCGCGTTTGCGGCGCGCTGCGACGGTTCGATGGAGCGCTACGTGCTCGTCTTGCCCAGCGATTTCCGCCCCGAGAAGCGGCACGACCTCCTGGTGGTACTGCACGGCCACGGCGCCGATCGTTGGCAGTTCGTCCGGGATCCGCGCGACGAATGCCGTGCGGCCCGAGACGCGGCGGCCGCACAGGGGATGATCCTCGTCTCGCCCGACTACCGGGCCAAGACCTCGTGGATGGGCCCCAAAGCCGAGGCCGACGTGCTCCAGATCCTCGACGAGATCAAGGCCCGCTACCGGATCGGCAAGACCATCCTCTGTGGCGGGTCGATGGGGGCCTCGGCCGCGCTGACATTGGCCGCCTTGCACCCGAGACTCGTCGACGGCGTGGTCTCGATGAACGGCACCGCGAACCACCTCGAGTACGAGGGCTTTCAGACGGCCATCGGACAATCGTTCGGGGGCACCAAGGCTGAGATCCCCGAGGTGTACAAGAACCGCAGCGCCGAATACTGGCCCGAGCGGTTGACGATGCCGATCGCCATCACCACCGGGGGCCGCGACACCGTGGTGCCGCCGGATAGCGTGCTCCGCCTGGCCGGCGTGCTCCAGAAGCTCGGCCGCCCGGTGCACGTGCTCCATCGCCCCGACCAGGGACACGCAACGAACTACGCCGACAGCAAGGCGGCTTTCGATTGGGTCATCGAGCGGTCGCGTGGCACGCCGTCGGCCAACGCGACAGGCTTGCCACGTGGTGGACCCAAGGGCGGGTGACCATCGGTCCTGCGCGCGGCCCGGTGCGAAGCCCTTGCCACCGATCCTCTTGGCACCTAGGCGAGATTCGGACAGTTCCTCTCCATCCACTCCTGCGCCGATCGCGCGGGGGCGTCTCCGGTAGCTTGACGTTCGATCGTCTCCTGTGCGGAGCGGATCCGGCGGCCCACGATGCGGCTCTCGATCGGCTCGTCCTCCCGCATGCCAAGCCGCCTCGCAACTCCCTGAACCCACGGCCCCGCGAAGCACTTGAGCAACCGGTCGTCCAGCGAAACGTGCTGGACGAACCGGCAGCGGCATGCGAGGCTGCGAGCGAACTCCAAGAGGCGATCGTCGTGCCATGGAAGCGGGTGCCGTTCGCCGACCACGAGAAGAACGGTCTGGCTCGGGTCGAGACGACCCGCTGCCGACCGCCCTTCGAGTTCCTTCGAACCGATCACAAGCACGCGGCTCTCGTCGAACCCGGCGCGACTGGCCAGCGACCTCAACTCGTGGAGACAGTCGTCGAAGTGGGCGACGAGGAAGACGGCGTCCGGACCGCGCGGGTCGGCCAGTGCCGAAGCGACCTCGCGCTGAATGCCGGCGAACTTGGCGGCTTGGGTCAGCCAGATCCGGTCCTCGGCGACGTGGACCGTGTCCCTCTTGCCGCGAAGCCAATCGAAGATGCTCAAAGGCGTCCCCCCGCGCGTTCGGCTTCCGCAAACTGCTGCTGCCTTCTGCTGAGGCAGTAGTTCTCGACCAATCTGCGCACACATTTCGGATTCATGGGCAGGTGTCCCCAGAATCTCGAGTCTGACGGTCCCACCTCGATTGTAGTCTATCCGTCTTCGAGCGGACACCTCTGGCGCAGACGTCCAGCCGCGTCGTCGAGGCGTCCGCCGCGGGCGTGGACGCCAATTGAGCGGAGCCAAAGGCGACACGGCCGGCCAACGAAAGAGGCGTGCCGGGCGAGTGGGTTGCTTTCCCTCGCTGGGCACGTCGCGCCATCTTGAAACCCGACCAACCGACCGCGTATACTTGGGGCGGTACGAACAGGTGTCGTTCGACGCCTTCCAGCCCTGCGCCGCATCGACGGGCTTGATATCGGCGCATCGACCATGTCGAGTGACAAGTTGCGTCGCCGGGTCGCGTGGGAAGCGGCCCGCCTGATGTACTCGCGCGAGGAGACGGAGTATTATCGGGCCAAGCTCAAGGCCGCCCGGCGAATCGCCACCGGCGAGTTCAAGCCGAGCGACCTGCCCAGCAACCGCGAGATCCGCGACGAGATCCAGGCCATGGCCCGGATGCTCGAAGGCCCCGGCCGCGCCGAGAACCTTCGCGAGATGCGGGTCGAGGCCCTGCGTATGATGCGGATCCTCCGGCGATTCCGCCCACGCCTGATCGGCAGTACGCTGACCGGCCACGTGCGCCGGGGTTCCGACATCGACATTCACCTCTTCTCCGACAGCCTCGAATCGGTCGCCGGGACGCTCGACGCCGAGGGAATCGCGTACGAGGTCGAACGCAAACGGGTGCGCAAGCAGGGCGAAGAGCGGGTCTATGTCCATCTGCACATCGAGGACCGGTTCTGCTTCGAGCTGACGCTGTACCCGGCCGACAAGGCGCACTACGTGTTCAAAAGTTCGATCACGGGCAAGGCGATCGAGCGGGCGAGCATCGCCGAGTTGGAGCAGCTCTTGGCACGCGAGTACCCCGACATGGCGCTCGACGAGGCCGTGCTCGAGGCCGAAAAAAAGGTCGACCGGTTCCAGATCTACGAGATGCTGCTGTTACCGCTGGAACAGGTCAAGGAGAGCCCCAAGCACCATCCCGAGGGCGACGCGCTGTATCACAGCCTCCAGGTGTTCGATCTCGCCCGGGAGGAGCTGCCCTACGACGAGGAGTTCCTGTTGGCGGCCCTGTTGCACGATGTGGGCAAGGCGATCGACCCACACGACCACGTGCCGGCCGCGCTGGCGGCGCTGGACGGCGTCATTACGCCCCGCACGGCGTGGCTCATCGAGCACCACATGGAAGGACACGCGGTGCTCGAGGGGACGATCGGCGTGCGGGCCCGACGGCGCCTGGAAGCATCGCAAGACTTCGAGGAGCTGAAGCTCCTGGCCCGCTGCGACCACCGGGGACGGCTCCGCGGCGTGCCGGCCTCGACGCTCGACGAGGCCCTGGAGTACCTCCGCGACCTGGCGCGGATGTGCGATTCCTGAAGGCAGGCCGTCGGTGTGCCGGTCACTGGCCGGTATGCCGGACGCCTGCTTCGAGGGCCTGCCGCTGGTCGCCGAAGACCTCGAAGAGACGGTCGATGCGCGTGCGGCGCAGCATGGTGGAGTTCTGCTCGTCAAGGCCGCAAATCCGCATGGGGACCGTCGAGGCAAGCCGGTGATTCAGCAGGACCAACAACTTCAGGAACGAAGGCGGTACGAACCGCAGCCGGGAAAGATCCAGCACCAGACGCGAGCAAGGGGCCAAGGCCTCCAAGAGTTCGTCGACCTGTTGCGCGGTGGCGTGTCCCGAGACCAGCCCCGTCAAGAACGTAATGACCACCGCCTCGTCGACCGTCTTGCAGACGAACCATAGCGGCTTGCCGCAACGAGGGCATCGCGCGCCGGCCCCGTTGACCCCCTCCAGGTTCACCGAGAACCCGCACCAAGGACAACGATCGACGTGTCCCGGGGGGCTGTGTCTCGACGAGTGCATCGCCCCTCCTGTTCCGACATGTCCCATCGGGAAACACCCTTCCGACAGGACGCCATTAGACTAGCTGGCGGGTCGCTCCGCAAGCATGGCCGCGCGACCCGCTACTTGCAAGATAAGTCGCCCCCGAAAGAAGGGCAATCCCCATTCTTGGTGGGTCACCCCGCCTTGTCCGCCGTTCCTTGAAGGGTCTGGGCAGGTACCCGTTGGGCAAACAGGAAAAAAGCTAAGGAAACAACCGCCTCTTGCGCGTTCATTGCTTCGGGAGTGCGACGCCTCTAGGATTCTCGATAGACCGAGGTTTTCCGAGGCATGTGTTGACGAAACCAAGGCCGTTCGCTTCCTTGGCTTTCTCCGATTCGGCAACGTCGTCCTTCCTACGTCTTCAGGTTTCCCCATGGCCAACCGACTCTCGCGCGAGACCAGTCCGTACCTTCTTCAGCACGCCGGCCATGCGGTCGACTGGTATCCCTGGGCGACGGAAGCCTTGGAACGCGCCCGCCAGGAAGACAAGCCGATTTTCCTGTCGATCGGCTATTCGGCGTGCCATTGGTGCCACGTGATGGCGCACGAGAGTTTCGAGAACGCCCAGATCGCGGAGTTTCTCAACCGCCGATTTGTCTGCATCAAGGTGGACCGCGAGGAGCACCCGGAACTCGATCATCTCTACATGGAGGCCGTGCAGGTGCTTTCCGGGCATGGCGGCTGGCCGATGTCGGTCTTTCTCACTCCGGCGCTTGAGCCATTTTTCGGGGGTACCTACTGGCCGCCGACGCCGCGCGGTTCGATGCCGGGTTTCCTCCAAGTTCTTGGGGCAGTGGACGAAGCATGGCGCACCCAACGCGAGAAGGTGCTGCACCAAGCCCGCACGCTGAAGGCAATGCTTCGGGAGGAGGCACGCGAGGGCATGGCGTGCGACGCGGCGCCTGGGCGGGAGCTGTTGGATCAGGCCTATGCCGTGCTAAGCCGCACGTTCGACCCGACGTGGGGCGGCTTCGGTACAGCCCCGAAGTTCCCCACGCCTTTGGACCTGCGCTTCCTGCTGCGACGTTGGGGTCGTGCGAGGGAGAAACCGGCCTTGGATATGGTGCGGACCACGCTCGATCACATGGCCGCTGGCGGCATCTACGATCACCTTGGTGGGGGATTTCACCGCTACAGCACCGACCAGCGCTGGCTCGTGCCGCACTTCGAGAAGATGCTGTACGACCAAGCCCTGCTGAGCGTGTGCTATCTCGAAGCCTGGCAAGCGACGGGCGACCCTCGTTACGCCCGCATCGTCCGGGAGACGCTCGACTATGTGCTCCGCGACATGACCGACCCGGTCGGCGGCTTCCACTCGACCGAAGACGCGGACAGCGACGGCCAGGAAGGGCTCTATTACCTCTGGACGCTCGACGAGGTTCGCCGGGTGCTCGGACCCGAGAAGGCCGAGGCGTTTGCCCACGTGTACGGCGTGACCGCGGCCGGCAATTTCGAAGGCCGGAACATCCTCCATCTGCCGAAGACGATCGAGCAGGTTGCGGGGATCGGCCCGCGAGACCTCGAGGAACTGCGGGCCGAACTGGCCGCCAGTCGCCGCGCGCTATGCGAGGCCCGCTCGAAGCGCATCCGGCCGGGCAAGGACGACAAGGTGCTTGTCGGCTGGAATGGGCTGATGATCGAGGCCTTGGCCCGAGCCGCAGCCGTCTTGGGCGAGCCGCGCTATCTTCGGGCCGCTGGTCAGGCTGCGGATTTCCTCCTGACCAATCTGCGGCGCGAGGACGGCCGGCTGTGGCATACGTGGCGCGCAGGCCGCGCGAGCGTCGATGGGTTGCTCGACGATTACGCGGCGCTGGCCAACGGGTTGCTGTCGCTCTATGAGGCCGAGTTCGACGAGCGGTGGATCGACGCGGCGCTGCGCCTGGCCGAACCGATGGTCGCTCGCTTCTCCGACCGCGCCCGCGGCGGGTTTTTCATGGCGGCGGCCGACCACGGGTCGCTCATCCTCCGCAAGAAAGACGTGTTCGACAGCGCCACGCCCAGCGGCGGCGCGCTGGCGACCACGGTCCTGTGGCGCCTGGGCAGGCTCTGCGCTCAAGGCGATTTCCTGGAGCTTGCCGAGAAGGCCCTCGAGGATGCCCTGCCGCGGATGAAGCGTTGGCCCATGGGAACCGCCCAGTGGCGCTTGGCCCTCGACACCGCCCTGGGGCCCACGCCCGAGGTCGTGGTGCTCGGCTCGCACGACGAGGCGGCGACCGCCGAGGTCCTCGAGCAACTCCGCCGCCGGTACATCCCCGACAAGACCGTGGTCTTTCGCCGCGATGCCCCGACCGGCGCTTGCCGGTCGATGGCCCTGGAAGGGATGTTCCGCGGCAAGGCCTCGATCCCTCCCGGACCGACCGTCTACGTGTGCGAGGACTTCACGTGCCGGGCTCCGGTTTCGGGCAAAGTCGCGGCTCTGGACACGGTGGCCGCCCTCGGATCGGTCGTTTGACAGGGGAAAGGCCACGGCCCCCAGGGGCAGGGCGTTTGCCCGGGTGCATCGGGCTCAGCCCAACTTCTCCGGAACCTCCGTCATGGGCCCCATCCACCGCAGTGGTCGCTGAACTGGATCCGACATGCGGTACTTGCGGGTCACGTCGGCCAGCTTGGCGCCAAGGCGGTCCGTTCGTATGTTGGCGATTGCCGGACCCAGCGCGTGGCGCGAACGCGGGGCCGGGTGGTCCGGTGCATGGAGAAGCGTCGATGAACGCACTCGGCGTGACCGTGTTGCTGATGGCAGCCAGTCCCTTGCGATTCGAGCGACACGAGATCGACCGGTTTCCCGCGGGCTACCAGGCGGCGGTGGCCGATCTGAACGGCGACGGCAAGCCCGACGTCGTCGCCCTGTCGACCGATGCCAACCGCGTGGACTGGTACGAGAACCCGACGTGGAAACGCCGGACGATTGCGCGGACCCAGCGCAACATCGACCTGGCGGTGCGCGATGTCGACGGCGATGGCAAGCCCGAGATCGCCTTAGCCAGCGGGTTCCATTTCGACCAGGCCGATCGCGGCGGCGAGATCCAACTACTCAAGGCCAGCGCCCATCCCGACGAGCCGTGGTCGATCTACCCGATCGGTGCTGACCCGGTGACTCATCGACTCCGCTGGGGCGATCTGGAGGGCGCCGGCCGGCCCGTCCTGGTGCACGCGCCGATCTTCGGCCCGGGGTCGAAGACCTCAATCGCGCCGAAGCCGTCGCACCTGTGGGCCTTCCGGCCGCCAACCGACCTGCGGTCGGGCCAATGGGAGATCGCGAAGATCGACGAGACGCTGACCGTGTTGCACGGCTTGTGGGTGGGGGACCTCGATGGGGACCGGCGCGATGAAATCCTGACGGCAAGCTTCGAGGGCATCTATCGCCTCGACTTCGAGGGCGGCGCGTGGCGGAAGACACGGATCGGCGCCGGCGCCTCGCCGATCAGCGACAAGCCCGGCGCTGCCCGCGGATCGAGCGAGGTCGCCCCCGGACACTTCGGCCCGAACCGCCCATTCGTGGCCGCGATCGAACCCTGGCATGGGCATCAGGTCGTGGTCTACACGCCGCAAGGCGGCACCGGACTCTGGCACCGCCGGGTGATCGACGAATCGCTCGTCGAGGGACACGCCCTGGTGGTGGCTGACTTCGACGGCGACGGCCAGGACGAAATCGTGGCCGGCTGGCGCGGTGGGGACCGCGGCCTGCGTCTGTATGATCCTCTCGATCCCGAGGCGAGCCAATTCCGAACCACGAACCTCGATCGGGGCATCGCCGTCGAAGGCGCCGTGGTGGCCGACCTCAATGCCGATGGCCGGCCGGACCTCGTGGTCATCGCCGGCCGGACCAACGACCTGGTCTGGTACGAAAACCAGGCGAGATGAAGACCAAACGCGACCGGGGGCCGAGTTCGACCAGTGCCAAATCCAAAGCGGGTGGAAGCGGAGCAGTAGGGCCCGTACGTCAGCAGCGTGTGCAAGCTCTGCGGAGTAAGGCGTCGAGGACGCCCGATGAGGACGGCGAGTTGCAATACCTGTTGCAGGCGTGGTCCGGTGGCTTCTGCATCGGCGGGTACTTGATGCATGACCGAACCCCCGCCGCTTTCGAGATTCGCTACGACCCGACGCTCACGAGCCCAGGGCCTATCGACCCGCTCGCCGTCGGGAGCACTCGATTCTGGGGTTGCCCCAACCTCATCAACCGACTAATTTTCGGCCTCGACGAGTCCCTTTTCTCGACGATCCTTCGGTCTGGCAAATGGACCGGAAGCGCTCAAGACCTATTCGATTTGATCCGACCGTGCTGCCTGGGCCAGCCGTTTGACCTGCCGATCCGCGAGGCGATTGACTGGGTACATGCCTCGATCTACACGGCAATCAAGACGATGAAGTTCTCGCACATGGCCCCCGTATGTGGGGGGCCAGTCGAGGTTGCGGTCATCACGACCGACAGAAAATTCCGTTGGGTGCGTCACAAGAAATGCGATGCGGCCATTGGCGAGGGAGGTCTGTTCGATGTCGACCGTGACTCACGATGATCTCCAGCGGGAAATCCAAGCGAGGTTGTGGGAACTGCCCCCGGCCGATTGGGTCAGGGCGATGATCGACCATTTCCAGCGCACGGGATCGTATCGTGCCGAAGACTGAGGTCGAGCAGCCCGCGCCACCGGGGCCCGCCTTGTCGGCAGATCGAGGTCTTGAACCCGCGTTTTCTTCCGATCGCGGTCACGCGCGGTGCATTTCCACCTGCACGTCGCTGCCGATCTCGGCAATCGCGTAGTCGCCCCGGGCGCCGTGGCCGCAGTTGACCACCGTGGTGGCGCCGAGGCGCTGGACCCCGCGGGCTTCATGGATGTGGCCGCAGGCCACCAGCGCCGGCTCGGCGCGTTCGATGAACTGGCGCAGGGCCACGCTGCCGACGTGAAGGAACATCCACGTGCGGTCGAGGGTGCCGCGCGGCGGAGCATGGGTCAGCACGACGTGCGGGCCGGCGCCGTCCTCGACCGCCGACCATCCGGCGGCCAACGCCTCGGCCAACTGCTCCTCGGTGAACTGGTACATCTTGTGCTTCCACGGCGGCATGGCCGACAGCCCTTGGAGCCGGAGGCCGCCCTGGACCAGGCCCCGGCCGTGCAGTCCGACGCCCAGTTCGGACAGGTGGCGGTCGATGGCGGCCGAGTCGCAGTTGCCGGCTACGGCGAAGACGGCTGGGGCGTGCTCGGCCGCCAGGCGGACCATCTTCTCGGCGTCGACTGGCGAGCCGAAATCGGTCAGGTCTCCGGCCAACAGGGCGGCGTCCACCGCGCCGGCCTGGCGGAGGATTCGGCCAAGTGTGTCGCGCATGCCATGAAGGTCGGACACCAAGAGAAGTCGCATGTTGCTCGAACCGCTTGCAAAACCGGCGAGGGCAGCCGACACTATACTATCCGAGGGCGGATCGTGGCAACCTAAGATGATGGAGAGTCGGTATGAGAAGGATGCTAGCGGTTCTGATCGTGGCGGCGGTGGCTTTGGGCGTGTCGGCGTGCAAGAAGTCGGACGCCCCGGCTCCGGCCGCCGGGCCGGCGGCGGCGCCGCCGACAGGGCCGGGCGTGCCCGGCGCCCCCCCTGGCGCGCCCGGCATGGCACCCGGTGCCCCGGGGATGCCTCCGGGTGGCCCTGGCGGAACCGCCAAGGCCGAGCCGCCCAAGACCGAGCCCAAACCCGAGCCCAAAAAACCCGTCGATCTCAGCGACGACCCCTTCGCGAGTGAACGCGGCGACGCGGGAGGGAAGACGACCGCTTCGCGGGCGCTGGGCAAGGCACTGCTGAAGAGCCTGCCAATCCCCAAGGCCCCGACCTTACCCGGTGCCAAACCGAAGACCGCGCCGTAGCAGCCTGCCAGGGCGCTGGGGCGTTCGGCCTTGCAGCTCCGCCGTGGTCCGGTACACTGGAGGGAAATTTTTTTCGTCGGGAACTGGGCGGACGATGAAGGCCACGCTCACCGCAAACCACCGGCGGCTTAGGGAACTCGCCCGCAAGCACGGGACTCCGCTGTTGCTGGTCAGCCGTTCGGTGCTGCGCGGGCAATTGGAGCGGTTCCGCCGGGGGTTGCCGCGGGTCGAGCCGTTCTACGCCGTCCAGGCGAACTCTCATCCCGAGGTGATCAAGGTGATGGTCGCGGGCCGGGCTTCGTTCGACGTGGCCTCGGCCGCCGAGATGGACCTCGTGCTCGAGGCCGGCGCGAAGCCCAGCCAGATCATCTTCGCCAACACGGTCAAGCCCGTCGAGGCGATCCGCGAGGCGGCCACGAAGGGCGTGACGCTCTTTACCTTCGACAGCGGCTACGAACTCGACAAACTGGCCGAGCACGCCCCGGGGGCCCGAGTGCTCGTGCGAATCAAGGTGCCCAACGTGGGCTCGATCGTCGAGCTGAGCCTGAAGTTCGGCGTGGACCCGGCCGACGCGACAAGCCTGTTGATCAAGGCCTATAAGATGGGGCTCCAGCCGGCGGGCCTGAGTTTCCACGTGGGAAGCCAATGCACGCGTCTGGAGAACTACCTCGAGGCCCTCGAAGTGGCGGCCATCATCGCCCGCGACGCCCGGCTGAAGCAGATCCCCTTCGAGATCCTGGATATCGGCGGCGGATTCCCGATCCGCCACTTCGACCACGAAGAAGACCCCTTCGAGCGCCTCGCGTCGCGTCTGACCCAAGAGGTCGACCGGCTCTTCGACCGCAGCGTGCGGATCATTGCCGAGCCGGGCCGGTTTCTGGTGGGGCCAGCCGCCACCCTGGTGATGCGGGTCATCGGCAAAGCGATCCGCGAGAACAAGCTCTGGTACTTTCTGGACGACGGGTTGTACGGCTCGCTCAGCGGCCAGGTCTTCGACCACTGCAAGTACCAGTACCGGTTCCTGCGGGGCGGGCCCACCCAGCTTTCGACGCTCGCCGGGCCCACCTGCGACAGCTTCGACATCATCGCCCGGGGCGAAGAAATCCCCGAACTTCAAACCGGCGACCTGGTCTACGTCGAGAACATCGGAGCCTACAGCGTGGCCAGCGCCACGACGTTCAATGGGATGCCGACGGCCCGAGTGCTCATGACGCCCTGAGCGACGCTCGGTCGCGGCGCCTTGTTCGAGGAGGACGGAAATGAAGCGTACCCACCGCATCCGCGAGGACCTTTCCGATGTCCCCGACTGGATGCTCAAGAAGAAGTGCCCCAACAAGGACCGCTACCTCTCCGGCCGGCGCATCCTCCCCAAGAGCATCACCGGCAAGGAAAAACTCAGCGATCTGTTGCAGAACGCCTTCTTGGCGTACAACTCGGCCCGGCTTCGGGAGGGGTGCGAGTTGTTCACCCAGAAGATGCTCGAGCCCGACGTCACCGTGGGCCTGAGCCTTGCCGGCGCGCTGACGCCGGCCGGCCTGGGCTGCTCGTGCGTGGTTCCGCTCATCAAGGCCGGGTTCGTCGATTGGATCGTCTCGACCGGGGCGAACCTCTACCACGACCTGCACTTCGCATTCAACTTTCCCGTCCACGTGGGCAGCCACCTCCTGGACGACACCGATCTGCGCAAGAACGACATCGTACGCATCTACGACGTGCTCTTGGGCTATTCCGACTGCCTGATGGCGACCGACGAGATCCTCCGCAGCATTCTCGTCCAACCCGAGTTCCAGAAGGAGATGGGTACCGCCGAGCTGCACTACCTGCTCGGCCGGTACGCGGCCGAGTGGGAGCGCAAGGCGGGACTGAAGGACGTGTCGGTGCTGGCCGCGGCCTACCGGGCGGGCGTGCCGTGCTACACGTCGTCGCCGGGCGACTCGACCATCGGCATGAACGTCGCGGGCGTCGAACTGAAGGGCAACAAACTGCGCGTCAACCCCTCGATCGATGTGAACGAAACGACGAGCTACGTCCTGGCGGCGAAGCGCTCCGGCGGGCGCAGCGCGGTCATGCTCATGGGCGGCGGCAGCCCGAAAAACTTCATCCTTCAGACCGAGCCCCAGATCCAGGAGGTGCTCCGGATCAAAGAGGTCGGCCACGATTACTTCTTCCAGGTGACCGACGCGCGGCCCGACACGGGCGGGCTTTCCGGCGCGACGCCGCACGAGGCCGTCAGTTGGGGCAAGGTTGATCCGACGCGCCTGCCCGACGCCGTGGTCTGCTATACCGACACGACGATCGCCCTGCCGATCATCACCCATTACGCGCTGGCCAACCATAAGCCCCGAAAGCTCCGCCGCCTGTACGACCAGCGCGCGACGATGAGGGAGGCCCTGGTGCGCGAGTACTTCGCGCACAACAAGTAGACGCCCAAGAGCGCGGGGAATTTCCGCTCAAAACACCAGGGTGAGCTTGAGCGACCCCTCGGCCGCCGCGGGGTTGGCGTACATCTCGAAGGCCTCGGCCGCGCGGTCCCACGGCAGGCGCGGCGTGACCATCGCGGTCAGCTCGATCCGGCGCTGGACGATCATGTCGACCGCGGTCTGGAAGTAGTCCATGCACTCGGGCCCCATCGAGGCGATCAGCTCGGTCTCGTTGCCCAGGGTGTAGAACCAGGGGAACTCCTGGAGGTCGAAGTGCGGCACGCCGAAGACCATCAGGCGTCCCTGGCGCCGCGGAAGACGCGCGGCCATGCACAGCGAGTCGCGGTGGCCGACCGCCTCGACGCAGAAGTCGGCCATCTGGCCGCCCGTCAAAGCCCGCACCGCCTCGATCGGGTCTTCCTTCGAGGCGTCGATCACCTCGGTCGCCCCGAAGCGCGTGGACCACGGCAGGCGCCAGGCCACCGTGTCGATGCCGATGACCTGCTTGGCGCCGAGCCGGCCGAGGAACTGTGTGAAGACCAACCCCATCGGCCCCTGGCCCACTACCACGCACCGCTGGTTGATGACCGGCCCGGTGCGGGCCATGGCCCGCAGCACCGTGGCCAGCGGCTGGGCGACAACCAGGGAGGCCAGATCGGGCACGTCGGGCAACCGGGCCAGCCCGCGCGGCTTGGCGCGGATGAACTCGGCAAACCCGTTGTAATCGTCGGGATGGGCCAGCACGGGCGTGCCGGGTGCCCAGCCGTCGCACCGCGACTCGACAATGTACCCGATGTTCTCGTGCCCTAGCCACCCCGGCGGACTGGCCGCCTGAAGCGTCTCCCAGTGCCCCTCGCCCAGGTACGGTCCCATGTTCGTGCCGCACAGCGCTACATACTTGCACTGGACGAGCACCTCGCCCGGTTGCGGCTGGGGCTTGGGCGCATCGTCGCGCAGAACGATCTTCCGGGGACCGAGAAACTGGATGGCTCGCATGGCAAAATCACGAAAGGGGCCAGGGAAACCGAAAATGGGCCGGTAGGCGTTCGCGGGCCGGGGATCGGCTCGTTCTTCGGACCGTTTTCGGGCCGGATCGCGTGCCTGTCCCCGCCCACGGAGCCTATTGTTTCACACGCCCGCGAGCGAAACAAGACGCCCAAAGTCGCCCCTTACCGCACGCGGCACGAAAATCGCACGATTCCGCCTTCGCCGGGCTTGAGCGGTTCGACCAGGTCCCAATGCAGCACGAGCGACTGGCCTTGGTTCGGCTGGGTCGAAAAGTGGGCTTTCACACTCGATTGGGCCGACTGCTCGACGTACTCCAGCCGGGCCGAGAGGTTGTCGAGAAGGGTCACGTTGCCGATGGGCTGGTTTCCCACGTTGTCGAAGCGGATGGTGAAATCCACGGTCTCGCCCGGCTCGGCGAATGGGGTCGAGGCGACCTTGATGACCCGCAATTTGGGTTGGGCCGGCGGCTCCTTGACCGTGAAAAGCACTTCGACTCGCTCGTTCTGCACCAACGCCACGGCGGTCTTGCCGTCGAGGATCACCTGGACGGCGGCGTTGTCGGTCCATGTGATGGCGGCCCGAGCGCTGCGCGCCAAGAACGGCATCTCGGCTTCGTCGTACCTACCCAGCCGGATCACGCGGAAATTCTCGAACGGCAAAAACGCGTCCTGGAAGCCTTGCGGTCCGAGGGCCTGCGACGATTCGATCTGCCCCTGGCGGTTGCGGAAGATCGTGACCGACTTCTGGCCGACCTGGCCAATGGCCTGGAAGTGCTGTTTGCTGGCGGCGACGCGCTGCACCTCGTCGCCCTGGGCCGCGCGCTCCGGTTGGACCAGGCCGGAGGTCCGGTCGAGCTGTTCGTTGGCGCAAAGGCTCACGACCTGGCGCACCGAGAGGAAGCGTGGGCTGTAGATGTGGACCCGGTTGGTGGGCTCGACAAGCGTGCGGCCGTCGAGGGTGTCATATTGGGCCACGGTGTCCTCGAGGTCCAGCCCCAGGACCTCGCCTTGGCGGTTGGCGCCGGCCGGTTCGCCCGAGTCACCCCCGTCGGCTAGGTATTCGTCTTGCGGCCAGGGCCGTGCCATTCCCGGCGGAGCCCAGGGGCCGGCCGGCACGTCCTCGGGTCGCGGCATGTCGACGGCCGCGGGCGGCATCCCCGGCGGCGTCGCCTCCGGTGCCATGGCGCCGAATGCGTCCGGGGGCAGGGCAGGGTAGGGGCCCGTGTTTCCCGACAGCGCGTAACCCGGACCCGGCGCCTGCCGGCACGACGACAGCACGAGGACCGACAATCCGATCAGGACGATCCGCCACCACCGGGGCCACGGGTGCAAAGGGGCAAGGAATGCGTCGTTCATCGCGGCGGAACCTCCGGCTGGGCAGCGGCCACGGGCAGGACCCCGCTTGTCGCGCGCCGCGGAGGCCGCGGCAGCACCGTCAATCGGGGCACCGGCTCGCGCGCGGCCGGCTGGGGCGGGTGGACCGGCGCTGGTGGCGGGTACTTCAATAGCGGCGGACACCCGAAGAGAAACTGCGGGTCGAAGCCCTGCCGGTGATCGGGCACCCGGCCGCCCATCCGCACGATCGCCACGGGTCGGCCCAGGGCATCGGCCACGACCAGGGGGTCACGGCCCGGCGGGACCTCGAACCAGCTCTGCGCACGTCCGCCTGCGGCCACCGGCAACGCCCGCTCGGGGTCTTCCAAATAGACCACGCGTGTGACGAACTTGCCGTCCATCGCCAGCCGCAGATCGTCCAACGTCAGCTCGATCTTGATCGGGAAGCGCGCCTCCTGGCCAGGCGGAGTGTACAAACGATCGATGACCTCGATGGTCGGAAAAACCTCTTGGCCCGCGTGAAACGGGATGTTGAACACGCAGAAGCGGTAGACCTGGCCGATCAAGAGGCCGACGCGGACCGGGGCGTTCTGGGGTTCGCCCAGCGTGCCGCTTTCGGCCATCGCCACCATCGCACCGTCGGGCGCGGCGATTTCGACGGGCTGGAAGTACCCGACGACCGGCCCGCCCCGGCCGAGTCGCTGCGCGCCGATCGCGCCGGGCGGCATGCCGACATCGTGGGGGAAGTGCAGGGCAGGGGATTGTCCCATCCCCGCGGCCACCAACCCCAGCCACGCCACCGCCGCCAGGACGGCTTGCTGAGCCCTCCACCGCGCCGCGGTCGGCCACGCCGCGGGCCACGCGGCAGCCCCGCCGGTGCGCCAGGCGCGCCCGAGTGCGTCTTGCCCCACGTCGTGTCCCTGGCAAAACTCGTTGACCATGGTGAGGGCCTGGTGCGTGGCGCACCCCTCCGAACCGAAGACTCGACAAACGCGGGGCAGGTTCTCCGCTTGCCGCGCGAGGCGGCAGGCCGAAAACCTGCCCCACACCGCGCGTCAGGCTGAACACCTGCCCCCCAGGCTCACTGGCCGTCGTCGGGCGGACAGTTCTGATTGGGACAAGCCTCGTCGCCGACCCTCTGGCGTCGATCGGCGTGCGACGGATCGAAAAGCAATCCGCCCATGCGCGTGTTCTCCGTAATCCGCACGTGATTCACCGGAGCAGGGTAGCTGTACCCGGGACGTTGCTTGACGTCGATCCGCACATGATCGGTCGGGCCGGGCAGATCGGTTCTCGTATGGTTGACCATCGTGTGTCGCTGGAGGCCGGCCGGGCTGCCGAACGGCACGTGCGGAGGTCCGGGCAAACCGATGGGCGTGCCCGACATCGGCATTCCCCACTGGGGGCCATTGACCCCCGCAATGTAGGCACCAGGGAGCGCCGCGGCACCCATCGCGCCAGGGCCCGGGGCAGGATAGGGCATGCCGTTCGGGCCGAGCATCGCGGCCGCCGGCACCACGCCGCCCGGGCCGCCATTGGCCATCGAGGGCGCGTTGGGCAGTTGCAGGTCCTTATTGCCCATGCGGACCACGGCCATGATGGCCCCGCGGCGGTCCGCCTCGACGATCGGGTCCACGCCGGGATCCAGCCGCGTGCTGACGAGCGTTTCCACGCCGGCCAACGCCAGTTCTTGGAACTCGGGGTCGGGCAGGTAAATCACCTTGGTCACGAAGTTGCCGCTTAGGACCTGGTCGAAGTCCTCCTGGGTGAACTGGACCGGAATCGCGTTATGCGCCAAGAAGGCCTGGGTCCGCGGCACCGTGGGACCGATCTCGAGGGTCGGATAGAGTTCCACGCCCTCGCGGCCCGCAAACGGGATGTTCGTCAGTTTCAGCCGGTAGATGTGTCCCTCGGGGAAGTTGTACCGGCCGGGGACGATCAGCGGCTCGGAATCGAACGCCCCAGGCGCCGTGACATCCCAGCCGATCACCATGCCCTGGGGCCCAACGAATTGCACCTGCACCGTTTGGGCGGGCATCGCCAGGTTGGGCTGCCACATCATCACGCCGGGTCCGGGGCCATCCACGCCCGGTCCCGGATGCATCAATCGTTCCGCCGGCGGCAAGTTCTGCTGCAAGGGTCTGTGGCACCCTGCGGCCGCCACCGTCAACACCAACAACCACGTGCCGTATCTCATCAGGTGTCCCCCCTACTAGCCAAGGCAAACCCAAAAAGCGACGTAGCGATCCCTCGCCCGCCCAGATACCATAAGGGCGCGGTCGTTCCGCGCCCCCTCGGGTCGAGGAGGTCCGCGCCGCCCGTGGAGGTTCCCGGCAGCGCAGAAATCCCCTCTAAGGTCTATTCGTCGGTTGCGTACAACAGGTTTCTTTGGCAAATCCCTCAAAACCCCCGCAATGGCGTCCAGACGCAAGATCCTCATGGTGCTTACTATCGGTTGCTTGAGCCTGGCGCTGGAGGGAGACCAGACCTCGGCACAGCTTGCGCTACCCCCGTCGATCCCGCAAACCGCCCCAGCGGCAAGTTCTCCCTTGCGTGGCCAGAGACCACCCGAGTCCGACGAGGCCCAGGAGTTGCTCCGTCAGGCGATCCTGCGCTTCGAGAGCCGACGCTCGGTCTCGGCTCGGCTATGGCAACGGGTGGAACTGTTCGGCAAGCAACTCGAAGGTTCCGGCACGTATCTCGAGCAACGTTCCGACGAAGGGCTTCAATTGCGCCTGGAACTGAAGTTCCCCCTGGAGGGCGACCCGTGCGTTGTGCTTCAAGTCTGTAGCGGTCGGTACCTTTGGAAGTACGAGAAGTTTCGCGATCCCCCCCGACTTGCGCGCATTGACACGGCGCGGGTGCTTAGGGTTCTTCAAGAGAAAGGTGACCCCCTCGTGCCAGGCCAACTCGGCGATTGGCCCGGCTGGGGCGGCATCGGCCGGCTCTTGCGCGGACTCAACGCGACGTTCGCCTTCACCCAGGCCGAGCCCGCCACCCTGACCGGTGGCTTCCCGGTGTTTCGGTTGGAAGGCCGATGGCGACCGGAGAAGCTTCGGGCGTTGTTTCCGGAACAAGCCCTCGGGGCCAGCGAGGGCAGGGCAGGGGACCTCGACGCCCTGCCCCCCCACGTCCCGCACCAGGTTGTCGTCTACCTAGGTCGGGACGACCTGTTCCCCTATCGCACCGAGTACCACCGCCGTGGCGGCTCGCCGCCCG